>JANPGC010000029.1:0-9838 GCA_031423755.1 Phyllobacteriaceae bacterium | reverse complement strand
CAGGAAGTCGATGTGCTGGTTCTGGAAGTTGATCCGGTCAAGCGCCGCATCTCTCTCGGCCTCAAGCAGACGCTCGACAATCCGTGGAGCGCTTTTGCCAAGTCGCATCCGAACGGCACTGTCGTTGAGGGTGAAGTCAAGAACAAGACCGAATTCGGCCTGTTCATCGGCCTCGAGGGCGACGTTGACGGCATGGTCCACCTTTCCGATCTCGACTGGAACCGTCCGGGCGAGCAGGCGATCGAGGACTTCCAGAAAGGCGAAATGGTCAAGGCGCAAGTGCTTGACGTGGACGTCGAGAAGGAACGCATCTCGCTCGGCATCAAGCAACTGTCCAAGGCTGGCGCCAGCGAAGCACCGGCAGCCTCTGGCGAACTGCGCAAGAACGCCATCGTCACCTGCGAAGTCACGGCCATCACCGATGGCGGCATCGAAGTGCGTCTGGTCGATCAGGATCTGGCCTCGTTCATCCGTCGCGGCGATCTCTCCCGTGATCGTGACGAGCAGCGTCCGGAGCGCTTCCAGGTCGGTCAGAAGGTAGACGCCCGCGTCATCGCCTTCGACAAGAAGACCCGCAAGCTGCAGGTCTCGATCAAGGCGCTGGAAATCGCCGAAGAGAAGGAAGCCGTCGCACAGTATGGCTCCACCGACTCGGGCGCATCGCTCGGCGACATCCTCGGCGCTGCGCTGAAGGCAAAGAAGTAAGTTTCAGCCAAGTGCTGAAATGATCAACCCGCCGGGGCGACTCGGCGGGTTTTTTGTTGCGGCGAATGGTTTGAGACCTGCGACCGGAACAATGACTGCTGCCACGCGTTTGTCCGGGTGTGACAATCCGTGAAAGGAAATCAGATGTCCACTCGCCTGGCTATCGCCGCCTTGATCTACATGATGGTGAACGCCGTTGTGTTCGGGATTGGCGCAGTTACCGTGCTGTCCATCCCGTCCCTGTCCGAAAACGCTACCGTCTGGCTCCCGACAGTTGTGATAACGTCCTTTGTCATCGCAGCGCCAATTGCGTGGTACATCGCCCCACACATGCGCAGCCGATTCCACAAAACGAGGCCTTGATCCGGTCAGCAGGATTGCGCCCATCGTGATTGCGCGAAAGCCATGAGCCGCTCCATAGCCCCGCCCCCACTGGGCAATGCTGTAACGCGATGAGCACGGCTGAATGCACATGAATGCGGCAATCAAACCTCTTTGCCGTTCTTGCAAAATCAATTAAGACCAAGCCAATTCTCCGGAGATTTGACATGGCACAGAGCGGCAGCAACAAACTCGTCACCGTGTTCGGCGGGTCCGGCTTTTTGGGGCGGCATGTGGTGAGGGCGCTGGCCAAGCGCGGGTATCGCATCCGTGTGGCTGTGCGCCGTCCCGATCTTGCCATCCATCTGCAGCCGCTTGGCGGCGTCGGGCAGATTCAGGCCGTGCAGGCCAATTTGCGTTTCCGCTGGTCAGTGGACCGGGCGGTTGAGGGTGCGGATCATGTCGTCAATCTGGTCGGCATTTTGCATGAAAGCGGCGCGCAGAATTTTGGCGCGGTGCAGGAATTTGGCGCGCGCGCGATTGCCGAGGCGGCCCGGGCGGCAAAGGCCGGTCTGACCCATGTCTCGGCAATCGGTGCGGACAAGGATTCGGCAAGCGACTATGCGCGCACCAAGGGTCTGGCAGAAGCGGCTGTGCTGGAGACCGTGAAAGACGCGGTGATCCTGCGTCCGTCGATCATTTTCGGACCGGAAGATGGTTTCTTCAACAAATTTGCATCCATGGCCCGCTATTCGCCGATGCTGCCCTTGATCGGCGGCGGCAACACCAAATTCCAGCCGGTCTATGTCGGCGATGTTGCGGAGGCAATCGCGCGCGCGGTCGATGGCCAGCTTGCAGGCGGCAAGGTTTATGAGCTGGGCGGCTCGGAAGTTCGCACGTTCAAGGAATTGATGCAGGAGCTGCTGCAAGTGGTCGAACGCAAGCGGATTCTGTTGCCGATCCCGTTCTGGGCGGCGCGCATACTTGGCACTGTGGCTGGTCTTTTGCCGAGCCCGCAGCTGACGCGCGATCAGGTGACGCTGCTTGAAAGCGACAATGTTGTTTCCGCCAAGGCGATCAAGGACGGACGCACGCTCGAGGGGATCGGCATCACGCCGCGCACCATGGAAGCGATCCTGCCGTCATACCTCTGGCGTTTCCGCGCGCGCGGCCAGTATCCGGCGACGACAAGCGCTGCTTCCTGATCAATGGTTGATCCGGCGAGCGTGCTGCCCGACGGCATCGGCGCGGGCGTCGCCGCGCTTTTGATAATCGCGAGTTTCTTTACGTCCGCCACCACAGCAAGTTTCGGCATTGGCGGCGGTGTGATGATGCTGGCGCTGATGGGGTTGTTTGTGCCCGTCGCGGCGCTGATTCCCGTGCAAGGTCTGGTGCAGTTTGGCTCTAATGCCGGGCGGACCTTTGTGCAGCGCGCGCATGTCAACAAGATGTTCCTGAAACCGTTTCTCGCAGGTTCAATCATCGGCGCGGCGATTGGCGCGCTGACTGTGGTGCAGCTGCCGGACGCGTTTATGAAGATCGTGCTGGGACTGTTCATTCTGTTCATGACCTGGGGCAAGGTGCCGGGGATCAAGGCATTGACCGGAACCGGGCTTGCCATCGCTTCTGCCGTCATCGCGTTTCTGACCATGTTCCTCGGCGCGACCGGGCCTCTGTTGGCATCGGTTGTGGCGGCGATGATCCCGGGCGATCGCAAGGCGGTGGTCGCGACAAGTGCGGCGGGCCTCATAATCCAGCATGGTTTGAAGGTCGTCGCCTTCGGGCTGGCAGGCTTTGCCTTCCGGCCATGGCTGCCGCTGATCGCCGCGATGATCGCCACCGGCTATCTCGGAACGGTTACCGGATCAAAGCTGCTCAATCACATGCCGGAAGAAAAATTCCGGCTGGGGTTCAAGCTGATTTTGACGGCGTTGGCGTTGGATATGCTGCGGCGGGGCTTTCTCAGCCAAATGTGAACAGCGCTGCCAAGCCCGCTGCGCCGACGATGATCCGCCACCAGGCGAAGAAGGCGAAGCCATTGTTCGAGATGAAATCGAGCAGATAGCGTACAACGATCACTGCGGTCACGAAGGCGCAGACAAAGCCGGTGACGATGAGCATGCTGTCGTCAAACGACAGCAGCGCGCGATTCTTGTAGAGATCATAGGCAAATGCCCCGGCCATGGTTGGCATGGCAAGAAAGAATGAAAACTCCGCCGCCGAGCGTTTGTCCGTGCCCATCAGCAAAGCGCCGACAATCGTCGCGCCGGAGCGCGAGGTGCCGGGGATCAGCGCAAGGCACTGGAACAGGCCGATCTTGAGGCACAGCGATAACGGGTAATCCATGATGCTGGTGTAGCGCGGTTGAAAGCTCATCTTGTCAACGGCAAGCAGGATCAGCCCGCCGAGCAGCAGCATGACGCAGATCAGCTTGGGCGATTCAAAAAATACCGTCTTGATGATGTCGTGGCCGAGAGCGCCCAGAATGGCTGCGGGAAGGAAGGCGGCGAGTACGCCGAGCACAAAGCGCTGGGTGCGCTTGTCTGATGGCAGGTCGGTGAGGATTTTCCACAGCCGCGCGAAATAGACGGTCAGGATCGCAAGGATCGCGCCAAGCTGGATCAGCACTTCGAACGTCTTGCCCGCTGAATTGAAGCCGAGAAAATGACCCGCCAGCAGGATGTGGCCCGTGGAAGAGACGGGGATGAATTCCGTCAGACCTTCGAGCACGCCAAGAAGCGCTGCATCCACGATTGTTCCGCTCGCCATGTAAGTCTCCAAAAAAGCGCGTCCGCTGCGCTCTTGCTTGTCAGATACGATGGTTCACCCTATAGGTCGGATCAGACGAATCCGGTGGATGGCGGGGGCTGTTTCCGGACTTTGAAAACCCGAATCACCAGCGCCTGCAGGCCGATGCTCACACTATTTCACCATGCCATGTCCACTCCCTCCCGCTTCGCAAGGCTTGCCTTGGGAGAATATGCGGTGGAGTTTGACGCGGTCGAGGAAAAGCCGTGGGAGCGGCGGCGTGAGTTTCTGGCGATCAATCCGGCAGGCACGCTGCCCGTTCTGATGGCCGAGCGCAACCATGCCATCTCCGGTCCGATGGTTATTGCCGAATATCTCGACGAGACGCGCGGTGCGATGAAGCGCGAGCGGCGGTTGCTCGCCGAAGACCCGTTCGAGCGGGCCGAAGCGCGGCGGCTGTGCGACTGGTTTCTGTTGAAGATGGAAAATGAGGTGACCCGCCACCTTATCCGTGAGCGGGTGTTCAAGTTGTTGATGAGCGCGGAAGAAGGCGGCGGCCCGCCGGACTCGGTCTCGCTTCGTGCAGCAAGAGCCAACATCCGCCAGCACATGAAATATCTCAACTGGTTGGCCGGTACGCGCGATTGGCTCGCCGGGAGCCGGTTCTCCTATGCGGATGTCGCAGCGGCGGCAGCAATTTCTGTGCTCGACTATATCGGCGAAGTGTCGTGGAAAGAGGCGGATGCCGCCAAGGACTGGTACACACGCGTCAAGTCGCGGCCTTCGTTCCGCCCACTCCTTAGCGACCGGGTGCGCGGCATGGCGCCAGCCTCGCATTATGCCGATCTGGATTTTTGAGTGTGCCCGGCGGCGAACCTGACCTGAAACGCATCCGCCAAAGGCTTGAGAAGGACGCGCGCGATCTCGGCTTTTGCGCCATCGGCATTGCGCCAGCGCGGCTTGATGAAGGCGTTGGCGCGCACCTCAAGGGCTTTGTCGCCAACGGCTGGCATGGCAGTATGAAGTGGATGGAAGAGACGCTCGAAAGGCGCGCCAATCCCGCTCGATTATGGCCCGAATGCCGCTCGATTGTTGTGCTGGCGATGAATTACGGACCCGAAACGGACCCGCTCGAAAACCTTCGGCGAAAGAGCCGCGCCAATATCTCGGTCTATGCACGCAACCGCGATTATCACGACGTGATGAAGGGGCGGCTGAAGACCATGGCCGACCGGCTGAAGTCGGTGACGGGCAAGGACGTGAAAGTGTTTGTCGACACCGCCCCGGTGATGGAAAAGCCGCTGGCACAAGCGGCGGGGCTTGGCTGGCAGGGCAAGCACACCAACCTTGTCAGCCGCCAGCATGGCTCGTGGTTTTTCCTCGGCTCGATTTTCACAGAGGTGGAGCTGAACTTTGATGAGCCAGAGAGCGACCATTGCGGTTCGTGCCGCGCCTGTCTTGATGTTTGTCCGACCGATGCCTTTCCCGCGCCTTACCAGCTCGACGCGCGGCGCTGCATTTCGTACCTGACCATCGAGCACGACGGACCTATCCCGCATGAACTCCGAAAAGCCATCGGCAACCGCATTTACGGCTGCGACGATTGTCTGGCCGTCTGCCCGTGGAACAAGTTTGCGGCTGAGGCGAGCGAGGCGAAACTGAGGGCGCGGGCGGATCTGGTCTCGCCCTACATTGCTGACTTTCTTGCGTTTGATGACGCGCAATTCCGTGCGCATTTTGTTGGCAGTCCTGTCAAGCGGATCGGGAGGGACCGGTTCATGCGCAATGTGCTGATCGCGGCGGGGAACAGCGCAGACATGTCTTTGATAGGACCGGTGGCGGGTTTGCTCTCGGACGCGGATGCGCTGGTGCGCGCCACGGCCGTCTGGGCGCTTTGGCAGCTTGTTGGCAAAGAGGGCGTGAAGCCTTATCTCGATGGCCTTGATATGAATGAACCGATGATGCAGGGCGAGTTGAAAGCGATATCTGGCAGGGCGGTGGCATGAGCGGCGCAAACTGGTTCATCTTCGGCGCGGGCTTTTCGGGGCTTGAAGCAGGGCGTCTGCTGGCGGCCAATGGCACGAAGGTGGCCGGGACAACGCGCAGTCTGAGCAAGTTCGCCAGACTTGAGAAGGCCGGGCTGGAGCCGTTTGTGTTTGACGGCAAAGCGTTGAGCGAATCCGTGCTGTGTCGGCTTGGCGAGGCGACGCATGTGCTGATGTCCGTCGGTCCGGACGAGGGCGGCGATCCGCTGGTCCCGGTGCAGGCAGAACTTTTGAAACATCATGCTGGCAAGCTGCAATGGATCGGATATCTGTCCACCGTCGGCGTCTATGGCGATCATGAAGGTGGGTGGGTGGACGAGACCACGCAATGCAAACCCGTGTCGCGCCGCTCGTTTGACCGGCTCGATGCGGAGAAGGCTTGGGCGGTGTTTGCCGCCCAGCTCAAAGTGCCGCTGGCAATCCTGCGGCTTTCCGGCATTTACGGACCGGGCCGCAACACATTCTGCAATCTTGCCGACGGTTCGGCCAAGCGTATCATCAAGCCGGGCCAGGTGTTCAACCGCATCCATGTTAAAGACATCGCCCGCGCCACACTGCATCTGGGTGCGAGCCAAACCGGCGGGCTGTTCAATGTGACCGACAATGAGCCAGCCCCGCCGCAGGATGTCGTGACATTTGCCGCCGGTCTGATGGGCATGGCCCCGCCGCCGGAAATCGCCTATGTTGACGCCAACATGTCGCCAATGGCGCGCTCGTTTTATGGCGAGGTGAAGCGTGTTTCCAACGCAAGAATCCGGGCAACCGGGTTTGCGTTTGACTATCCGGATTACCGCACCGCATTGACGCGGATGTGGCAAAATGACGAGTGGCAAGGCGGCAAATATTAACGCTTCGCTAACCATGTTCAGGTGTAGCATTGACAAGACAGCATTTCGAAACCCGGCGAGAACCGACATGATTGCGAGCGCCTTCAAAAAGACAATCCGCATCGCGGCAGCGCTTCTCTGCAGCCTGTCCTTTGCCACTTCTTCCATTGCCGAAGATGTGCCCGCCAAGAAGCTGTTTGGTGCGATGGCTCTGCCTGCCCTGATGCCCGCGCAGCCCGCCGGTTTTTATTCCAAAGGCTGCCTTGCGGGCGGCGTTGCCATTCCTGTCGATGGTCCGGCATGGCAGGTGATGCGCCTGTCGCGCAACCGCAACTGGGGCCATCCCGATCTCATCAAGACCGTTGAGCAACTGGCGCTCGACGGCAAGAAGGTGGGCTGGAACGGGCTCTTGGTGGGCGATATTTCGCAGCCGCGCGGCGGGCCGATGCTGACCGGCCACGCCTCGCACCAGATCGGCCTTGATGCCGATATCTGGTTGACGCCGATGCCGAACCGGAAGCTGACGCGCGACGAGCGTGAAAAACTGTCGGCGACATCGATGCTCAAGGGTGACTCGCTCTATGTCGATCCCGATATCTGGACGCCCGGCCAAATGGCCATCATCAAGACCGCGGCCAGCTATCCACAGGTCGAGCGCATTCTCGTGCACCCCGGCATCAAGAAAAAGCTTTGCGACACGGTCAAGGGCGACCGGGCATGGCTGTCGAAAGTCCGCCCCTATTGGGGTCACAACTATCATTTCCACATGCGCATCAAATGCCCGGCAGGCGCTGTCGGCTGCCGGGGACAGGAGCCGGTTGCCAAAGGCGATGGCTGCGGCGAGGCGTTGGCCTGGTGGTTTACCGACGAGCCGTGGCGCAAGCCCAAAAAGACCGACAAGCCGCCGGTCAAGAAAAGGCCGGTGATGCTCAAGGATCTGCCGCCGGTTTGCGCGCAGGTGCTTGATGCGGCAGCTCCAGCTTCGGCGGCCGAAGTCACGCTTGGGTTGCAGTAGTTGCAAAAACAAACTTGCAATTCAATTTTTGCACGATTACGGTCAGACCATGTCAAGCAACACGCACATTGCACACAAAACCGATGAACGTTCAAAGGCCGTGCTTGGTCGAAGCTCCGCGACCGGGCAGTTTGTCATGAGGCCAGTGTCCAAAGTTGGGTCCGTTACATTACGTGACGCAAAAATAGCTGTCAGCAAAGTCAAAGACAACAGGAAAAAGTAGGTTGGCCTCTGATGAAACAACATCGAAAAACGATGTTTTTATAAATTGCCCATTTGATTCAGACTATCAACCAATCTTTAATGCATTGATTTTTGTTATCTACGCCTGTGGATTTGTCCCCCGCTCTGCACGGGAACTTGATGACGGTACGCAGACCCGGATTGAAAAACTCTACAATATTATCCATGAATGCCGGTTCGGAATTCACGATATTTCCAGAACTCAACTGGATCAGGTCAATCACTTGCCAAGGTTCAATATGCCGCTGGAACTTGGGATATTCCTGGGGGCGAAGCGATTTGGTGGTCCTGCACAAAAAGCCAAACGCGCGCTTGTGTTGGATGTTGAGCAATACAGGTATCAGCGCTTTATGTCCGATTTGGCCGGCATGGATATTCACGCGCATGGAAGTGAGTGCAATCGGGCAATACGTGAAACACGGGACTGGCTCGCCAATGTTTCACGGCGGGTATTGCCCAGTGCAGATCGATTGACTGTTTTGTTTCAGCGGTTATCCGATGAGCTTCCACAGATTGTCATGGATTTCGGCTTTAGTCCCAACGATGTTCCTTACGTGGATTTCGAGCGTATCGTAGTAGAGTGGCTACTCCAAACCGTATGGGACGATCATTGATCGTCCAAAATCCAAACTGAAACGATCCCGTACTTTCCAAGCCCAATTTCGTTTGTTACAGGATTTAAAGCGGTTTCAATTCAAACCGCGCGGGAGGGGTCCTTGAATATCGCATTGATCGCGCATGACCAGAAGAAGGACGACATGGTGGCCTTCGCCATGGCGCACCGGGCGTCATTGGCTGCGCACGACATTGTGGCAACGGGCACGACCGGCGGTCTGGTGCTGGCTGCGTGTCCGGAACTCTCTATCCGGCGGGTGAAAAGTGGCCCGCTTGGCGGCGACCAGCAGATTGGCGCGCTGATTGCGGAAAAAAATGTCGACATGCTCATTTTCTTTGCCGATCCGCTGACGCCAATGCCGCATGATGTGGACGTCAAGGCTTTAATGCGGCTGGCGCTGGTGTATGACATTCCCATGGCGCTCAACCGGGCGACTGCCGAAATTCTTGTCGAGACAATCCAGCTGCCTGAGAGCAGCGCCAACCGGGGTGATTGAGAGCATGGCTGGTTTTGAGTTCCCCGTTCTGGTAGGCGACATCGGCGGCACCAACGCACGATTTGCACTGGTGCTTTCGCCAGATGGCGAACAAGTCCCGTTCGACACTGTGCGCACGGCGGATTTTGCCAACATTGACATCGCCATCCGCGACAAGATTCTGCCAAACGCTCCTGTAGCGCCGAAGACCGCAATTTTGGCGATTGCCGGGCCGATCAACGGCGACGAGATTGAGTTGACCAACTGCCCGTGGGTCGTGCGGCCATACGTGATGATGGACATGCTTGGCCTCACCGACATCATCGTCATCAATGACTTCGAGGCGCAGGCGCTGGCCGTCGCGTCGCTCGGTCCTGAGCATCTGGAGCAGATCGGCGGCGGCAAGCTTGTCGAAGGCGCGTCCCGTGTCGTGCTCGGACCCGGGACGGGCCTCGGCGTTGCCGGTCTCATCAACATTGCCGGCACATGGTATCCGGTGCCGGGCGAAGGCGGTCATGTGGACATGGGGCCGCGCACGCAGCGCGACTATGAAGTCTATCCGCACATTGAGGAACTCGACGGACGCGTCTCCGGCGAACAAATATTGTGCGGCAGGGGCTTGGTCAGCCTGTACCGCGCCATATGCAAGGCGGATGGCGTATCATCTTCACTCTCAGAACCGCAGGACGTGACAGCAGCGGCTTTCAGCGGCGAGAACCGCCAAGCGAGCGAAACGCTGGATCTGTTTGCAACTTATCTTGGGCGTCTGGCGGGCGATCTCGCCTTGATCTTCATGGCGCGCGGCGGGGTGTATCTGTCCGGCGGCATTGCGCAGAAGATTGT
>JANPGC010000028.1:0-2835 GCA_031423755.1 Phyllobacteriaceae bacterium | reverse complement strand
GGGTGCCGTGTTCCCCTCATCCGCGTGTCGGATCCTGCCCGGGGCGAGACCGGTGGCTCGCCCCGGTCAGATGCCGACAGGGAAATGAGGGGGCCACATCTACGCTGGCCACCTTGACGCCGAAGCGGGCCGCGCCAGCTGCACTGAACGCCGCTCACTGCACCTTCAGCGTCGGCACCTTTCCCGTGCGCGGCGTCTTTACCGGGTTCTTCTTGAACATCAGGCATTTGCAGATGCCTGTGTCATCGTCGCAGCTTGCGATGTCGCCGCATTTGCCTGAGCCGAACATGTCGTTGCAGTCAACATCGCCCTGGCAGGTGCATTGGAGGCCCTCGCAGGAATAGCCAAGACTGCCGCCGCCGGTCCTGCCTTTCTGGGCCGCCAGAATAACATGCGGTGTCGATTGCAGCGTCGGCGCATTGTCGGCAAATCCGCCGGAACTGGCGGTACTGGCCGTGCCAAAGATGGCGGCGGCAGCGAAAGCTGCAAATATGAAATTGAGTTTTCTGGACATTTTAGTTCCTTTCCTGATTGGTGCCGGATCTGCGGGTCTCTTTGGCAGCCTATTGTTTCAAGAGCTTGGTTCCATTCTTCAATCCCGGGAACTTTGTCCCTCTGGGACCCGTTTTCGCAGCAGCCTTGCAATCGCGCGCATTTGAATATTCGGTTTTTTGCACGCAGCCGCTGATCTGCCCGCCGCTGGTGTTGCACTGAGTGAAGGTACAAGTGTCCCACAGGCAATCGAGCTTGTTGCCCTGCTCGTCCGTCCCGGTCTTGCGCGCCGTGCTGGTTGACTCGCACGCGCCGCCATCGGCACGTTTGGGCCTCGCTTCCGAGTAACTCGTGAAAGCCAGAACAGTGAGTATGCCAAAAACAAGTGCACGCCGTTTCATGTGCGCCTCCAATGTCAGTCCCTACTAACGCTGAGCTTAGCCACATCAGTCAAACCCGCATCTCCCGCGCGGGGGATGCGCCGCGTGACAAGCGCAATTTTCTCAAAAGAACTTGAGGCAGATGGCCGTCTCATGCGGTGGATCGCGGGTTCATGCCCATGCAGGCAATTGACTGCCGTGCCTTTGAGGAATAATATTCCCCTTATCACCAGAGGACGAATTGCCGCCCGGGTGCCAACCAGAAATGCCAGTGCCTAGCTGCCGCTCAACAGATCAATTCAGATCGGGGGGAGATCGCCATGAGCATGAATGAGCCGACCATTTCCAACATTCGCAAAGCAGTCGAAGGCCGCGACGCAGCGAGCCTGAAGGCGCTTTACGCTGCCGACGCGGTGATCACCGTAGTCGACACCATGAATCCGCCGAGCAAGCCCCGGATCATCAAAGGGGCAGCGGACATCGGGGCTTATCTCGAGGATGTCTGCGGCCGCGACATGACGCACACGCTTGACAGCGGCGTGGTTGACGGCAAGCGCTTGGCCTATGTCGAGAGCTGCCGCTATTCCGACGGAACACGGGTCACCGCCTCCGCGATGGCCGAACTCGGGCCGGGCGGTATTGTCAAGCAAACCATCGTGCAGGCGTGGGATAGCTGATTGTCGTTTTCTCAAACGTGAAGTTGAGGGAGAATGACCATGAAAAAGTTCGCGATTTTTGCTGCAAGCCTGATCGCATTGGGCCTGTCCGCTGCGCAAGTGGCGCGCGCCGACGACGCCGAATTGATCAAGAACGCCGAAATGGCCGCGCCGCCCGCTGTGGGCGCTGGCGCGGCGGTGTATGCGCCGCAGGCCGACGGGTCAATGAAGACATTGCGCGAAGGCAAGAACGGCTTCTGGTGCATGCCGAACGATCCGGCCACGCCAGGCGACGATCCGATGTGCGGCGATGCCAATGCGATGGATTGGGCGATGGCATGGATGGCGAAGAAAGACCCGCCAAAGGGCAAGGTCGGGCTGATCTTCATGCTCGCAGGCGGCTCTGATGCCAGCAACACCGACCCGTATGCCACCGGGCCAACCGAGGGCAACAACTGGGTCAAGACCGGGCGCCATGTCATGATCATGAATGCCACCGACATGATGGCCGGCTACCCGACTGACGCCAAGCCGGACACCAGCAAGCCCTACGTCATGTGGGCCGGCACGCCCTATGCGCATCTGATGGTGCCTGTTGAGTAAGCGTCCGCGCACAATGATGGCGGCGGCGCGCTTCAATGCGGATCACTTGGCGGCGCGCCGCCGCTGTTTCGTGGCGACTTGGCTCAAGGGCATTTTTCGAGAAACGATTTAAGGGCCTTGGTGACATCGGCGGTGAGCTTGAAGCGCTCCGGCCTTTCGCTGCCCGCAAGCGCGATCTCCTCGCCTGAGGTGAGCACGGCAAACAGATCGTCGTTGGACCGCAGCGCCGTGACAAGTTCGATGCCGCCGGTCATTTCAAAGTCGGAGGTTTGGATGGACAGCCCCTTGACCTGCGCCGTCATCTTGCCGGCAGAAAGGGTCGCCGACACTGCCTCATATCCGCCCTTGCCGATGGCGAACACGCCGCCGAGATGGACATCGACAAAGCCGACCGGCCCGCACGAAAGCTGAAGCAGCGTATCGCCTTCATTCTCCACGGGCTCGCGGATCTCTATCCATGACCCATCGCTGCTATTCGCCTCGTATTCGGCGCTGGCAGTGCTGGCGAGTGCGAGGATTGCGAGGATGGAAAGACCTGCCTGCTTGTAAAACATCTGCTGTTCTCCTGATGTCAGGCCCCACAGTTGGAAGGCATTCAATGCCAATGTGTGCGGTGAATCAAGATGGTTTTGGTGGGGATAATCATCTTGGCGTCGTCGGCAGTCCCCTCTCCGTCACGGGCTTCGCCCGCGACACCTCTCCCC
>JANPGC010000027.1:0-17501 GCA_031423755.1 Phyllobacteriaceae bacterium | reverse complement strand
CCCGGTCAATGCCGCCGCCAACCGCCTCGATCACCTGATCAAGCGCATTGTCGACCCCGTAGCTGTCATTGCCGCCAAGGCCGGTCATCGTGTCGGCATTGCCGCCGCCAGTCAGCACATTGTTGCCCGCATTGCCCGTGATAGACTGGGCAAACTCGTTGCCGGTCAGATTGAGATTTGCGTTGCCCGCCGCATTGGCGGTCTCCAGAAACTCGATGTTGTCGCCAACGCCAAGCACAAACGACACGCTCGCCCGCGCCCGGTCCGCCGTGCCGCCGCCAACGGCCTCGACTATGTTGTCGCTGCTGGTGTTGATGATGTAAGTGTCGTTGCCGCCAAGGCCTATCAATACGTCCTTTACGGCATCTAAGCCGCCATTGAGCACGTTGGCTCCGGCGTTGCCGGTTATGGTCTGGGCGAACGCATTGCCGGTCAGATTGATGGCCGCCGCTCCGGCATCGTCAGTTGTCGACAACAGCTCGATTTCCTGACCATAGCCAAGTGTGTAGCTCAGCGCTGTAAAGACATGGTCGGATACGCCTTGTCCCGAAAATTCTACGACCGCATCCGACACGGCATCTATAAAATACTCATCATTTCCCAACCCGCCGCTCATGACATCGGCCCCTGCCTTGCCATCAAGAACATTGTTGGCGCCATTGCCAGTCAAGCTGTTGTTCATCGAATTTCCAAAGAGCCAGAATGTATCGACGCCCATGATGCGGCCGTATTCCACATTCTCGGGAAGGGTGTAGCCGCTCGGAATGATCGATGACTTGCCTTCCCTGTAGAATGACATCACTTCGATCGTATCAATGCCGCCGTTGACAAATTCGATAACAGTATCATAGGCATAAGAGGTGAATCTGTTGGCGTCGTTGAGAACGAAGGTGTCATTGCCATTGCCGCCGTAGAGGGTATCAAGCCTCAAGCCGCCATCGAGCCTGTCGCTGCCGTTTTGACCGTAAAGGCTGTCATCGCCGTCAAAGCCATAGATTTCCGAACTTGTTGTCTGCGCGGTCAGCGCCTCGCCGAGGTCTGTGCCATAAATAATGTTCTCGCGGGGATCGAGTATCACTTCACCGACTTCACCGTTTGTATCTCTGAATGGCACAAGGATGCGGCCATCGGAGGTCATTGACATGTCGGTTTCACCAATTGACCCGACATTGTTGGCAATGATCAACAGCGCGCCGATGGGTGCGCCGGTCGCGGCATAGCGCTGGCCGTAGAGGATGTGGGCGTTGGTCTCCAGCCATTCAATGAAGAACCCGCCTTCGTCCATCGCCACCACGCGTGCGCCGCCAAGCCCGCCAAAGGTGGCAACTGTGTTCCTTGAGCTGATCGCTGTGCCGGATGCTTCGTCAGCACCGATCCGAAACACATAGGCCCCGTTTAAACTGTAGAGCAGCACAAACGGTCCGTAGGCGAGACATGCCACATCTATCGCGTACGCGTCGTCGTCCCAGTCCGGTCCATCAATCTCGACCGGGTTTCGCGTGCGAACTCCGGTGACGGGATCAATAATGGAAAACTCCACCGTGTCTGCCTTGTTGCCGAAGAAGTCATAGTCAGGCTCATTGTAGAAAGTGATCAACTTGCCGCTTGCGAACGAGTCGATCGCGCCGAGATCGTCCTTCTCGCCGGAATTCTGCGCCACCAGGGCAGTTTCCGGACCCGCCGCGTTGGTCAGATAATTGTAGGTCGTCGCAAAAATGTCTTGCGACAGGTACGTGCCCACTTGCGGATATGGCAAGTCATGGGACGCCAGCTTTTCGTAGACCACGGTGTAGTTGCCGAGGCCGTCAGCAGTGATCTCCCATTTGGTCATGCTGGAATATGGATCGGTGATAAACTTACTGGAAACAGATAGGCCGTTCGCATCAAAACGCTCAATGCCGATAAACCCGCCGAGCGCCTCAAGGTAGCTGCCGTAGGCGACGACATAGCCTCCGTCCGGCATTGCGACGATTTTTGGCCCGGTTTCGTCGGAAGCAACGACTGCCGAATTAATCTGGAAGGGCAACCCGATGGCGATGCCCTCGGGCGTGAACAATCGGCCCACGATATCGATGCCGGCGCCTGTGCCGTTGGTGGTATCTTCCCAAACAGTAAGAAAATTGCCGTTGGCAAGGCCAATCGTGCGGGGAACAGTCTGCCCGCCCCCCGTCGCGCCGATATTGGCGGTGAACGTTGACTTCCAGATCGTCGGGGTCGTGGTCATTTAAGACACTCCTGAGCCACGCACCATCTGAAAGCGCGCTCGCGCATGTTACATCCATATCCGCGGCATTCATCCCCCGCGCGGGGGAAGAAATGCATTCGGGCGACGCGCACGGTCGTTTGCTGACGGCAGCGCCTGCATCACCCTGTCAGGCGCAATTGTACTTCGCGTAGATGCGCACGGGAACCTGGTCGATCTCCGGGAATGCCTTGCCTTCAAGAAGCGTGCTGAGAGCCCGTGCGCTCTGCGCCACTTCCGCATCAACATCGTGCCCGATGACAAAGTCCATCTCGCCGCCTTCCAGCAGCAGACGGGAATTGGCGTTCAACTCGTGGCCGATGAACACCACGCTTTTGTCGAGGCCATTGTCTCGCAACGCCCGGCCTATGCCAAGATTGCCACCAACCGTGTTGTAGATTCCTGCAGGGGCTCCGTGACGTTCGATATACTCCATGACATGGCGGTAGGAATGCTCATTGTCGTCGTTGGAGTTGACGCGGTCGTCGATCTCCAGATGGCTGAATTCGGAGCGCAGCACGCGCCGGAAGCCGAGCTCGCGCTCTTCCTGGGCGCGGTAGGGAAGCGAATAGACAAGCAGAATCTTGCCGCCTCGCGGCCCAAGGGTCCTGCCCATCAGGCAGGCGGCGGTTGAACCGGCGGCAATTTGGTCGCTGCCGACAAAAGCGGCGCGTCCCGAAGCGGGCAAGTCAGTTGTTAGGCAGATAATTGGCTTCTTGCGTGCGATGACATTGCGGATAGCCCGGTTGATCGTCAGATCCTCGCGCGCCACAATGACAAGCCCGTCGCATTCTTCCGCCGTGCGTTCGATGAGATTGGCGAATTTGATGGTGTCCACCCTTGACGATGCCAAGCCAGTAAACATGTAGCTGTTGCCGGGATTGTTATTGCCGTAGCGCGATATCGCTGCGTCGAGCGTTTGGTTGAAGCTCGGGCCGGATTCCGAGAGGAAGGCGATCCGCCAGCTGCGGGCAGGCGCGGCGGCGGCTTCCGGTCTGGAGAGCTTGTCCACCGCCTGCAACACGCGCAGCCGCGTCGCCTCGCGCACGCCGGTCCGTCCATTCAGAACGCGATCAACCGTAGCGGTGCCGACACCTGAAGTGGCGGCGATCTCATGGATTGTCGGGCTTCGCCAAGCCACGGCCATCGACGGGCGATCATTTTGTAGGTTTGACTTCATCGCATCATGCTCTGATGTAATTTGCATCAAGTCAACTCAAATCGTCTTTGTTGCACTGCACAACGACGAAAAAATGGAACGTTTGTTTCGTTTCGTGCCTTTTTGATGTAAATCAAATCAGATTGCCGCTTTTCCTGTGCTGTTTCCTATGGAATGTTCCGGTTACGGAATGCGCAGCGCGTTGGGAGCGTGGCAGCCCGGAGGAGTGTTAGGTGCAAATTTGAAGCAGGCAACTGCGGCATCCGCCATTGCGGGTCCCCAGCACGGCGAAGCTTTTTGCGTAGTCCAGCGCGCAGAGCGTCGGCAGATCAGGCCACTTCATCAATCCGTCTTGAGACGGCAACCGGAGGAGAAGACCAAAATGAAGACTTTGAAACAGATGGCGGGCGTGATGCTTACGGGCGCTGTGCTGGCGCTCGGCGTTGTGCCGTCGCAGTCTGCCAACATCGCCGTCATCGGTGGCTCGAACGACGATGCGTTCTGGAACAAGATCAAGAAGGGCCTTGACGATGCGACGCCCGGTATTGTCGCCAACGGCGGCTCTGTGAACTATCTGCGCCTCGTCAACTACGACAATTTTGCACCTGATGTTGTGCAGCTGATCCGCACCGCGATCAGCCAGAAGGTTGATGGTCTGGTGATTCCGGATTGGGTGCCGGAAGCTGAAGATCCTGCGATCAAAGACGCAATGGCTGCCGGCATCAAAGTTATCCTGATGAACGCCGGCGGCGCGGACAAGGCCAAGGAACTCGGCGCCATTAATTACGTCGGCAACGAAGAGTATCCTGCCGGCCTTGCTGGCGGCGAATATTTTGCCAAGAACGGCCAGAAGAATGTCCTGTGTATCAACACACTGCCAGGCACGGCAAACATTGAAGCCCGCTGCAAAGGCATCAAGGACAGCATGGAAAAGGCCGGTGTGAAGTCCAGCCAACTGCCGTTGCCGTCCTCAAGCTTTGGCAACCCGACTGCCGTGGCTGAGGCCATCAAGGCCGAACTGCTGAAAGACGAAACCATCGATGGCGTGATCACGATTTCCGCAGGTGACGCCGACTCTGCCGCCATCGGCATCGATCAGGCCGGCAAGACGGGCAAGGTTTTGCTGGGATCGTTCGACATGAACGAAGCCAATCTTGCACGTATCAAGGAAGGCAAGCAGCTGTTCTGTATTGATCAGCAGCCTTATCTGCAGGGATATCTGGCCACAAGCCTTCTGGCCTCGGCAATCGATTTCGGTACGTCGCTGCCAACCTTCCCGGTTCTTACGGGTCCAGGCATCGTTGACGCATCGAACATTGATGCGACATTGGTGGGTGTCCAGAAGGGCGCTCGATAGCAACCCCTTTCCCTCTCCTCGTCTGGGGGAGGGACAAAGGAAGCGGGGTCGCACAGGTTTCTGACAGCTGATTCATACCAGTCGTTGAAATTTGCGCGACCTCTCTCTGAACCTCGGCACAAAGGTCCGGGGAGATTCATAGAAATTCTCTGAGGAGGGCAATCAAATGAATAGTTTTTCACTCGGCAGTCTGCTGCGCCGCCCCGAAGCTGGCGCCTTTCTTGGCCTGATTGCCGTCCTCATTTTTTTCGGCATATTCGGCGGACTGAACTTTCTCAAAATTGCCGGCATGTCGAGCTGGCTCAACGTTGCTGCCAGTCTCGGCATCATCGCCATTCCCGTGGGCCTTCTGATGATCGCGGGTGAGTTGGATATTTCGGTTGGCGCCATGGTGCCTGCGGGCGCCATGCTGACCGCCGTTATCGGCGGACATTACGGCCTGCCGATTTGGTGGGGCATTCTGGCGACGCTTGCCTTCGGCGTTCTGGTCGGTCTGGTAAACGGCGCTATGGTCGTGCGCACCAACGTGCCGTCACTCATCATCACGCTCGGAAGCCTATTTGCTGTGCAGGGCATCCTGCTGGGATTGACCGTGCTGGTGACCAAATCTACCAATGTCGCACTCAAGGTCGAAGGTCCGGCCAAATCACTGTTTGGGGATTTCATTTCCTTCGGGGGCATTTTTCCGCCGGGTCAGCTTCAGGTGGTGGTCATCTGGTGGGTGCTCTTCACCGCCTGTTACGTTTTCTTTGTCCACTATTCCCGCTTCGGCAACTGGATTTTCGCCATGGGTGGCGACAAGGTCAGCGCGCGAAATGCCGGCATTCCCACCGACCGCATGACGATACTGCTCTTCGTGTTGTCGGCCGTTTCAGCATCGTTTGTCGGCATGTGCCAAGCGATCCTGTTCAACTCTGCGCAGGTTAGCGGCGGGCAGTCGTTCATCTTCAATGCCATCATCGCTGTCGTGGTTGGCGGTGTGCTCCTGACAGGCGGTTTTGGCTCGATAATCGGCATCTTTTTCGGCACGATCACTTTCGCAATCGTCAATCAGGGCATCTACTATACGGATTTTGACCGCAACTGGTCGAGCCTGATCATCGGCGTGCTGCTGCTTGCCGCCGTGCTCATGAACAACACATTCCGCAACATGGCGCTCAGCTATTCGCCGAAGAAGAAGTGAGGTCGCACATCATGACCGTTCCAATCCTCGAACTGCAAGGCGTCAGCAAATCATTTGGACCAATCGACGTATTGCACGACATTTCTCTGAAAGTGCGCGCGGGCGAAGTGCTGTGCCTGCTTGGCGACAATGGTGCCGGCAAGTCGACGCTGATCAAGCTGATGTCAGGCGTTTACGTGCCGACGTCCGGCACTGTCCTGATGGACGGTAAGCCCGTCACCATGAAGACGCCGCGTGAAGCCAGCGAAAAGGGCATTGCCACGGTGCACCAGTTCGGCGGCACCTTCCCGCTGATGAGCATCGGCCGCAGTTTTTTTGTCGGGGTGGAACCCACGAAGGGATGGGGCCCATTCAAGATCTACGACCGAAAGAAGGCCAATGACATTGCCGTCAAGGCGGTGCAGGCGATGGGCATCACGCGCATTGACGACGGCGACCGGCTGGTCGGTGGCCTGTCCGGCGGTGAGCGCCAGTCGTTGGCGATTGCACGCGCGGTCCACTTCGGAGCCCGTGTGCTGATCCTTGACGAGCCGACGGCGGCGCTTGGCGTCAAGCAGGCCAGCCACGTGCTGCGCATTGTCAACGAAGCCAAGAGGCGCGGTCTGGCTGTCATCTTCATCACCCATCAAGTGATGCACGCAATGGCCGTCGGCGATCATTTCGCCGTGCTTATCCGCGGCGCAATCGCGGCGGACTTCAAGAAGGGCGAACGGACGCGCGAGGAGATCACAGATCTCATGGCTGGCGGCGAGACGATGGCCAAGCTTGAAGCGGAAATACAGAGCTATATGTCTACGCACGAGGGTCATTCGCCACAGACCGGTGGTTGATCGCGGCGCACGAAGCCCGGGGTCGTCCTCCACCGGCCCCGGGCTTGAATTCCATCGAGTTGAACAACCGCCTCTTCGAGGCTTGACCAAACTATCGCTGATTTCCGGAGACGTGACATGGACGACCTGCAATTTGGCACCCGCAACAAGCGCGGTGATTTCACGCCAAAAGACCCGCTGCAATTAGCGCCCTATTTCAAGTTCCCGCCAAAGCCGCTTGAGCTTTTGGAATGGCTGAAGGGGTATTTCTTCCCGTGGAACCTTATGTTCATGGCGCTGGCAGCCGTGTTCTGGTTCTATTTGACACCCTCCATCGAGACGACGAAAGAACTGTCTGTTGGTTGGATCGCCTATCTGCTGATCCGCAACAGCGTCCTCGTTCTTGTCATCTATGGCGCGCTGGAGCTGCGCCTCTACATCAAGCGGGCACAGGGCAACCATTTCAAATTCAACGGCAAATGGCCGTCGGAAAATCCGAGCGATGTCTTTATGTTCAAGAGCCAGAACATCGACAACATCATCCGCACGTTCGGCACAGGCGTGCCGATCTGGACGGCGTACGAAGTCTTTGGCCTGTGGGCCTACGCCAACGGCTGGGGGCCGTGGACAACCTTCGCCGACCATCCGGTCTGGCTGCTGCTGTTCGCCTTCTTCCTGCCGATCTTCCACGAAGTGCATTTCTATTGCATCCACCGGCTGATCCATGTGCCGATCCTCTACAAATACATCCACTCGGTGCACCACAATTCGGTCAATCCAAGCCCGTGGTCGAGCCTGTCGATGCATCCGGTCGAGCATCTGCTCTACTGGTCGGATTCGCTCATCCACCTCATCCTGCCATCGCATCCGCTGCTGTTCCTCTACGGCTTGCAAATCACAGGAACCGGTGCGGTTGTCGGCCACGTCGGGTTTGACAAGATCGAGGCTGGCAAAGAAGGTCTCGTCGATACCCACGCTTACGCCCACTATCTCCACCACAAGCATTTCGAGGTGAACTACGCCGACGGCACGACCGCGCTCGACAAGCTCTTCGGCACTTGGCACGACGGCAGCAAGGAAGCGCAGGCCCAGATGGAAGAACGCTATGCCAAGAAGGTTGCGCGCCTGAATGCCAAGACCTGATCTCTTGAAAACGACCAGCATCGCATCGGAGCACATCAAGTGAGCATAAGAGTTGGCCTGATCGGGGCCGGGATCATGGGCGCGGATCATGCAACGATTTTTGCCACGCAAGTGCCCGGCGTCAGCCTGCGCTACATCTGTGACGCGGACGCAGCGCGGGCGAAATCCGTCGCCAATGCAACGGGCGCAGCGCACGTCGAAACCGACCCGCTTGCCGTGATCAATAGCCGCGAAGTCGATGCCATTGTCATTGCCAGCCCTGACCAGACCCATGGCCCGCTGTCCATCGCCTGCATCAAGGCGGGCAAGCCGGTACTGTGCGAAAAACCGCTGTCTCCGTCCGTCGCAGAATGCCTTGAAATCATTGATTACGAGGTGAAATCCGGCAAGCGTCTGGTGCAGGTCGGCTTCATGCGCCGGTTTGACGCGTCCTATATCGCCATGCGCAACGCACTCGAGCAGGGTACGCTCGGCGATGCGCTGATGATGCACAATTTCCATCGCAATGTTTCGGCTCCGTCCAATTTCTCCGGCCAGATGGCCATCACCAATTCCGCGCCGCACGAGTTCGACATCGCCCGCTTCGTGCTCGGCACGGACTTTGCCGAAATCAGCGTCTTTCAGCCGCAAAACATGGATGCGTCTAAGCCCGGCGCGCCGGTGTTCATGGTGGCAAGGACCGTTTCGGGCCAACTCGTCAACATCGAGGTCAACAACAACGCCGCTTACGGCTATGACGTACGCGGCGAACTGGTCGGGGATAAGGGCAGCGTGTCGCTACGCGCGCCGGTGCACAGCGAATTGAATGTCAGCTTGGCTCAATCCACTGCCTACGCCGCAGATTGGCGTCCACGCTTCGCCGAGGCCTACCGGCTGCAGAACATGGCCTGGATCAAGTCGATCCACACAGGCATCCCGGCAGGGGCCAGCGCCTGGGACGGCTATTGCGCAACGCTTGTTGCTGATGCGGGCGTTGCCGCACTCGCCAGCGGCAGGCCTGAAAAGGTTACGCCTGTCGCCAAACCTGCGCTTTATGATTGAGAGTGAAAGGTCCGGACTTTGTGATCAGCACTGCTGTTATTTCCACATGTGGGCAGCCAGGAATGAAACAGTTGATAGAAATTGGGGCGTCGCTGTCTCACGACGCCGGATTATGGTTGATCTGACCGACAGGCGGTTGAATGCGAAGCTGAAAATGGGCGCCGAGCTGCCCGCAGAGGGATTGGGAGAGTTTTCATGACACGCAAGAAGCCGACAGTCGCGGACGTCCGCGCCAACAAGGGCAAATACCAATACACGATGATGCGGGTGGAGAACTGGGAAGAGCTTGCCGCCGCCGAAGCTGCAGGCATCGATATGGTTTCCGTGCCGCCGGAGATGCTGGCGCAGAAGCATTTCCGCGATGTCGGCCCGTCACTGTTCGCCATTCCCGGCCTTCCGCTCTACGAGCTGGATGGCACGACCGATTCATTTTTGCGCTGGGGCTTTGACATGATGCGCAATGGCGCTGACGCCGTCTATTGCGCCGCATCCTTGCCCACAGTCCGCCGCATGGCAGACGAGGGCATCCCGGTCATAGGCCATGTCGGTCTTATCCCGCATACGTGCACATGGACGGGCGGTTTCAAGGCCGTCGGCAAGACCGCTGAAAGCGCCATGAAAGTCTGGGATTTGTGCAAGGCTTACGAGGAGGCGGGAGCGTTCGGCGTTGAAATCGAAGTCGTGCCGCCAGAAGTCACGGCAGAGATTTCCAAGCGGACTTCGCTGTTCATGGTCTCGATGGGTGGCGGCACTGGGGGCGATGCGCAATATTTGTTTGCCTGCGACGTGCTCGGCACCAACACTGGCCGCGCGCCGCGCCATTCCAAGCAATACGCCAACCTCGCCAAGGAGTTCGACCGCATTCAGGGCATGCGTGTCGATGCGTTCCGCGAATGGGTCAGCGATGTCCAGTCCGGCGATTGGCCAACGGCTCCGCACCTTGTCTCCGCCCCGTCGTCGGAAATGGAAACGTTCAAGAAGATGATTTCGTCGAAGTGACCAACTGAAAGCAAAACTGACATCATGACCCAGAATAATTCGCCATTCCCGCTGGCCGTCTGCGCTGAAATGCTGTTCCGTGACCTGCCGATCACCGAGCGCATCCGCAAGATCGACGCGCTCGGCTTCATGGTCGAGATATGGGACTGGACACGCCACGACATAAAGGCGCTGAAGGCCACCGGCGCGACATTCTCGTCAATGACCGGCTATGTCACCGGCACATTGGCCGATGACGCAGGCGCGGACGAACTCATCCGTACGGCAAAACTGTCTATACCGGTCGCCAAGGAGCTTGGTATTACCCGGCTCAATCTCCATGGCACTGGCCTCGACAACAAAGGCCTGCCGGTCGTCCCGGCCTTCTTTGTGACCGGAGGCATGTGGTCGAAGGCCGTTGATACCCTTCGCCGTATGGCTGAACTCGGCGCGTCCGAAGACGTCACCTTCGTTCTGGAGAATCTCAACGCTCCGGTTGATCACCCCGGTGTGCCGTTCGGCAAGGCCGAGGAGTGCCTTGCGCTCGTCTCAACCGTCAATCACCCTAACCTTCGCCTGATGCTTGATCTGTACCATGCGCAGATCGGTGAGGGTAACCTGATCGAACTGTTGAAGCGCTGCCTGCCGTTCATCGGCGAAATTCAGGTGGCAGACGTTCCGGGCCGCTGTGAACCGGGCACCGGCGAGATCAATTACCCAAACATCGCCCGCGCGCTCGTCGAAATGGGCTACCGCGGCCCGGTCGGACTGGAGGCTTTCGCATCAGGCGAGGATGAACTTGCGTTGCAGCGGTTTGGGCAGGCGTTCGGATACGGCACGGAGTGAGCAAACACTTCAGGTGGCAATTGATCAATGTTGAGGTCTGAACTCCGGCAGCCCGGCTGTTTGCAGTGCCTTCGTGATTGATTCCATCAATGGTGCCCTGAACAGGTCCATGCGCGCGAATTCTGCAACGGAAAATGCCGGATCAATCTCCAGCAAACGACGTGCCGCGGCATGCGCTGCGTTGAGGTTGCCAAGGTTGACGTGGCTGGCAACAAGGAACGCGTAGGGCGGACTGAAGCGTGGATTCGCCTGAATTGCCAATGTGAGATACGTCACCGCTTCCGTGAAATGACTGGTGAATAAATTGGCCAGTGCCAGCGCGCAATAGGGGTGGTAGTTCAAGGGATCGTCCAAGGGGCTGAGCCGCAGGGCCTTCTGGGCGTGTTCAACTGCCCTGTCATGGCGTTCGCTGTGCGCGCTGACAAGGGAGCTGAACCCGAACGCCAATGCTGAATTGCCGTTCATCGCCAGCGCCCGGTCAAGCACCTCGATTGCTCCGTCATAGTCGCGGGTCAGGTTGGCCCGGACAAAGGCTCCAATGCTCAGCGCCTGCGGGTCGTCAGAATTTACACCCAGTGCGATGTCGGCGTGTCGGAGAGCGGCCTCACGGTCCGCCGGATCGAAGCCGTTTCTGAAATAGCTCTGCTCGTGGCACCACGCGGCGTATCCATGCGCGGGCATGTAATTCGGATCGAGCCGCAGCGAGTCGTCAAGCAGCTGAATAGCCTTGCCGGTCTCGGCGCTTGAGTTCGACAGGGCATGCGGCAGCGCGCGCAGGAAAAGATCATAGGCATCCAGACTGTCGGGTCTTTTGCGCCGCGCGCGCTCGATCTCGGCACGGCGGACCGACGGCTCGATTACGCCCGCAATCTGTTCGGCAATCTGGTCCTGCATTTCAAAAATGTCATTGATCTCTCCGTCGAACTTGCCTGCCCAGACATGAACAGCGGATGCGCCGTCGATAAGCTGCCCGTAAATCCGCAAACGATCTCCAAATCTCCGCACGCTTCCAGTGAGCAAATACCGCACTCCGAGTTCTGAAGCGATGTTGCGCAGATCCGTCAATCCGCCACGATAGACGAAGGACGAGTTGCGGGCGATGACAAAAAGCCCCGGAATATGTGAGAGGCTGGTGATGACATTCTCGACAAGGGCGTCCGAAAAGTAATCCTGCCCGGCTTCGTCGCTCAAATGGGAAAAAGGCAGAACAGCTATTGAGGGTCCGCTGGTAAGGGCGGGTGACTTGGGCTCAGCAAGGAGAAGTCTGTAGCCGCGCCTGGTAACCGTCTGAAGCACACTGTGCGCGTCATCACCCAGCGCCCGGCGAATTTCATGAATACATTGAACCAGGCTATCGTCCGTGACCGCAACTGCACGCCAGACCGCCTGCATAAGCTCATCTTTCGTCACCAGTCGATTGGCATTCATGATGAGGTATCGCAGCGTTGCGAAGGCCTGCGGACGCAAGAATGCAGCTCCGCCATCCCTCAAGCGTAGTGCTTCGTCGCCCAAGTCGACGATGACGTCATTGATGACGTAAGTGGTCCGCGATACCACACCCATCCCGCTTTACGCCCTGTAGTGCTCGAACCGATAACTTCCGGACCTGTATAATAGGCTCTTGCGAGCGACTTGTCAGCGCATCCGTGCAGGGCAATTTGTCAGAAATTCGTGGAATGATCGTAACTCATTCGTCACTCGCCCTGCAGCCTGTCACAATATTGGCGAAGTGCTTTTCCAGACAGGACGCGGCTTTATGCGCCACCAAAACGAAATGCAGCTGTGCAGCGGTCCATACCTGCCGAAGGCGCTTCTGATTGCAATCGGTCTTGCATTGGCAGGCCATGGCTCATCGCTTGCCCAGGATCAACCATTGCGGCTGCAGGGACTGTTCTGCAATACCGAGTGGCAGCTCGACAGCGCCCTGGCTCACATGAGCCAAGGGCAAACACCGCGAGCGGCGGCGGAACTCGTCAACAACAGCGAAGTCCTCTGCAACCATGTTGATCTGCTGCACTATGTCGTCGAGCATCCTGAGGAAATCTGGCAAAACAAAAGCAATGTAGACGCCACAAAGTACAAAGCCACACTGATCGGCGTCGTCGTTGGCGGCAAAGTCCGGCCTATTTCTCCTCCGATTGAGATATTTTTTGCCGTGCCAGAGCGGCTTTCCAGTGCAGTTGTCGAACGCCCGACTTAAGTGATGCCCCGGGCAAACCGTGGTACGGTCTCTCGATCACTGTGAAGGGCAGTTAAGGACATTTCACGCGGATTTTCCCGTGTGGCTTTTGGCTTGCTTCTCCGCAAGCAGCCCAAGCACATACATCGCCACCGTCGCCCCGGCGATGGCGGTGATGTCGGCGTGGTCATAGGAAGGAGCGACTTCGACGATGTCGGAGCCGACAAGGTTGAGAGAGCCAAGTTTTCGCAGGACCGAGAGGATTTTTGCGGACGACGGACCGCCTGAAACCGGCGTTCCTGTGCCGGGGGCGAACGCGGGATCAAGGCAATCGATATCAAAGGTAAGATAGGTTTTGGCATCGCCGACGTGGGCCTTGATCGCTTCAGCGATGGCTTGTGCGCCCATGTCTTCGACTTCGTGGCCGGGGATGATCTTGATGCCGAAATCCTCCGGCGCGTCGGTGCGGATTCCTATTTGTATGGACCGCTTGGTGTCAATAATGCCCTCGCGCGCCGCTCGGGCGACGAATGAGCCATGGTCAATGCGCTTGCCGTCGTCAAACCACGTGTCCTGATGCGCGTCGAAATGCACCAATGCCATCGGGCCATGAATGGCGGCATGGGCCTTGAGCAGCGGCCAGGTCACGTAGTGATCGCCGCCCATCGAATAGAGGAACGCGCCGCTTTTCAGTATTTTGAGTGCCTGCTTTTCAATGGCTGCGGGCGTCTTTTGGTGATTGCCGAAATCGAGCAGGCAATCGCCATAGTCGATGACCGTCAGTTGCTCGAAAAGATCGCGGCTGAACGGATATTGCGGGTCATTGTCGAAAATGGCCGACGCCCGCCGAATAGCCTGCGGGCCGAAGCGTGCGCCGGGGCGGTTGGAAACGGCGGCATCGAACGGAATCCCCCAGACCACAACATCGGCGCCGCGCACATCCTTGGAGTACTGGCGGCGCATGAAGGACAGGGCACCGGCATAGCAAGGGTCCGTGGCGGCAGAATTGCGCGATTTGGCGGTGAAAGCGTGGTCAATGGAGGTCGATGGCATGATGAATCCCAAGTTTGCAGCGCCACTTTAGCGTCCGGCACGGGAATTGCCAGTCAAGCAGAGAGAAAGCGCACAACGCGCTGGTTCGTCCCTAAACGGGACATGCGGGGTTATATGGCGGTTACAACGGGCCTTGTTGACAGGCAAGGCCGTGCCACTTCGGCTGCGAAGGCACGGTTCGGCGTGCTTGATTCCTGGCGTGGCATCTGTGCGTTGCTGGTGGCGCTGTTCCATTTTCCGGCGGCAGGATGGCTGGCGACGAACGGGTTTATCCGGGGAAGCTATCTGTTCGTCGATTTCTTCTTTGTGCTGTCCGGCTTTGTCATCGCCCATGCCTATGGCGAGCGGCTGGACGATGGAACATCGCTGCGCAAATTCATGATCACGCGCTTCGGGCGGCTGTTTCCTTTGCATGCATTCATGCTGCTGGCTTTCGTTGCCTTTGAAGTCATCCGCTGGACCTTGCCGCAGTTGTCCGGCGGCGAACCGGCTTTCACCAGCGCGTTTTCGGTCTCGTCGATTTTCACCAACCTGTTCATGGTGCACGGGCTTGGCGTCGAGCAGGGACTGACCTGGAATGGACCAAGCTGGAGCATTTCGACGGAGCTGTTCGCCTATCTGCTGTTCGCAGTGACCGTCATGCTGCTGGGGCGGTCGGCACTGCTGGCATTTTCCGCCGCAGTCGTCGTCGGGCCACTGTTCCTCTTCGCAGTGTCGCCGGATTTCATGGATGCGACATGGGATTTCGGCATGATCCGCTGCATGTACGGCTTCTCGTTCGGAGTCATTGTTCATGCGCTTTTCGTCAGGATCAGCGAGACGCCCGCGCGAGACGGCGAGAGTGTGGCATCGTGGACGTTTGCCGAAGGTGCGGTGATTGTGGCCGTTGTATTCTTCGTCACAACAAGCCACGCCAACGCGCTGAGCCTGCTTGCGCCGCTGGTGTTCGGGTTTGCGGTGTTCATCTTCGCGCACGAGGGCGGCCTGGTCTCGCGGCTCATGTCAGCGCGTCCGTTCCTCGGCCTCGGGGCTCTGTCCTATTCAATCTACATGACGCACATGTTCGTGCAGGCGCGGATGATGAACGCGGCCCGGTTCGTCGATGGTCATTTCGACGCGCCGTTTCTGGAAACGGATATGCCGGGCACGGTGTTCAGCCAGAGTTGGGCGATGCCGATGGCTGTGGTAATGGTGGCCGTTACGCTGGCTGCAAGTGTAGTGACATACCGGCTGGTGGAGATGCCGGGGCGGGATTGGTTTCGCAGGCTGGCGAAGCGGGTCAACTGAGCGTCACGCCAGCCAAAGCCGCCCATACGGCAATATATGCACGGATCCGCCGTTGCTGTCCGCCGCTGCATCCGCAAGCCGGTCATGGAACTGCGTCACGCCCATCGCGCGCAACTGGTTTTCCGATATGGCCTGCGGGATTTCCGAGAAATTGAACAAGCACACCACCGTTTCCGCATCACCATCGCGGGCGAAGCCGAACAGGCGGCTGTTGCCGGTGTGCAGGATGCGGGTCGGGTGTTTGGCGGAGAAGGCTGGCACGGCCTTGCGGCGGGCGATGATGTGTTTGACGCCCTGGAAAATCCACGCCTGCGGTGTGGTTGACTTCTCCAGCGACTTGACGACAGCCCAATCCATGCGCGGCCTGTGCATCCAGCGATTGTCGTGCGCGTGCGAGGGTTCATCGACGAATCCATAGTCGTTGAGGAGGCCGATCTCGTCGCCCATGTACAGCAGCGGCACGCCGCCGAAAGAGGCAATCAGCGCATGGCCCATCAGGATGCGGTCGACGGCAAGAGTGATGGACTTCGGGTCGCCGGTGTCCAGAGCCTCTTCAAGGCCGGCAAGGCTGGCGAACGAGCCGGAATTGCGCCGGTCGCCGGTGAGTGCGTTTTCCTGAAAGATGCCGCCGCGCGCGAACGAGCCGGCGAAGCGGCCGGAGTAGAAATCGGCGAGGAATTTGCGGTGGCCGGGCGCGGAGAAATGCGGGATGGCGGCGGCGTCTTCGTCGGTGATCGCCCAGCCGATATCGTCATGGCAGCGGATGTAGGTGCCCCAGCAGGCGTTGCGGATGACATGCGGGAAATGCGAGGCCATGACGTGGTTCATCATGGTGGTGTCGCGCGAGGCGAGCGAGGACCAGTACTGGACCATGAGATTGTTGTGGTAGGCGATGTTCGCCTCGCGGCCGGTATGCCGTCCGACGCCGAGATAGGGAACGAGGTCACGCGGCGAGACGATGGCTTCGGCCTTGTGGATGAGGGCAGGGGCGGCAATGCGGGTGGCAGCGCGCAGCGCCTGAAGCAAGTCGTGCACCTCCGGCTGGTTCTGGCAATTGGTGCCCATGCGCTTCCACATGAAGGCGACGGCGTCGAGCCGCAGCACATCCGCGCCCTTGTTGGCGAGGTTGAGCATGATGTCGACGATTTCGAGGAACACGTCCGGGTTTGACCAGTTCAAATCCCACTGGTGCTCGTTGAAAGTGGTCCAGACCCATTTCTTGAATGATGGGTAGTATGTGAAGCTGCCCGGCGCATGGGCCGGGAAGATTTCGACCAGCGTCTCCTCATATTGTTTGGGCACCGTGTCCTTGTCGAACATCCAGTAATAGGCCTGGTATTTCTTGTCGCCTTTTTTGGCCTTTTCGGCCCACTCATGCTCCTTGGCGGTATGGTTGAGCACAAGGTCGATGCACACGCTCATGCCCTCGGCGCGCAGCGCCTTGGTGACGGTCTCAAGGTCAGCCATGGTGCCCAGCACCGGGTTGATCTCGCGGTAGTTCTTGACCGAGTAGCCGCCGTCCGAGTCGCCCGGGCGCGGCTCGAGGCAGGGCATGAAATGGATGTAATTGGCGCCGACGGCTTTGAGATGGTCGAGATGGTCGAGCACCTTGATGAGCTTGCCGGAGAAGCGGTCGATGTAGAAGACATAGCCGACCATTTGCTCGGACTGGAACCAGTCCGGATTGAAATCGCGCTGCAGGTCAAGGTCCTTGAGGTCGGCAGGCCGGGCGGCCCAATGGCCAAGCAGCATCATCTGCAAGTCGGCCTTCATCGCGGCAAAGCGCGGGTGCTGGCCATAGATGCGGGTTAGCGGGTCCATCAAATCATCAAGGCTTCGCTGCCAGCGCAGGTCAAACATCCGTCGGTCGAGGGGGGACATTGTGGGCTCGATGTTTGAAAGCGCTTTCGATTGAACGGGCTGTTTTGCTGGCTTGGTGTTCATGGGCATGGCGCTCGTAAAAGAGGGATTTGGTGATTGGTTTGCTAAATTTGGGCGGAATGCAAGGGGGTAGAGGGAATTTGTGCGGAGTTTAGCCTTCCCCCTTGCCACGCCCGGTCGCCCGTCTGGCCATTGTCAAAATTCTGGGAAACAGGGTGTGTGGTCCTGTCTTTGGCTGTAGATAAGCATGTGACATCGCCACACACCCTGTCCGGTGGGTTTGCACTGACAATGCCTTTGCGCGCGCCGTAGTCGCAAGCATCGCTCCAGCATCTGGCGCCTT
>JANPGC010000026.1:0-3666 GCA_031423755.1 Phyllobacteriaceae bacterium | reverse complement strand
CGCGTCCGCCGCCGCCAGCAGTGGCCTTGATGATGACCGGATAACCAATCTCTGCCGAAATACGTGCAGCTTCAGCTTCATCCGAAACGCCGCCTTCAGAGCCCGGAACAACCGGTATGCCAAGGCGCTTTGCGGTGCGTTTGGCCTCGATCTTGTCGCCCATGATGCGGATGTGATCGGCGGTCGGGCCTATGAAGGTGATCTTGTGGGCTTCGAGAATGTCGGCAAATTTGGCGTTTTCCGACAGGAAGCCGTAACCCGGATGGATCGCGTCCGCGCCGGTTATTTCACAGGCGGCGACGATCTGGTGGATGTTCAGATAGCTGTCGCGCGAGGGCGGCGGGCCTATGCAGACGCTTTCGTCGGCAAGTCGCACATGCATCGCGTCGGCGTCGGCCGTCGAATGGACGGCAACGGTCGAAATGCCAAGCTCGCGGCAGGCGCGCAACACGCGCAGCGCAATTTCACCGCGGTTGGCAATGAGGATTTTGTGGAACATCTGTGGCCCCGCTTATTCGATTACGATGAGCGGTTCGCCATATTCAACCGGCTGGGCATCTTCGACCAATATCGCCGTCACCGTGCCGGAGCGCGGCGCGGGAATCTGGTTCATGGTCTTCATCGCTTCAATGATCAAAATGGTCTGGCCTTCCTTCACCTTGGTGCCAATCTCGATGAACGGAGCGGCGCCGGGCGCGGCGGAAAAATATACTGTTCCCACCATCGGCGACGGAACGGTGTTGGCGTTGTTGACAGCGGCCACCGGAGCTGCAGCGGCTTGTGCTGGAGCGGCTTGCGCCGGAGCAGCGTACATCTGCGGAGCCGCCATCATCTGTGTCCCTTGGCGCGACACGCGGATGCGCAACTCGCCCTGTTCAACCTCGATTTCGGTCAGATCGGTTTCGTTCAGGATGCCCGCCAGATCGCGAATGAGCGCCTGATCAACTCCAGAATTCTTGGCCGCCATGCTTGAACCTTTCCAATGCCAGACTTCTCGGGACCTAAAGCGCTGCGAGCGCACGAAGCCCCATGATGTAACCTTCCGCGCCGAACCCGGCAATCACGCCTTTGGCAACCGGAGAAACAAACGATTTGTGGCGGAACTCCTCCCGCGCATGGATATTAGACAGATGAACCTCGGCGACAACAGCGCCGGACCCTTTTATTGCATCGTGCAAGGCAATCGAGGTGTGAGTGTAAGCGCCGGGGTTCATGACGATCGGTGTTCCGGCAGCGCCCGCTTCCTGAATCCAGGTAACCAGTTCGCCCTCATGATTGGACTGGCGAAAATCCACCGTGACGCCGAGTTTTGCCGCTTCCTCTTCCACCAAGCCCTTCAATCCGTCGAGCGTCATCGTACCGTAAACCGCTGGCTCACGCGAGCCGAGCAGGTTGAGGTTTGGCCCGTTCAGGACGAAGATGGTCTTTGTCATTCAGTCGTTAGCCCGGTTTCACCGACGTTCAGCCGGTATAGACGGGATGACATGGCATGAAAAGGCTTGAAACGCCGTTTGACCGGTTGTTCACACGCTGTATTGCTCACCCACAAATGTGTCAGCAAGTCGCCTTTTGGCATTGGCGGACATTGGCGACCTTCTCGGTCAGCACTTCCAGCCCGAGAGCTCCTGGCACGACTTCGTCCTTGATGACGTATGACGGCGTGCCGGTGATGTTCAGGCCGGTTGCCAGCTCATTGTTCTTGGCAAACATCGCGGCAACTTCTTTGTGCTCAAGGCCTGCGCGCAACTTGGCTTCATCTGCGCCCAGAGAGACACCCAAAGCCACTGCGGAGTCTTCGTCGGCATGACCGGAGCTCAGCAGCGCGACATGAAACTCCGCGTATTTCTCCGGCATCAGCCTTTTGAAAGATTGAGCCACGAAATGCGCCTTGACCGAATCCGGTCCGAGGATTGGCAATTCCTTCAGCACAAAGCGGACATTCGGATCGGTTTTGATCAAAGCCTGCATGTCGTCGAGCGCCCTGCGGCAATAACCGCAATTATAATCGAAAAACTCGACGACGGTCACATCGCCCTTGGGATTTCCAAGGACAGCATCGTGGCTGGAGTTGAAAATGTCAGCGCCGGATTGCGTGATCACCTTGTTCTGCGCGACGCGGCTCTCTTCGTTGCGCTTGGTTTCGAGCGCTGTCTGAACCTCAATCATGATCTCCGGATTCTTGAGCAAATAGTTCCGGACAATGGATTCTATTTCTGCCGTGTCAGCGGTCGGCTCGGCTGCGATCACTTGCGCGTCCGCAACATTCGCGGCTGCGCTGGTCGTCTGCCCTGCGAAGTAGCCCAGCCCAAGGCTTGCGCCACCAAGCAGCACGGCTGCGATCGCGAAAATTCCGGCCTTGTTCATGTCACGCTCCAAATTTCGATGTTGCAGCCAAGCCCGAGGCCGCGCCGCCAAGCCAATAGATTGTCTGTATGTCGAACGCCAATTGATAATGGTTCAATTGCACTCTCAACCTTTTGTCCCGGACTTCATGATGTCGCCCGCCTTCAGCCAGCCGGGCGAGCCTTTCTTGAAGCCCATCTGGGCACGCGCTGCAAACTGCCGGGCGTCCTTGATGACGCCATTGTAGAAATACATTTGCGCTGTGGCGAGCAACGCATCGGACTCACGACCGCTTTGGCCGTAGGCGCGGGCCAGAAACTCGTAACCGAGCGCATTTGTCTTGTCGCGGTTAAGCGCTGCGGTCAGTTCGCGAATTGCACCATCAGTATCGCCAGCCAAAAACAGGGACTGGCCAAGGCCGACCTGTATTGTGGCGCTTTTGCCAGGATCAAGCTTCAACGCAGTGCGATATGCCTTTGCCGCGTCCGCAGGCTTGTTTGCCTTCAGCAAAATCTCGCCGCGCAATTCCTGCAAATATCCGTTTTGCGGCAGTTCTTTCGACAACGCGTCCAATTTTTTCAACGCGTCCTTGGACGACCCGCCCAGATAGGTGCTGATTGCCTCGCCGTAACGCAGGCCGATGCTGTCCGGCCGGTCGCGGAACAGGCGGCGCACTGTGTTTATGTTTCCGCCATAGGCGGCAACCTTGGCACGGGCGAGATCATGGCGAGCCTGCAAGGCTGGAGAATCCACGTTGCCGAAATAGGGGCTCTCTTCGGCCAATGTCGTCAAGTTGGCGATACGCTCGCGCGGCAGTGGATGGCTTATCTTGTACGGATCGACACGCGCGCCGGAAAGCGCCAAGGCACTTTGGAAGCGCTGAAATGTCGCCAGCATGCCGCGCGCAGACTGTTTGGTCTTGTTCAGGTAAGTGATGGCAGAGCGATCCGCCGTGATTTCCTCGGTGCGTTGATAGGCAAGCACCGAACGGCGGGCAATCTCCGCCGATCCTGCGGCAATCCCGAAACCGGCTTGTCCTGCCTGGCCGTTTTTGCTTGCCGCGCCCGCAACAGCGGCGCCTGCGCCAATAAGTCCGGCGATCGTCGCAAGCTTCCCCGCCGCTTCCAGTTTTTGCCGCAGCCTTTCCTGATGGCCGCCCGCCAAGTGGCCAATTTCATGGGCGAGCACGCCGATCACCTCGTTTGGCGTTCCCGAAATCATGATGGTTCCGGTGTTGATGTAGATGCGGCGGCCATCGACAAATGCGTTGAAAGATGGATCGTTGATCAAGACAATCTCGGTTACGCCCTTGATGCCGGCGGC
>JANPGC010000025.1:0-6908 GCA_031423755.1 Phyllobacteriaceae bacterium | reverse complement strand
CCTGCGCCCACCACCAACACTTTGGTTTTCTTGAGTTTTTGTTGCCCGGCCCCGCCAAGCTCGGCAAGGATGATATGCCGCGCGTAGCGTTCGATTTCTTCAGATGACAGGGGCGAATGTTGTTCACTCATGGGCCAACTCTATTCGTTGGCGCCGGACTTGTCAGTCTCGTCTTTCGACACAAACCCATGCGAAACCGACAGAAATTCTGCCCTTCCTTCAAGCGCTGCAAAGAGTGTCCGGTCGGTGCCGGTCATGAAGGCTTGGGAGCCAAGATCATCAATGATGCCAAACAGCGCCTCGCGCCTCCCGGCATCAAGATGCGCGGCGATTTCGTCGAGCAGCAAAACAGGTGCACCGCCCGTCATGCGGGCGACCAGTCTTGCGTGTGAGAGCACGATTCCGACCAGAAGCGCCTTCTGCTCGCCGGTTGATGACAGTCCGGCAGGCATGGATTTGGGCCGATGATGAACAACAAGGTCCGAGCGGTGCGGCCCCTCAAGCGTCCGCCCAGCCGCCATATCGCGACTCCGGTTGTTCTTAAGTCCTTGAAAATATTGATCTTCGGTGTCTGATGCGCTCGCGCCTGAAGACAGGAGCTCTTCAAGGGCTCCCTCGAGCGATAGGTCCGCCCTCGGAAACGGTCCTTCATCCGGCAATTGCTCCATCATGCCGGCAAGCAGCCGCACAAGCTCGACGCGCGCCGCAGCGATGGCTGTTCCATACTCGGCCAGCTGCGTTTCAATTGCCTCATACCAGCGCTGATCGCTGCGATTTTCCTCAAACAGCCGGTTGCGCGACTTCATCGCACGCTCGAAATCCAGCGATCGTTGGCCATGCGAGGGATCTATCGCCAGCACAAGCCGGTCCAAAAAGCGCCGCCGCTCAGCTGCTGGTCCCGTGAACAGTCCGTCCATTTGCGGCGTCACCCAGACCACGCGCAGATAGTCCGTCAGCGCATCCGTCGATCTTTGAGCCGCGCCATTGACGCGCAATCGCCGCGCAGACTCGCCGCCGGGCGTCTCGCCAAATGTGCCGGTGCCTAGCGTCACCTCGTCGCCGTTGCTCGCGACCTGTGCATTGACCGCAAAGCCGTTTTCCGACCCTGTTCGCGCCACATCGGACAGCACTGCCCGGCGCATGCCACGACCAGGCGACAGAAACGACACTGCTTCGAGCAAATTGGTCTTGCCAGCGCCGTTTTCGCCGGTGATCACCACGTGCCGGCCCGAAAGGTCGAGCGAAAGGCGCGGATAGTTGCGAAAATCGGTGAGTGTCAGCTGTCGTAGGGCAACGCGCATGAACCTTCCGGCTACACGCGCATTGGCATCAGAACGTAGAGTGCAGACTCGTCCGCACCGTCACGGATCAGGGTCGGAGAACCCGAGTCGGCCAGCATGAAAACGGCCTCGCTGCCCTGCAATTGGCTCGTGATATCAAGCAGATACTTGGCATTGAAGCCTATATCAACGCTGTCGGAATCATAAGAAGCAGCAAGCTCTTCCGTGGCGCTGCCGGAATCCGGATTGTTGACAGTCAGCGTCACCAGTCCGTCGGCAATCGCCATTTTGACCGCCCGGCCACGTTCGCTGGAGATCGTCGACACGCGGTCAACGGCTTGGGCGAATGACTGACGGTCAATGGTCAGCCTCTTGTCGTTGCCAGACGGAATGACGCGCTGATAGTCCGGGAACGTGCCGTCGATAAGCTTGGAGGTCAACACCACAGAGCCGATGGTGAAGCGAATCTTCGAGTCAGACAATTCAACCGTCATGATCATGTCCGGATCATCACCAAGCTTTTGCAGTTCGGCAACTGTCTTGCGCGGAATGATGATGCCGGGCATGCCTTCCGAGCCCGAAGGCGCGGAAACTTCAGCGCGGGCGAGGCGGTGGCCATCCGTCGCGACAGCGCGCAGTTTCAAATCGCCGCCGCTCTCGATCGCATGAAGATAAATGCCGTTGAGATAATAGCGTGTCTCTTCGTTGGAGATCGCAAATTGCGTCTTGTCGATGAGCCCCTTGATCGCAGTCGAATTCAGACGGAATGTGTGGCTGAAAGTTCCGGCGGTGAGTTCCGGGAAATCGGACTGCGGCAGGCACTGCAAGCGGAAGTTGGACCGGCCCGAAATGACCGTCATGGACGTTCCTTCCGGGTTTGTGGCAAGCATCACTTCACCGCCCTCAGGCAGTTTGCGGACGATTTCGTAAAGCAGGTGCGCCGGAACCGTCGTTGCGCCAGCCTGTTCCACCATGGCTGCCGTTGCCTCATTGATCTCGAGGTCAAGGTCGGTCGCCTTCATGGCAAGGTTCGAGCCTTCAGCGCGGATCAGGACGTTCGAGAGAATGGGAATCGTGTTGCGACGCTCGACGACGCGGTGAACATGGTTGAGGGATTTCAGGAGGTTGGCACGCTCAATGGTAACACGCATGGCGGACTTTCGACTGTCGTTTGCAAGGGGCCGGGCGCGGACGCGCCAGCCCGATGAGGCTGAATGGATTGAAGCCGCTAAATGACCGGTATTCAATGCAAAAGGCAAGACTTGCGTTGACGGGACAGGCGTGTGGATGTGCAAAAGGCGGGGAAAACCCCGCCTCTTTGACGCATCTTACATGTGTTCCTGGATCATCCGCTTCAGCAGTTCCATTTCCTGCGCAAGTTTGGTGTCGCCGCCCATCTGGCCCTCGATCTTGCGCACGGCATGCAGCACGGTGGTGTGGTCACGCCCGCCAAAACGGCGGCCGATTTCCGGCAGCGAGCGCGGCGTCATCATCTTGGCAAGGTACATCGCAACCTGGCGCGGCTTGACGATAATGCGGGTGCGCCGGTTGGACAAAAGGTCAGAACGCGGCACGTTGTAATGACGGGCAACCACCCGCTGAATGTCCTCGACACGGACACGTTTCGGGTCGCCATTGCGGATCAGGTGGCCGAGATATTCTTCGACGCGTTCTACCGTCATGTCCGGCTCAAAGGTCTGGCGGAAGAGCAGCTGATTGAGCGCGCCTTCGAGATCGCGACCAGAGCTGGTCACGGTCTTGGCGACATGCTCGAGAATATTGTCCGGAATGTTGAGCGACGGGTCTTCCTGACGGGCGGTCTCAAGACGGCGCTTGAGAATTTCGAGCCGCATCGTATGGTCCGGAGCGCCAACTTCGAGTGCGACGCCGCCCTGCAGTCGCGAGCGGACCCGGGCGTCCAGCGACTCAAGATCTGACGGCGGGCGGTCTGCAGCCACGACAACTTGACGGGCGCTGTCAATTAGCATGTTGAGCAGGTGGCAGAATTCATTCTGGATCGACTTGCCCTGCAAGAACTGCATGTCGTCGATGATCAACAAGTCGATGTCGCGCAGTTGCTCCTTGAAAGACAGTGCGCTGTTGTCGCGGATGGCGGTGGCAAAGCGCCACATGAAATATTCAGCTGTCAGATAGACGACGCGCGCCTTTGGATTGCGTTGCACCGCCTCGGTGGCAATTGCCTGCAATAGGTGGGTCTTGCCAAGGCCTACCGAGGCGTGGATAAACAATGGATTGAACCGCACCGCGCCAGTCCCGGATTCGGCCACCGTGCGCGCTGCAGCGTGGGCGACACGGTTGGCGCTTCCCTCGACAAAATTGGCGAACGTGTAGCGCGGATCAAGCGCGGAGCCGACCGCCGGATCGCGCTGGGCTTCGTCCCGACCCGATTGAGGCGGGTGTGAGCGGTCTTTGGAAGGCAGAAACGCCGCCGAAGGCTTTGCGGCGGCCTTCGGGGCTTCTGCCTCTGTGGGGACGCTCTCAACACCAGCCCGCGTGGCGCTGCGGACGACGATTTCAACCTTCAGCACATCTGGAAACTCGACACGCCAAAGCTCCGATATCAAGTCCATGTAATGGTTGCTGATCCATGCGCGCAGAAATGGCGTCGGCACGGACATGCGCACTACGCTCTTGGAAGCTTCGACCATCTTGAGCCGCCCGAACCAGGAGGAATAGACCTCCACGCCAAGACGCGCCTTCAACTGGCTTTGCACGCGCTCAAACGCAACAAAGGCTTCAGGTTTGTTCATTCCGGCTTCCCCTAGCAGCACCGCTTAGGCATGCTGCCCTTTCCATCTTGCCATCGCCGCACCCGCCAAGTTGCTGACCGGCCTGCGCTGTTCTTGCACTGCACTCGAGTGGCTGACTGTCGGCGCAAACAATTTCGTCCCGGCAGATGCTGCCTGGATGGAAAGTGATATCGCGATCTTTCAAACCCCCTCGAAAAGGTCAAAAACACCCATTCACAAAATTGCTTTTGTGCTCGACCGTTCCCGGTTTCGGATTGTTTCGGGCTTCTGTCTCGCCCCTTTCGATGATTGGAAACTACAAAAAAACCGGCGGGTCCTGCAAGCCCTTGGTAACCCTTTTTTAAGGATTGGACGCGGTCCGGATGGTCTGAAAGCGGACCTTTAAACATGGTTAAAATTTTAAGTGCCGGGGATTCAAAGCGTTTTCTGGGCCCGGCCTTTGCAATGCAACAAATTGCTCCGGCTAAAAATAAATTTTATATTTTTGGCTTGACAGGTTTGTGTGGCGCAAATGCATCAGCGGCTGGGGACAACCTGTGGACAACCTGTCGTATACTATTGAAATCGTTCAAGAGTTTCCGTCAGTGTCACGCGGGTTGATGAATTCTTGACACCGGTTTTTTGACGCTGCGGAAGGGCTTGGAATCGCAGCGGTGACAGGCCAATTTGGCACTCCAAAAAAGCAAAAACCCGGCCAATGACCGGGCTTTCAAACGATAATTTGACGCGACTGTCAGGCACCGACGGCAGCAACCCGCTTGGACAGACGAGACACTTTACGCGAGGCAGTGTTGTGGTGCATGACGCCCTTCGACGTCGCGCGCATCAACTCAGGCTCCGCCGCCAAGAATGCCGCAAGGGCAACGGCCTTGTCGCCTGTCAGGATGGCTTCTTCAACTTTACGAACGAATGTGCGGACACGCGAACGGCGCGCCTTGTTCATTTCCGTGCGGGCGGCAATCTTGCGGGTTGCCTTCTTGGCCGAGGAGGTGTTGGCCATGGATGCCTCTCTTGCTGGTCCCCTTGCCATGCCGGCATCAGGGCGAAAATAAAGGGGCGGCCAACGGGCCGCCTGACGTGATCGGGCTTATAGTTGAGCTTCCATCACGCGTCAACATGTCTTGCGCAGTAAAAAACGAATCCGGTCAATCCTGCGGCAAGTCTATCGTAACGCTATTCGTCTCTTAGCAATGCGACCCTGTTTTTGGCATACCGGACAATGGAATGTCGACCGCCCGGATTGGACAATCCGCTTAATGACCCCTGGGCATGTCATCCGGGTACAGGGTTCACCCTCCCGGTCATACACAGAAAAGCGGTGCTGGAAATAGCCAAGCGTTCCATCCGTCTGGCGGTGATCGCGAAGGCTCGAGCCACCCGCGTCGATTGCTTCGCGCAGAACATCGCGAATGGCGAATGCCAGCCCTTCCGCCCGTGCGGGCATGCCAGCCAGAGCGCCCGCTGCGGCAAGCGGCGAGAGCTGCGCGCGCCACAGCGCCTCGCAGACATAGATATTGCCAAGTCCGGCAATCTGCCGCTGGTCGAGAAGTGCCGATTTCAGCGACGTCTTCCGGCCTTCAAACAAAGCTTGCAGGTAAGGCCCGGACAATTCATTGCCGAGCGGTTCGATCCCAAGCCCGGACAATGCCGCATGGCCGTCGATTGCGCCTGCGGCAGCGAGCAACATGAAGCCAAACCGGCGAGGGTCATTGTAAGTGACCGTGCAGCTTGATCCATCGGGCTTCTCTAGACTGAACACCGCGTGGTCATGCGCCGCAAGCTTTGAGCGCTCGTGGTGGAAGGCACCCGGCGTGTCGTCTCCGTCAGCGCGACCAACCTTGAACGACCCGCTCATGCCAAGGTGCGAGATAATTGTCTGGCCATCATCGAGGTTTATCAAAAGGTACTTTGCCCTGCGGGACAGAGCCGTGACGGTCCGCCCTTGCACTTGCAGTGCAAACCCGTCAGGAAACGGAAAACGCAGATCCGGGCGGCGCAGTTCGAGAGAAATGATCCGCGCGCCTTCCATTGTCGGCTGCAATCCGCGCCGCACCGTTTCCACTTCAGGAAGCTCAGGCATGAGTCTTTACGAAAGAATGAGCCTGCAGAAAGGATGTGCCGTGCGGCCCGGCAACAAGGCCAAGATGCGCAGCAATGCTTTCGCCGATGTCCGCAAAGGTCGGACGGGTGCCAATCGTGCCGGGAGCAATGCCCGGGCCAACCACAAGAACAGGAACGCGCTCGCGGGTGTGATCCGTGCCGCGCCATGTGGGGTCGCAGCCATGGTCTGCAGTCAGGATCATGATATCATCTGAACGCATCTTTCCAATTGCTTCGGGCAACCGTGCGTCAAATTGCTCGAGCGCATGTGCATAACCCGGCACATCGCGCCGGTGGCCGAAGAGCATGTCAAAATCGACAAAGTTGGTGAACACCAGATCGCCATCCTTGGCATCGTCCATCGCAAGCAGCGTCTTGTCGAACAGCGCCATGTTGCCATTGGCCTTGCGCACATCCGTTACGCCTTGGTGCGCATAAATGTCACCGATCTTGCCAATGGCGATGACCTGCCGCCCCGCCGCCTTCAGCCGGTCAAGCAGCGTCGGCTCGGGCGGCAAAACCGAATAATCGCGGCGGTTGCCGGTGCGCTCGAAACCTCCACCCGGCAGCGTCACGAAGGGCCGGGCAATGACCCGACCGATATTGTAGGCATCAAGATGGGTGCGGGCGATTTCGCAGAGCCTGTAGAGACGGTCCAAGCCGAATGAAGCCTCGTCGGCGGCAATCTGCATGACCGAATCGCTCGACGTGTAGAAAATCGGCTTGCCACTGACGATGTGCTCTTCGCCATAGCGGT
>JANPGC010000024.1:0-20082 GCA_031423755.1 Phyllobacteriaceae bacterium | reverse complement strand
AGCAACGACTCCAACTCCTTCACCCGCGTAATCGCCAGTTCAATATCGCTCATCTCGCCAAGCTGATACATTTCGCGGCGATTTTTGAACGCTTGAAACAACGCGGCGACTTTTTCCACGGTGCGGGTAGCGAAATTGGTGATGGCAGTTGGCGCTGATGTGGTTTCCCGGCAATCGATCGTGGTCATGGCTTTAGTCCTTCTAAAAAGCTGCACAAAGACAATGGTTTCCTGCCGCGTGGGGGCCACACGTTTGAGGATTTCTGATAAAGGGCTGACTCTCAGCCGGTTATGCTTTTGCAGTGTTTCCAAACATATAGATTCTCATTGATTTAACAAACGAATGTTTCTAATGCTTAGCATCATTATCTGTGATGTTAATTGGAGCCCACTATGGCCAGCCCGCTTGATCTTGACCAGCTACAGACTTTCGTCGCCATTTCTGATGCGGGCTCGTTCACCCGCGCGGCGGATGAGGTGCATAAAACCCAGTCTGCCGTTTCCATGCAGATGCGCCGCCTTGAAGAGCGGATCGGCAAGACGCTGTTCGAGAAGGACGGGCGTAACAACCGGCTGACCGAAGACGGCGAAAAGCTCCTGAACTTTGCCCGCCGGATGTTGCGGCTGAATTCCGAGACGGTGCTGGCGTTCGACGACACCAAGCTTGAGGGCCACATTCGCATCGGCATGCCGGATGATTATGCCGATCGTTTCCTGCCGGAAATCATGGCGCGGTTCGCGCGGTCGAACCCGCGCGTCGAATTGTCAATCATCTGTGAGCCGACGGTCAATCTGATGGAACAGATCAATCGCGGCGTCATTGACCTCGCCTTGATTACCCACGTGCCCGAGCAGGGCTATTCGGAAATCGTCCGCCGCGAGCCGTTGTTATGGGTCACCTCGGCCAACCACGCAGTCCATGAAGAGCCGATCCTCCCGCTTGCTTTCGGTCGCCCCAATTGTGTCTGGCGTCGCTCGGCCGCCGAGGCGCTGTCCAACATGCGGCGCGAGCACCGCGTCCTCTTCACCTCCTGGTCCGCCACCGTCCTCATCGCGTCAGTGCTGGCCGGCCTCGCCGTCTCGGTGCTGGCCGAATGTTCGCTCCGCTCAGGCATGCGCGTGCTCGGCGAGGCAGACGGCTTCATCCCCCTCCCCGACGTCGAAATCGGCCTCATCCGGGCCCGTGGCCGCCGCTCGCCGATCATCGAAGCGATGGCGCAGCATATCTTGGAGAGTTTGGACAATCTGACCTCGCCGGGGTTTGAAGGCGAGATCAGACTGAAGCGGGCTGGCGCGGCGGGCGGGTTGCAGCCACGGTGGTGATTGGGCCACATCCCCAGCGCCGCCTTGAACTCCTCCGCCTGCCTTTCCGCTGCTTCCTTGGTGCTCAGCGGTCTCGACGCCATCGGGCGGCCTGCGGTCAGGTTGATCATGGCGTACCAATCGTCAGGGCCTTCCATTTGTTCGCGCCTTATGACGGTGACGGACGAGATGTCGGCGGTGCGGAAGGTTTGGCGGCTGTTGCCCCAGAGATAGTGCCAATCGACGACAAGGAAGCCGGGACTGAGCCGGTAATCGAGCGATGGCGTGAACGCGCCGGCGTAAGTGATGCCAGCGCCGACGCTCATGCCGCCGAGCATGATGAAGCCGAAAAATGGCGACGTAAAATTGAGCGGCCAGACGCCGCCCCACAGCTCATAAGGACATATTATGAGCGCAAACAGTCCGGCGGCGGTGAAAATGGCCCGCTGGAAATTGGTGTTGGGCAAGTCATAATGGAGAACAGAGGCGGTCATGGGGGAAGCATACAGGCGATGGGTTGTAAAATGGTAATGCGGATCGGCAAAAACCTGCGCTTGACGGGCGCGGATGGATTGCGGCTGGTGGCGGCATGAGTGACGAATCGCCGACCAATGCCGCCGAATTCACCGTCTCGGAGATTTCCGGGGCGCTGAAGCGGCTTGTCGAGGATTCGTTCGGCAATGTGCGGGTGCGCGGCGAGATTTCCGGCTATCGCGGGCCGCATTCCTCGGGTCATGCTTATTTTTCGCTGAAGGATGACAAGGCGCGGCTCGAGGCCGTGGTCTGGCGCGGGTCGATGGGCAAGCTGAAATTCCTGCCCGAAGAGGGTATGGAGGTGATTGCCACCGGCAAACTGACCACATTCCCCGGCTCTTCGAAATACCAGATTGTCATCGAGCAGATTGAGCCTGCGGGCGCGGGCGCGCTGATGGCGCTCTTGGAAGAGCGCAAGCGCAAGCTCTCCGCCGAGGGTCTGTTTTCCGATGCGGCCAAGCAGCTTTTGCCCTTTATGCCGAAGGTGATCGGCGTCGTGACCTCGCCGACCGGCGCGGTTATCCGCGACATCATCCACCGCATCACCGACCGGTTCCCGCTGCACGTCATCATCTGGCCGGTGCGCGTGCAGGGTGACACGTGCGGGCCGGAAGTCGCGGCGGCGGTAAACGGGTTTAATGCGCTCGACCCTTCGCTCGGCATTGCCCGTCCGGATGTCATCATCGTGGCGCGCGGCGGCGGGTCGCTGGAGGATCTTTGGGGCTTCAACGATGAGATCGTCGTGCGCGCCGTCGCGGCATCGGACATTCCGGTGATTTCGGCTGTTGGCCACGAGACCGACTGGACGCTGATTGATTACGCCGCTGATGTACGTGCGCCGACGCCCACTGGCGCTGCGGAGATTGCCGTGCCGGTAAAGGCCGAGCTTGAGGCGACGCTTGCCAGCCTTGCGGCGCGGCTTTCGGGCGGCCAGTCGCGGCTGTTTGAGCGGAAGCGCCAGGCGGTTGCATCATCCGCGCGCGGCTTGCCTTCGCCGGACATGTTGCTCGCCCTGCCCCGCCGCCGGTTTGATGAGGCAGTGACGCGGCTTGAGCGCGGGTTGAAATCGGGCGTCGATGTCAAGCATGCGCGGTTTGTGAACGGCGCATCAGCACGGCTGCATCCGGAGCTTTTGATGCGGATGATGGAGCGGCGGACACAGAACATTGCGGTGTTGGGAGACCGCGCGGCGCGTTCGGTAGATGGCGTGCTTTTGCGGCGGCGGCAGCGGTTTGACCGGCTGGCCGGTCAAGTCAGCCCTGCGGCGCTTTCCGCAAAAGTTGAGATCGGAAGGCAGAAGATTGCGGGTATGACCGCGCGGGCCGATACGGCACTGAAAACGCGGCTGCATCGCGGCGGCGACCGGCTGGCGGCGGTCTGGCGGCTGGCTGAGGGTATCAGCCACAAGCGCATTCTGGAGCGCGGATTTGCACTGGTGCGAGATGAGCACGGCGCCATGGTGCGGGCCAAAGCGGCAGTCGGCGCGGGGCAGTATTTGAGCCTCCAGTTTGCGGATGGCACTGTGCAGGTGCAGGAGACATCTGGCTCTCCTGCTCCGGCGAAGGCGAAGCCCAAGGCTGCGCTGTCGGCGCAAGGAGCGCTGTTCTAGAGCCAATCGTTCTGGTTCCATGAAATCTTGTCCACAAGAGGGTGCAATATGGGTCTTTTGATATTTCTCGCCGTCATTGCCGCCAGCTTTGCCGCCGTCATCCGCTTCCGCCACGCACCGCAGATTTACTGGCTCACAGCTGGCCTGATTGGCGCGACTCTGGTTTGGAACCAGTATGCCTTCAACAGCTGTGAGGGCGGGTGCGACATACGGGTGGACCTTGTGGTGATCCTGCCAGTGGTAATCTTGGCTGTCATTTTTTCGATCAAGGCCATGCGCAAGGGATAGCGTTGAAGCGATGGGGTTGACCTGCTGACCACAGGATTCACGTCCGAAAGCGGTCATTTGCCTCGGCAGGCAATTGCCGCCAATGGCATAATATGTCATTATCTGCCAAATAATGCCATTGATTGGATGAAACCATGAAATCCATGAACATCAGCCTGCCAGAGCCAATGAAGGACTGGGTCGATATCCGCGTCGAAGGCGGCGACTATGCCAGCGCCAGCGACTATGTCCGCGATCTGATCCGCAAGGATCGCGAATTTCGCGAGAAACGTGAAGCTTTGATACAAGCTTTGATTGAAGGCGAAGAGAGTGGGATAAGCGAACCGCAATCCCTCCAAGAATTCTTTGCTGAAATGCGTGCCAAACATGCGGACAAAATCAAGTTACAGTCTGTCAAAGCGGGCTAAAACTGATCTGGAGTCGATCTGGCTTCACGGTCTGGAAACTTGGTCTCTCAATCATGCAGAAAACTATTCTGCTGGCTTGTTCGAGAAGTTTGACTTCTTAAACACGCTGGCCTTCGGCTGGATGTCAGGCCAGCGGTCTCCGAGTTGGGTATATGCGGTTTGAGTTTCAAAGCCACACGATCTTTTAAAAAGCCGAGAAGAACAGAATAAAGATCATCCGCGTCCTTCACGAGAAAATGGACCCGGGCCGCCATCTTTGAAATGTTTTGAAGAAGAATGGTACGATTGGGCGGTCTCGAACCGTCGACCTCCGGATCCACAATCCGGCGCTCTAACCAACTGAGCTACAATCGCACACTTGCCATCTTCGGCAATAAAAGCCCTTCCAGCGAGGCGTGACATACGGACAAACAAGCCGTTTTGCAAGCCGCACATCGTGCACTTCCCAAGAAAAAGGCCAGGCGGGAGGAGCCTGGCCTTCTCATATCGAGCCGAACAAATTACGCATTCGGCTTCTGCTCAAACCGGCCGGGAGGAGGATGCCGGGTCGAGAACTATTTTATTGGGTGCCAATCAGGCAGCCTTGAATTCCGAAACGACCTTCTCGATGGCAGCCTTGACCGGAGCGGCGGCCTTTTCGGCTGCCTTGGACGAAACGTCCTGCAATTCCTTGGCCTGTGCGGTCACGAGTTCGGCCTGCTTGCGGAAGAAAGAGGTCTGCAGCTCGACGAAATCGGAGATCGACTTGACGCCGACCAAAGCTTCGAGGTGCGAAAGGCCAGCTTCGGTGTTGGCGCGCAGAGCCGAAATGGCCTTGAGCGAAACTTCGGCACCAGCGGTCTGGACGGACTTGAACGTGTCCTCAACCGACTTCTGGGCTTCTTCAGTGGCGGTCTTCATCTTGGCATAGGCGTCTTTCGACTGGGCAAGGCCCTTCTCGGCGAAATCGCGGAACTGGTCGTTGACCTTGGAGGCATCAAAGGACGGCATTGCGAAAGCATCGGTTTCTGGCTTCTTGGACATTTCAAAGTCTCCTTTTGCGGCGTTCATTCGCCAGCGGGTTATTCATGAACCGTATATATGTCAGTTCATTGTGCATTGCAACATTTTTTTGCAGTGCACCATTTCATTCGGTTAACCACCTGCGGAGAAACGGGTGTTTCTTGCGCAACGGTTTGTGGACGGGCGTGGCGGAACCAATTATTAACAAAGACTTAATGAAACCGGACCGCAGCAACGATGGCATCAGTGCCCTATCCATTTATTGACATTGCCGTACTGGACACAGTTCGCGACCGGCTTGCTGCAGGTGATGCGGTGCTGATTGTCACGGCGTCTCTTGATTCGGTGATCTTTGCCAATGGAACCGGCGCGCGGCTGGCCGGGTTTGACAATCCTGTGGATTTGACCGGCAATGATCCGGAGCTTGGCGTAAGCGCCAAGCGGCAAATCGGCGCGCTGGACCTTGGCGACCTTCGTGGCAAATCCGCAATGATTGCGCTGCGGATCACGTCAGGCGTTGAAAGCCGGATGGTAATGATCTCCGTCTCACCAGTGCGGCTGCCGGATGGCGGCCAGGCGATCATGATCAGCGCGCCCGCAGAAGGCGGAATTCGCAACGCGATTGATGGATTGGCCAGCGAAGGCAGTCATGCAGCAATATTGGATGCAGAAGGCGGCATAATTGTTTCCAGTCCGGAGTTTGATGGATTGAATGTTGACGCGCAGGAACTGCGGCGACTGGCAAACAGCGCTCTTTCCGCACGGGACCGGATGGTCAAACAGCGTATCCAAGCCGGACAGCGGACATATCCGGCAGGTATCGGGCGGATCGGCGACGAGCCGGGGCAATTCATTCTTCTTGTGATTGAGGACAAGTCCCAGCCAATCGTGCCAACGGTCATGGAGCGGCCCGCCCAATCATTCGGCAAGCGCGCGGCACCAGAAAGCGAGCCTGCAAGCAAAGCAGATCGATGGTACTTTCACGGCGACCGCTTTGCCGGCGCTGCGTCCACCGGGCGTGTGAATGATACTGGAAAATCTCCAAGCCCGACTGTGCCTGCCGCGATACCGGCAGCAGCGAATGAATCGATGAAATTGACAAAAGATGCCAGCCCAACGCCGAATGCCGCCGTTAGCTTGGCCGTCACTGCTGTTTCAGAGCCGCATAGACCTGCCATTGACTCGGAGTCCGCGCCAGTCCGTTTCACCTGGAAAATTGATGCGGCCGGCTTTTTCAGCATGATTTCTCCGGAGTTCGGGCAAACGGTCGGCAAACATGCTGCTGACGTGGAAGGCCGCACGTTTGCCGAAGTCGCCCAAGTGTTCGCAATGGACCCATCGGGCGAGATCCGCGACCTTCTGGAACGGCACGACACATGGTCCGGGCGTTCCGTCTTGTGGCCAATTGAGGGAACAGACTTGCGCGCGCCTGTCGATCTGGCTGCCTTGCCGGTTTACGACCGTGAGCGCCGGTTTGAGGGCTTTCGCGGCTTTGGCATTGTCCGCGTCGCCGATGCGGTGGTTGACCCGGAGGCAATCGGAATTGCGCTGGCGCAGCGCAGCCAGGCCACTGATCTTGCGCCCGGGCGTTTATCGCCGCTGTCCGAACCAGATACAAATCCGCTCGTTGAGACGGCCGTGGACGACACCGCCCATGATCCGTGGCAAGGCGAAAAGCCGGCGTTGGAGTTGACCAGCGGACGACTGGCGCTGCCGATGGCGGACAAGGTGATCCGCCTTGAAGAGCGACGCCAGCCGCGCCAAACGGCGGGCGACAATGTGCTTTCACCGGTCGAGCGGAGCGCATTCCGGGAAATCGCGGAACGGCTGCGCCGCGAAGGACTGATGGCGGCCACGGCGGAAGGCGCTCCGGCCAGTGAAGACAAGCCGGCAACACAGACAATCCTTTCCGACAATGAGAACGATACGGCTTTGACCGAGCCCTCCGCGATTTTACAGGACGTCGAGGCGACCAACGATCAAACCCATACGCAATCAGATACCAAGCCTGAGCCAGTTTTGGGCACCACCGATGACGGCGAGTCAGCGGCCGACCTCACATATGGCGATGACGTTGAGGACCAGCATGAAATCGAAGCACTGGTGCGTTTGGACCAGTCAGCCGATGAATATCTGCTGTCGCAAGACGCTGCGCTCGATGAAGACTTGCAAGCTGTCAATCGAGTTGATCCGCAGGGGCTGAATGAGCCGTCTGACGAGGAATTCCTCGGTGACGAAAGCTACGCCGTGGACGTGGAGGACAGCGAAGACGGGAACGCTGGCGCAAACGCTGCGCAGGCCGACAGTGAGGGGGATGCTGCGGGAGATGGGGCAGACCAAGAGATCGACGAAGCGCCAATTCTGTCGCGCCTGCCGGTTCCAATACTTGTTCACAATGGTTCTGATCTTTTGTTTGCCAATCAGGCATTCTTTGACCTGACCGGCTTTGCGTCGCTGGCTGCGCTGAACGGTGTGGGCGGTCTTGATCGGTTGTTTGTGCGAGATGACGACAGCGAATCCGATGTCGCCCACCTCAATTCAATTCTGCGTACTGCCTATGATGATCTGGTGCCGGTGCGGGCGCATTTGCACTCCGTCCCCTGGAAGGGAGGCCACGCGCTGCTCCTGTCGATGCGGCTAATAGATGTGCATGCGCTTGAGGCGCAATCGGGTGATGAAAACGATGCTGATGTTGCGGCCTTAAAGCAGGAAGTATCCGAGCTTTCCTCGGTTCTGGAAACCGCGACTGACGGCGTGGTGTTCGTCCATGAAGACGGTACCGTGCGCGCCATCACCCAATCTGCCGAAGCACTGTTTGGATTTGATCCGGCAGAAGTGCGCGGGAAACCATTCACTGTTCTGTTTGCTACCGAGAGCCAGCGCGCCGTCAGCGACTATCTCGCAAATCTCTCAGGCACGGGTGTGGCCAGTTTGATAAATGACGGTCGCGAAGTCATCGGGCGCGAGTCGCACGGTCGCTTTATTCCGCTTTTCATGACAATTGGCCGCCTGTCCGGATCAACCGGATATTGCGCTGTGATGCGCGATATCACCCAGTGGAAACGGGCGGAAGAGGAGCTGAATGCCGCCCGGCGCGCCGCCGAGCATGCCTCCACACAGAAGTCAGAATTTCTGGCACGTGTCAGCCATGAAATCCGCACACCGCTCAATGCGATCATTGGTTTCTCGGACCTGATGACTGAAGAGCGGTTCGGGCCTGTTGGCAATCTTCGCTATCTGGACTACCTCAAAGACATCAACCGTTCCGGCCGCCATGTGCTTGATCTTGTCAATGACCTGCTTGACATATCCAAGATCGAAGCCGGGCAGCAGGAGATGGACTTTGAGGCGGTTTCGCTGAACGAGTCGCTGGCAGAGGCGGTCTCCATGATGCAGCCGCAAGCCAACAGGGACCGGGTTATCATCCGTTCATCATTTGCTTCTGATCTGCCAGATGTTGTTGCCGACCTTCGTTCCGTCAAACAGATTGCGCTCAACCTTTTGTCCAATGCGGTCCGTTACACGGGAGCAGGTGGACAAGTGATCGTGTCAACGGCTTACGAACTGACGGGCGGCGTGGTGATACGGGTTCGCGACACTGGCATCGGAATGACCACGCAGGAAATCGAACAGGCGTTAAAGCCGTTCAAACAGATCAACGCCCTCAACCGTGAGCGCGGTGACGGCACGGGCTTGGGGCTGCCCCTGACAAAAGCCATGGTTGAGGCAAACCGCGCAAGTTTTACCATCACTTCCACGCCGTCTCAGGGCACGCTCGTGGAGATCACGTTCCCTTCGACGCGTGTACTGGCGGATTGAACCATTCCAAACTGACGCATTTATGAGGCTTTCTGCCGTTGACCGGTATCCGGCTTGCGCCTACGTCAATCGTGCAGCGGCGATGCCGCAGCTCAATCACCCCGGGGCCTTGAACCCCGATGGCTTGGAGTAAGATAATGCAGCTTCCGCTTGGCGCAGTCGTGCGCCCGTTCATGTTCTCCCTCACAATTGGGTTGTCCTTTGCCGCAAGCGCTGCGGTCGGCGCCGAGGACTCTGTCAACGTCTATTCCTACCGCCAGCCGCCGCTGATAGAACCGGTGCTGAAAGCGTTCACCGAAAAAACCGGCATCAAGACCAACGTTCTCTTTCTCGACAAAGGACTTGATGAGCGCATTCTTGCAGAGGGGGAGAACTCTCCTGCAGACGTGATCCTGACGGTGGATATTGCGCGGCTTTCGGCGATTGTTGACAAGGGAATTACCCAGCCCGTCACCGACGCGTCTGTTGTTTCAGAAATCCCCGCAGAGTATCGCGATCCGTCCGGCAACTGGTTCGGACTGACAAAGCGCGCACGTGTTGTCTATGCGTCGAAAGACCGTGTCGCGCAGAACGAAATCACTTACGAGGAACTTGCTGATCCGAAATGGAAGGGCAAACTGTGCACCCGTTCAGGACAGCATGACTACAATCTGGCACTGATTTCCTCTATGATCGCGCACAGCAGCGTGGAAAAGGCCGAAGAGTGGCTGCGGGGCGTCAAGGCCAATCTGGCGCGCAAGCCGGAAGGCGGCGATCGCGATCAGGCCAAGGCGATCTACGCCGGCGAGTGCGACATCGCGCTTGGCAATACCTATTATGTCGGCCAGATGCTGACCAATGACAAAGAGCCAGAGCAGAAGGAATGGGCCGGTTCAATAAAGGTGCTCTTCCCCAACACCAATGACCGTGGCAGCCATGTCAACATTTCCGGCATGGCTCTGGCCAAATATGCGCCGGACAAGCAAGCAGCACTGAAGCTGATGGCGTATCTTGCCAGTCCGGAGGCTCAGAGAATATACGCCGAGCAGGTCTTTGAGTATCCCGTCGATGCCAACGTAAAGCCATCAGAGCTGGTTGCCTCGTTTGGTCCGTTGAAGGCTGATCCGCTGCCTTTGGCCGATATTGCCGCACATCGCAAAGCCGCCTCGGAAATGGTCGACCGTGTGGCATTTGATGATGGAGCCGGAAGCTGACCGGCTTTCCCATTGATTTGAGAGGTGCCCATTGCGGCACCTTTTTGCCCTTGCGGCTGTCGGGCTCGTAGCCAAGCATGACCACACTCACCGCAACTGTTCACACTGCTAAAATTCGGGTCCAACGTCACCCGTGGCTAACGGGCGTGACGCTTGCAATCGTCGCTCTGACATTGCTGCCGCTGGCTGCTCTCGTGGTGTTGGCATTTGGCGGCGGGACGGAGGACTTGCTCCACCTTGCCCGGACGGTGCTCCCGCAATCGGCGCTTGTCACGGCACAAGTCATGTTGCTTGTCGCCGTACTCACTGGTTCCATTGGTGTTGTTTCCGCGTGGCTTGTCATCAGCTTTGACTTTCCGTTTCGTCGAACGCTGTCGTGGATGTTGGTGTTGCCGATTGCCATGCCAGCCTACATCGCCTCATACAGTTTTGTGGAATTTCTACACTTTGCGGGGCCTGTACAATCTTTCATTCGCGCAGTGTTCGGTTTCAAGACCAATGCCGATTATTGGTTTCCGGATGTGCGCTCGACATGGGGAGCTGGCTTCATCCTTTCGGCTGTGCTCTATCCCTATGTCTACCTATCCACGCGTGTCGTGTTCTTGATGCAGGGACGCAACGCTGCCGATGTCGCCCGTTCGCTTGGTGCGTCGCCTCTGAGAGTCTTTGCAAGAGTGCTTTTGCCCATGGCCCGGCCGGCAATTGTTGCCGGCGTTGCGCTTGCCTTGATGGAGACACTCAATGATATCGGCGCGGTTGAGTATCTCGGTGTGCGCACACTGACCTTTTCCGTTTACAACACTTGGCTGTCGCGCGGCAGTCTTGCCGGAGCCGCGCAAATCGCGGTGATCATGCTGACCATCGTGTTCGCCCTCTTGGCAATTGAGTCTCATGCGCGGCGGCAGTTGCGCTTTTCCGGTACACGCTCTGCGAATTTCTCCAGCCGTCCGGCGCGGCGGAGGTTGAAAGGAGCAGTGGCGCTTGCTGCTGGTGTTGCCTGTGTCATGCCGGTCCTTGCCGGTTTTGGCATCCCGTTCCTCGTACTTTTGCGATTTGCACTGAACCGGCTCGACCAGCTCATGGCTCCGGAGTTCCGTGCGGCGCTTTTCAATTCGCTTATCGCTGGCACATTGACGGCTGTGATAACCGTTTCAGCAAGCCTGTTCCTGATGCATGCGGGAAGAATGCAGAACCTGCGGCGCATGCAGCTGGCAGTACGGCTTGCTTCGACTGGCTATGCGCTTCCCGGAACTGTGCTTGCGATCGGTCTGCTCTTTGCGCTTGGGGGGGCGGACCGGCTCTTGAACAGCGCAATGAAGGAATTGTCTCTGCCAGCGCCCGGTCTGTTCTTCTCCGGGTCTGTGCTGGCAGTCATTCTTGCCGCAAGCATCCGCTTTCTGGCAGTCGCGGATTCAGGGCTGCATTCCGGTCTGCAAAAGCTGCCGGCAAACCTCAACCACGCGGCACGCAACCTCGGCCGCTCATCCCGCCAAGCGACGGTTCAGATCACGCTGCCTTTGCTTCGCCCGGCGATACTGACAAGTGTGGTGCTGGTTTTTGTTGAAACGGTGAAGGAACTGCCCGCAACCATTCTGCTTCGCCCCATCGGCTTCAACACTTTGGCGACCTTGGTTTATGAAAACGCATCGCGAGCGGCTGTCGAGGATGGCGCCGTGGCTGCGCTTGCGATTGTGCTGACAAGTCTTGTTCCCGTGGTCATTCTCTCGCATGCGCTGTCCACAGACGGACAAGCATAAAAAAACGGCGCCGGGATAAATCGGCGCCGTGATGAAACTATGCTGTACAACGGGTGGCAGGGTCAAACAGACAACTTTCCAATTGGTCAGTTGCAATCTCGTGTTGGACCCAACCTCTCGCACTCCGCTTAACAAAATCTTACCTCGATTGTTAAAACGCAGCCGATGTGTGTTTCAAAACGAAACGCGGTAAATTTTGGTGGAATAGATTGTTAACCATGACATGTGGCCCCCACGCTCGGGACACGAACCAGCGGGCAAACGTCAACATTGCGACATTTGTGTTGTGAAACAACACGGAGTCCGCACTTGAATTGGTCCCCGCTTGGTTTAAACCGTTTCAAATGTCCCTTAGCAGAACAAATTCCATGCCGCCGACTGATGAGATAGCGACAACCCGGCGCCTGCCAGTCTGGCTGAAATGGTCGGCGTTCGTTGGTGCTGTTGTCGCAACATTGGTTGGTTTGGTGCTTTTTATCTTGCCGATGGGGTTGAACCAATCCCTTTTGCGCACCCAGTTGGAACAACAGATCGCAGATCTGAGCGGTATGACGCTGTCGGTCGACGGGGACGTGGCGATCAGCTTTTTTCCATTCAAGGCCACATTGACTGATGTAACTTCAAAAGACGCACTTGGCCCGGTGACTTTTACGGCGAAACGCATTGAGGCCCGATTTTCGGTGCTCTCCGCGCTTAGAGGGCGGGTTGCTGTCAAGGAAGTGCTGTTGGATGGCGCGGATGTCGTCTTGCGGGCGCGCGCGGATATGAACTTCAACTCCATCGCGCAATCCGGTGCGCTCAAGCCGGCGATCGAGATTGCCAAGGCTGCCATCGATGCAGACTACGACAATCCCGATTTTCGCCGGATATCCAATTTTTCGCTCGGCAGTGTCAGGCTTTCCAATTCGACGATTTCCTTGATCTGGCCCAATGGCCGGGAAGATATCGCTACTGACGTTAACGGGGGCATTGACTGGCTGACACTGCGCGGCATCGCGACAATGTCAGGCCGCGCAGTTTGGCGCGGCGAGGAAGTCCGCCTTGGGTTGAGCCTCGCCAAACCACTGCTGCTTGCTTCCGGCGGCACCAGTGCGGGCACACTGAATTTCACTTCAGGGCCGCTGACTTTTGGCTTCAATGGAGACTTCAACCTGGCTACGGATTTTTTTGCCGAAGGCAGCCTGAAGATGAAAACGCCGTCGATCAGCGAGGTCTTTGTTTGGATTGCCGCGCCGATGAGCGGGCCGGGTAATCTTACAGCATTGGAGATTGCTTCCAAATTGACTGTTTCCAGAGGCAAACTCCAATTTGGCGATCTGCTTCTTTTGCTTGCGGAGAAAACTGCTACAGGCAGATTGGAACTGGATTTGGCAACGATTCCGCCCAAGTTCTCCGGAACGCTGGCCTTCGATAGGATGAATTTTGCCAAATTTGGGAAATTATTGCCGTTTACAGTGGAGAACGATGGGGTCGGAACGGCTGATCTTACTCCGTTGAGCGGTCTTGATCTGGACTTGCGTATTTCTACGAAAACCATAGTTCTTGGTTCGTTTGCTATCAACAACGCTGCGGGCACCGTTCTTCTCAACGCCGGCGAAGCACAGTTTGATCTTGGCAGCGGCGAATTCGGCGGTGGTGGGGTTTCAGCAAACTTTCAGGTAAAAGGCGTAGGCAGTTCACGCCGCGCGCTGTTGAAGTTTTCTGCCCACAATGTGATACCCGGGCAATTGTCAGAGAACGCATCTCTGCCCAAATTTGACGCACCGGTGAACCTTCAGTTCGACCTTTCGGGACCTTACAAGACACTTCTTGATTTTCTTCGATCAGGTGAAGGCACTTTCTCCGCTGATGCTTCCTCCGGGATTATCAGAAATTTTTCGGCGGACAGTTTTTTCGGTGCGGTACGCTACGGCCAGATCTTTGCACTGCCTGAAATTTACTCTGGCCTGTCGACGCTGGAATCTGCTGTCGTCAATGCGAAGCTGAAGCAAGGTGCCGCGCTTTTGCAGGCAAGCGAAGTTAATATCAACGGGCAAAGAATTGTGCTGACCGGTGCTGTACCTTACGCTTCGGGCGGCGTTGCGCTGAATGGCGTGATCGCCGCTCAGAATGACCCTGGCAACTGGATGCCGTTTTTCATCGGCGGTTCATGGGACAAGCCGTTCGTCACGCTTGTCCCGCTGCCGAAATAATCAGCCTCGAAGCGCTGCCTGCTCGTCGCGCACCCGCTGCACTTCGCGTTGCTTGTTGATAATCGATGTGGCGATCACGCCAATCGAAATGACGGCAATCATGATGGTGCACACGGCATTGATTTCCGGTGTGACGCCCAGCCGGACCTGACTGTATATCTTCATCGGTAGCGTCGTCGCCCCAGGGCCTGAGGTGAACGAGGCGATAACGAGGTCGTCGAGCGACAGGGTGAAGGCCAGCATCCAGCCTGACACGACGGCAGGCAAAATGACCGGCAGCGTGATCTGCATGAAAGTCGTCACGGGCGTTGCGCCAAGGTCCATGGCCGCCTCTTCCAACGAGCGGTCGAAAGTGACGAGGCGTGACTGAACAACCACCGCGACAAAGCACATGGTCAGTGTCGTGTGCGCCAAGGTCACTGTCCAGAAGCCGCGATCAAAGCCAACCGCGACGAAGAGCAGCAGCAATGACAGGCCGGTGATGACTTCCGGCATGACCAGCGGTGCATAGATCATGCCGGAGAACAGGATGCGGCCGCGAAAGCGTGTGTAGCGTGTCATCGCCAACGCACCGAGCGTCCCGAGAACCGTGGCGATACTGGCGGATAGAAGCGCGACACGAATGGTAACCCAAGCCGCGTCCTTCAGGCCCTCATTGTGAAGCAGCGAGGCGTACCATTTGGTCGAGAAGCCGCCCCACACTGTCACCAGTTTGGATTCATTGAAGGAGAAGATGACCAGAAGGACAATCGGCAAATAAAGAAATGCAAAGCCGAGCACCACTGACATCACATTGAAACGGGACCAGCTGGTGTTCATTTGCCTGCCTCCTGAGCTTTCGCTTGCGCATTCTGGAAAAGCACAATCGGGATCACCAACATGGCCAGCAATATCACTGCCACGGCAGATGACACCGGCCAGTCACGGTTGGAGAAGAACTCGTTCCACAGTGTCTTGCCGATCATCAGCGTTGATGAGCCGCCAAGCAGATCCGGAATGACGAACTCGCCGGTTGCCGGAATGAACACGAGGAAACATCCAGCGATCACACCGGGCAACGACAGCGGGAAGGTGACCTTCCAGAACGCCTTTGTCGGTGTGCAGCCCAGATCCTGCGCCGCTTCGATCAGCGAATAGTCCATCTTTTCCAGCGCCGAGTAGATCGGCAGCACCATGAAGGGCAGGTAGGAATAGACGATGCCAATGAAGATTGCGGTGTTGGTGTTCATGATCTGCAAGGGCGTGTCGATCACGCCGATTGACATCAAGAACTGGTTGAGAAGACCTTCAGGCTTCAAGATGCCGATCCATGCATAAACGCGGATCAGGAAAGACGTCCAGAACGGCAAAATAACCAGCATCAACAGCGTCGGGCGCAATGTCAGCGGCGCACGCGCCATGCCGTATGCGAGCGGATAGGCGACCAGCAACGTCAGAAACGTTGAGGCTGCCGCAATGAAAATGCTCGACAGATAGGCACGGTAGTAAAGCGGGTCTTCCGTCAGCCAGACATAGTTGGAAAATGACAGGCTCTTGAGCTTGTCCGCCGTGTCCGTGCCGTCAAAAACCGGATTGTAAGGCGGCATTTGAATGGCCGTCTCGGACAGTGAAATCTTGAAGACAATCAAGAACGGCACGAGGAAAAAGATGATCAGCCAAAGGTAGGGAATTCCGATGGTGAGGCGATTGAATATGAAGGTCAGCGGATTTTTCATCACCAAACCTCAGTTCTTCAACACGATGCCGGCATTTGCCGGGAATGTCACCCAAACCTTGTCATCCCATGCCAACGGCTCTTCCGCTTCCCGGGTGGCGTTCATCTGCGAAATCTTGATGACCTTGCCAGAGCCAATCTTGACGTGGAACACCGTCATGTCGCCGAGATAGGCGATGTCCCAGACTTCGCCTTCCACTGAGTTGATGCCCGGGTTTGCCGGTGTCTTCTTGGACAGCTTGAACTTCTCAGGGCGCAGTGCGAACCAGACCGACGATCCTGCCGCAGGCGCATCTGGAATGTCCGCTTTGACGACAAAGCCGTCACCAGTCGCGATTTCCATCGCATTGCCGTTTGACTTCTCGACCTTGCCTTCAAACATCGACACATTGCCAATGAAATCGGCGACAAATTTCGAGTTGGGCGCTTCGTAAACCTCGGCAGGCGTTGCGACCTGCATCACCTTGCCCTTGTCCATGATGGCGATACGGTCGGCCATGGTCATGGCCTCCTCCTGATCATGCGTGACGACCACAAAGGTCAGCCCGAGTTCCTGCTGCAGATCCATCAGCTCGAACTGTGTTTCCTCACGCAGCTTCTTGTCGAGCGCGCCGAGCGGCTCATCGAGAAGCAACACTTTTGGCTGCTTGGCAATGGAACGGGCAAGCGCGACGCGCTGGCGCTGGCCGCCGGAAAGCTGATGCGGCTTGCGTTTGCCAAACTGGGTGAGCTTGACGAGCTTCAGCATCGACTGGACACGATCATCGATTTCCGACTTGGCCATGCCATCCTGCTTGAGGCCAAAAGCAATGTTGTTTTCCACAGTCATATGCGGAAACAGCGCATAGGACTGGAACATCATGTTGACCGGCCGCTTGTAGGGCGGAATGCCGGTCATATCCTGACCGTCGAGCATGATCTTGCCCTTGGTCGGATTTTCAAACCCCGCAAGCATGCGCAGCAAGGTCGACTTGCCACAGCCGGAAGCGCCGAGAAGGGCAAAAAACTCACGCTGATAGACATTAAGCGAAAGGTCATCGACGGCGGTGAAGTCACCGAAAATCTTGGTGATATTCTGGAACGCGATGTACGGCTTGGATGCCGGATCGGTCCAGGGCGCAAACGAGCGCCGGATGTTGCCAAGTGACTTCATGATGCATTCCCCTGTTTCGTGCCGGTCTTGCTGCCGGAATTGGAAACCCCGCCGGATTGGCTCCGGCGGGGCGATTGTCCTTTTATTGCCCGGTTACGATTTTCGTCCAGACACGGGTCGAAAGACGCTGGTCCTTGGGTGACGACGGGGTCGTTGTGAACAGCTTTGCCATGGTGGCGTCATCCGGAAACACCGCAGGATCGCCAGTAATGTCCTTCGAAATCAGCGCTTGGCTCGCCTTGTTGCCGTTTGCGTAAACAACATAGTCAGACGCCTTGGCGGCGACTTCAGGGCGCATGATGTAGTCGAGGAAAATATGGGCTTCCTCGACATTTTTGGCATCCGCAGGAATGGCCATCTGGTCAAACCACATGTAGGCGCCCTCTTGCGGGATCGCGTAGCCGATTTCCACGCCCTGCTTTGCTTCCGCCGCACGGTCACGTGCCTGGAAAATATCGCCGGACCAGCCGACGGCGACGCATATGTCGCCGTTTGCAAGAGCATTGATGTACTCGGAAGAGTGGAATTTGCGGATACTCGGGCGGATGCCCATCATCAAAGCTTCCGCTTTGGCCAAAGAGTCTGCGTCCTTGGCGTCTGGATCCAGCCCGAGATAATTCAACGCAGTCGGCAAAATGTCTGATGCGGAGTCGAGCATGTAGACGCCGCAATCTGCCAGTTTTGCCATTTCGACCGGATCAAAAATCGTCTTCCAGGACACGATGGTGTCAGTGCCCAAGCGCTCCTGTATCTTCTTCTTGTTGTAGCCGATGCCTGTGGTGCCCCACATGTAATTGATTGAATAGGCATTTTCCGGATCATATTTTTCAGTTTTCTTCAGAACCACGTCCCACATGTTCTTCATGTTCGGCAGTTTGGACTTGTCCAGTTTCTGGAAAACGCCGGCCTGAATCTGGCGGGCCAGAAATGTCGCCGTGGGCACCACAACGTCATAGCCGGATGCGCCGGCAAGCAGCTTGGTTTCAAGGATTTCATTGGAGTCAAACACATCGTAGACAACCTTGATGCCGGTTTCCTTGGTGAAATCGGCAATGATTGAATCGTCGATATAGTCGGACCAGTTGAAGACGTTTACGACTTTCTCCTGCGCAAACGCGGCAGTGGAGAGTGCGAAAAGGGCGAAGCTCGCCCCAAGGATTTTATTGCGGACCATTTTTGCCTCTGGAGTTTTGGTTTTCGGATTTTGCGGCGCTCGCCGTGTTGCGGAAACGGCACCCGATTGCAAAGCCTGATGTGACCTGAAAAGCGCCTCGCGCTTCGATTTCAACAATGCAAACGTTCAAGATGAACCTTGGTGCTGTTCCGGTAGGCCTACCTTCAAACGGCGTTTACCGATTGTCAACCAATAGGGTGTGCGGCGCAAAAGAATCGAGAATTGGCTAAACCGCCGGTCTTGGCCGGTTGCTGATCATCAGATGGAAAATCAGTGCCGCCATGACGATTGCGCCGCCTGCGACGGTCATGATTGAAGCCTTTTCGTCGTGCACCAGCCAGACCCAGACCGGCCCCAGCACGGTTTCAAGTGTGCCCAACAGCGCGGCAAGTGCCGATGGTATAAGCCGTGCGCCGGTGACAAACATCGCCATGCCGAGGCCGAGATTGAGCGCGCCGAATGCAAACAGCCAGCCCATGTCGTGGCTTGAAACATGAAAGGCGGTTGCCTGCGTTGCAGCAACTATGGCGGCAAGGGTGGTGGCGGTGATGACGGCAGGCGTCATACGAACGTTGGAATGGCGGCGCGTGACGACTGTGGCAATGGCGAAGACGAAAGTGATGAGCAATGCCAGCAAATTGCCTGTCAGCGAACTCGCGCCGCCTGTCCCGTCCGAAACCATGATCGCAACGCCGGCAATGACGGCAGCAATGGCAGCCCAAGTCGCGCCGGAGATCATTTCGCCCAAAAACATGCGCGCGATAAGCGCCGCGACAAGCGGTACTGTGGCATTGATGAGGATGACATTGGCGACTGTCGTCAGCGCAATCGCCTGCACAAACGAGATCGAGGCGGTCATGAAGCAAAGCGCGACGACCAAGCCGGGCCAGCCCATTGCCTTGAACGCAGCTGGCGCGTTGCGTCCGTCGCGCACGAGAAGGAATGTCATCAAAAACGCCGCCGCCCAGACCGAGCGCCAGAACACGACGGTCCATGTGTCAGGCGCATCAATGAACCGGTCGATCATGCCGCCCATTGACCAGGCCAAGGCCGAACCCGCCACAAGCAGCAACCCGCGGCGGTCAATCGTCTGAATATGAACGCCTTGCGGCAGTGGGATCGGATCAGTGGACATGCGCGGTTTCCGGTATTCGGTTGCTCTTGTCACCATAGAGAAACCACAGCCCATTGTCGCATTCGCGGCGGCGATGGATGCCATCACGAAATCGGATCGAAACGCGTTCGAAAACCGCTCGAAACGGTGGACATTCGACGCGTCCGTGCTTCGAATCCAATGACCACGACGGGTCAGCGCGATACTGTTTTGAACCTTTTCAATCCCCGTTGCGACTGAGGTTTGGTTCCATTAAATTGCCCTTGGGGCAGCCCTTCAAAGGACACTTGAACATGCGTAAACTCGCCTTCGCTATTGCACCAATCGCGCTTGCGCTGATGGTCAATGCCGGGACTGCGCCGCAAGCCTCTGCCCAATATTGCGAAGGCACGGTGCGCGGCCTTTCGAGCCACTACAATCCGTTCACTGGTGCCGGGTTCCTTGCCGTGCGCACAGCGCCGCGCAAACACTCCGCGCAGGTCGGCGAATTGTTCAACGGCGACAAGGTCGAAATCTTCGACCGCCGCGGCAACTGGTACCGTGTTGCGGCGACAGACGGATCGTCCGATGGCTGGGCAAGCGCGAAGTGGATCCGCAATGATTGCGGCTATTGAGGTCAGTGCGCGCAAACCAATAAGCAAGATGTCCATAGCGAAGGAACGCTGGCGGCTCTATCCCACTCATGCCTGCGTCAGGATTGGTCAAGCACCAGCTGTGCAATCCATCCTTGCGGCCACTTGTAGGAACCCCGTGCGAACGCTTTCCTCTCGACGAGCTTTATCCTGAATCGGTCCAGTTCAAACGGTCCCCGCACAGTCATCTCGC
>JANPGC010000023.1:0-15905 GCA_031423755.1 Phyllobacteriaceae bacterium | reverse complement strand
GGACCCCCACCCCTAACCCCTCCCCACAAGGGGGAGGGGGACAACGGCCGCATCGAAATCGCTGCATTCATGTGAATCAATCTCTCATGGATTAGCCGGTTTGAAGCCCTTGTCCACGAACAGCTTCTGCCCTTTTTCTCCTGAAAGAAAAGCAACAAACGCTTTCGCCTGTTCGCCGCCATCCTTCATCACCGCAGCCGGATAGACAATGGCCGGGTGCGTGGCGGGGTCGAACACATGCGCCACGTTCACACTTTTGTCGACGAACGCATCCGAGGCGTAGACAATGGCTGCGTTGAGTTCGCCCTTGTCTACAAACGCCAACGCGACGCGCACATTTTCAGCGTAGACAGCATTGTCCTTCAGACCATCCCAAAGACCCAGCTTCTGCAGCGAGGCCTTGGCATATTTTCCGGCAGGCACGTTTTCCGGGTCCGCCATGGCGAACTTGTCCTTGCCCAAAACCGCTGCCACATCACCGGTCAACGGCGATCCGGACGCAACTGCCAGCACCAGTTCATTGCGCGCCACAATGGCTCGGGTGGACGGGACGGTGAGGTTCTTCTCCTCAACATAATCCATCCATTTTTCATCCGCCGATATGAACACCTGCGCCGGAGCGCCCTGTTCCAACTGCTTGGCAAGCGCCGAGCTTGCGGCCAGCGACACGGTGACTTCCGTTCCCGTATCGGCTTTGAAGTCGCTCGCAGCCTGATCCATGACATCCTTGAGGCTGGCGGCGGCAAAGACCGTGATCTTTTCGGCAGCCAAAGACTGCCCCGCGGCAAAGGCGAGCATGACCGCGGCGGTGAGTGTCTTGATCAGTTTCATGAGCCCAATCCATTTTGGCCGCAAACAAGGTTTGCGCGCGTGTTCAACGGTTTTGGGAAGGTGCCAGCATCCGCGGCCCGGATGTTCGACAGTCAATTCCTTGGCTGTAAGTCTTTCAGACAGCCGGCTTGGATATGCAGTTCTGCAAACCCATCAACATTGCGGCGCTCAGGGCCGGTTTGCTCAAGCCAATAGTAGCCAAAGAAAAACCGCCGCACAAGGCGGCGGTCCAAATGGTTCCCGCAAGAGTTAAACCGCCACTTTCGCCTGTGACACAGTCGCTTCGATATGCTCGATCAACGCGTCCGGCAATTGCAGACGCCCGGCCAAAAGATCGAGATAGCCGCGCTCTGCACGCGTCTCAGGCTCAATCGCCAGCCGGGATGCGGTATAGAGTTCGACCTTTTGCGCCTCGGTCTTGGCAGCGTCAATCATCGCATCAAGGTCAATTGGCGCTTCCAGCTCCGAGGCAAGAAAATCCTGCGCTTCCTTGTCGAGGCCCGAAAGCGCAAGCTTGTCGGCAATGCGCGACCGCTCTTCGTCGTCGATATGGCCATCCGCGCGCGCGGCTGAAATCATGGCGCGGACGAGAACGAGAGCGAATTCCTTGCCTTCCTGCGATGCCGCAGACGGGTCAAATGGCGACTCGACCGGCGCTTCGATGAGGATGGGTTCGGACGTTGGCACAGTTTCCGCCGGAGCGCCGCTCTTGTAGTTTTGCCAGGCCTTGTAGCCAAGTCCGGCAATGGCAGCGAGGCCGCCCAGTTTCACGGCGGATCCGGTGAGGTTCCGCCCGGCGCGCGTGCCCAGCAAAACGGCAACGATGGCGCCTGTTGCCAGCGGGTTTTGCTTGGCCATGTCAACAGCTTGGCCAGCCTTGTCGCGCACGGTTCCGGTTGTGCCGGGCACGTTGGAGCCCAGCAGTTGGTCGAGAAGGGTCTTCGGATCAAGCATCATAGTCTCCAGATAAAAGCCACCGGTCGCGGCATCCACGCAAGTATGTGCCTGATTGCGGCATTACAATGTAACCGCGACAATCAATTCACTTCACAGCCGCTGCAATGAGGCTCCTTACGAACCGATATGGCGGTTGCCCCGCTGCTTGGCGAGCAGCATCTGCTTCTGGCGTTCGGCATAGCGGGCGCGTTCCTTGTCTGTGCGCAGGCCATGACAGTGCGGGCACGAAAGCCCGTCTGCATAAAGCGGGCTCGCACAATCGTCCGATGTCAGAGGCATCCGGCAGGCCCGGCACAAAACCGCGTCTCCCAGCGCCAACCCGTGCCCGACCGACACGCGCTCGTCAAAGACGAAACATTCACCCTGCCAACGGCTTTCCTGTGCAGGAACCTGTTCAAGATAGGCCAGAATCCCCCCCTTGAGATGGTAAACATCCTCAATGCCTATTTCTTTTGCAAAAGCGGTCGCCTTTTCGCAGCGAATACCGCCAGTGCAGAACATGGCGACCTTCTTGCCGGCAAAATCAGGTTTTTTCAGACGAAGCCAATCCGGAAATTCGGTGAAAGCCTCAGTGTCCGGATCAACGGAATTGGCGAAGCTCCCGACCTTTGTTTCGTAAGTGTTGCGTGTATCGATAACAATCGTATCCGGATCAGCGATGAGCGCGTTCCAGTCCTTGGGTGCCACGTAAGTGCCCACGCTCAGCAGCGGGTCGATGCCCGGCACGCCCATGGTCACGATCTCTTTCTTCAGCCGGACTTTCATGCGCAGGAACGGCATCGCGGCGGCTTGGCTGTATTTGATCTCCATGCCGGCGATCTCGGCAATCGAACCCAGATAGGCAACCAACTCGTCAATCGCGCTTGGCGTCCCGGCTACCGTTCCGTTGATGCCTTCGGACGCAAGAAGCAGCGTCCCCTTGATACCGAGCCGCTCTGTCATGTCCAACAATGGCCGCTGATAGTCGGCAAAGCGCTCGAACCGGGCAAAGCGATACAGCGCGGCAACGGCAACCGGATGGTTTGTGGATGGCTTGTCCATGATCGCCCGTTTAGCCAATCACAGCGCTTTTTGGCAAATGAAATGCGCTCGAAACACGATTGATCGCCACTCGAATCTGCTGGTCGGCACCAAATTGGATCGAACCAGATGGACTCAAATCCGCTCTGGCGGTAGAGGGGCAGAGAAAGCGTTTTTGCGCAACCGTCATCAGGAGCCCGCCATGCAGAAGACCGAACAACTCCTCAAAGTTCTCAAAGGGCAACCGGTTATTCCGGTCTTGCTGATCGAAAACGCCAAGGATGCCGTGCCGCTGGCCAGAGCGCTCGCGGCGGGCGGCCTTCCGGCGATTGAAATTACATTGCGGACCAAAGACGCACTTGATGCAATCAAGCGGGTGGCGGGTGAAGTTGAAAACTGCATTGTTGGGGCCGGCACAATTCTCGATCCCAAGCAGTATGAAAAGGCCGTGAAGGCGGGATCAAAGTTCATCGTTTCACCGGGCTGCACCAAGGATTTGCGCAAGGCCGCTGATGACTCGGACGTGCCGCTGCTGCCGGGCGCAATCACGCCAAGCGAAGTGATGGAAATGTTCGCGCAAGGCTATTCGGTGCTGAAATTCTTCCCGGCTGAACAGGCTGGCGGCGTGTCGATGCTCAAGGCGTTTTCGTCGCCGCTTGCAGGCGCGGTATTCTGCCCGACCGGCGGCATCACCGAGAAGAATGCGATGGACTACCTGTCGCTGCCGAATGTCATATGTGTCGGCGGCTCATGGGTCGCGCCAAAGGCGGCAGTCGATGCGGGTGATTGGGCAACCATTGAAAAGCTCGCCGCCGCGGCTGCAAAAATTCGCGGCTGAAGTCGCACAAACAATCTGACATCGGCGCGGGCCACAGCGGCCCGCCCTATTCAGGAGCTATTGGGTTTCGAACTTTGCGATGCGCAAGAAGTTAACGGCCTTGCCGGTGAATTTTCCAGCCTCAAGCGGGCCAGCCTTCGAAAAGCCCGCCACGTAGACTTCGGTCGGCGCGGCCCGGACCAGCGCTTGGGCATATTCAGGCGCAATCGGCTGGTTTTCGATGGCGACCGGAGCGGTGTTCAAGGCAAACCTGCCGACTTTAGGCGTCGGCGCAGTGGCCTTTGCTTTCAAGCCCGGCTTGATATCCTTGGACTTCGGCTTCGCACCCTTGGACGTCGTCTTCACAGCCGGATCAATTTCGGCGACGCCGTCTTCGATCATCGCAGAGCGCATCGATGCCACGGGAGCAACGGGTCTGGCCGCAGGCGCAGGCACGGACGCAACAATCACCTCGCCTGCTTCCGCCTCTGCAGCCAAATCGTCTTGGGCATCAACGGCAGCAAGCGCGGCGATATCATCAACGGCCGGCACAGCAAGAGCGACCTCAGTGGTATAGTCTTCAAGGACAGGGCGCGGCGCAGGCACTGCCACAGATGCAAGCAACACTTCCGGCGATTTTGGCTTCTTGCCCGGCACGGGAACGACACCGGCAAAGAGCGGTTCTTCGGTTGGCAGTGCATCCTGGCCCAAAGCTGCGCGGATTGCGGCGGCTTCGTCGGCCGGATCAACGGCGGCGGCAACAACCTCACCATTGCCATTGGCAATCGCAGCGGCAATCACGGCTTGGTCAGGCTCGGCTATCGCCTTCTGCACGGCGGCAAAACGCGGCTTCTTGCTTGGTACCGGTACAGCAAATGCCAGCGCTTCCTGCTTGTCCAAATCCGCATCAGGGCGCGGCGCATCAAGCGCATCGGCCTGTTCGCGGCGCGGCAGCGTGGCAACAATTACAGGCTGGGCAGGTGCCTGCGGCAGCGGGTCAGGATCAAGCGGGGCGGCCTGCTTCTTGATTGGCTTCGGCTTGGCCGCAGCAACCGCCACTTCCTCGCCGCCGCCAATGTCTTCTTCCTCATCTGCACCGCCGCCAAACAGTGCCGCAAGCAGAGACTTGCGCTTCACGACTTCGCCGCCACCCGCTACGATGGCACCGCCACCACGCGCCTTGCGCGACTGATAGGACGCCATCGCAACATTATATCCGGCGAGCGGCTTTCCATCGCTGGGAACATGGATGGTCTTGCCGTCCGGAAACACAGCCATCAACTCGCTGCGGTTCATGCGTGGCCAATGACGCACATTGCCAACGTCCATGTGCACGAAAGGAGAGCCGGAAGTCGGGTAGTAGCCAACACCGCCGGCTTGCACCTTCAAGCCCGCATAGCGAAGCGCCTTCAGCGAAACGCCTGGAATGTAAAAGTCCATCGCCTTGCCGCGAATGTGCTGGCTCTTCTCGGCAACGCCGTTCGAGCGCTTGCGCAGCATCGAGTTCGTCGCCGGAGAACGGTAACCGCCGATAACGTTGATATAGCCGCGCGCGCCCGTCTTGCGGTACACTTCCCAAATCACGTCAAACAGCGCGGGGTCCATCTTCGTCGGCTCGTTACGCCGCCAGTCGCGCAGGGCGCGGTTGAGCTTGTTGAGCCCGTCTTTCAGGTATTTGCCATCGCGCTTGTAGGTGATCTCGCTGCGTTCATTGAGATGGACGTGGTAAATTTTGAGCGTGCGGGTCTCGGCCAGCGCCTGCGATGGTGCAAGCATGGCAAAGCCGACTGCCACTGCTGCAGCCGTCATGCGTGCCATTTTCGCCGTCAAAGCGCTTATCAACCCAGTTCCCGTCAAACCGCCCCTCATGTCCGCATCCACCAGTCATTACTCTGATCATCAGGGCCGAATACCGCCCTTCAGATACTGTTTACCATGACCAGTGTCGGCGGTTTTGGTTAACAGCCGATTAGTAAGACCAAAATTGCGTCAACAGGGTGGCAACGCAAAGATAGCCTAACCGCTGTTTATAACATGGTGAAGGGAACGTAAATTGGCAAAAGGGAATCGCAGTTAATCTGCTTTATCAACAAGATGCGACGTAGCGTCTGGCCCAAAACTCGCTGCAGCGAGTCAAATGCTGCGGCTTTCGAGAACCGGAGCGGAGCGTACTTTTGGGTACGTGAGCACCGGAAGCGCAGAAAGCCGCATCAGTTGGCCGTTGCAGTCGAGTTTTCGGCCAGACGCTCAGGCGGCGTGGACGGCCTCTTCAGGCTCGCCTTCGGTGTCGATCCCGAATTCCTTCAGCTTGCGATACAGGGTCGAGCGGCCAATGCCCAGCCGGCGGGCAACTTCGCTCATCTGCCCGTCATAATGCGCAATTGCCCGGCGGATTACGTCCTCTTCAATCTCCACCATCAGGCGCATGTCGCCTTCACGGGTCAGGATCGGCAGGGCAGCGCCAAACTCAAATTCCGGATTTGCAGCGACGGGCGCATCCAGCATTTCCTCGCGATCCGCCTCGGGAAGCGACAGGGCGGATTCGATGCGCGACGTCTGCGAATGGATTTGCGGAAAGTCCTCCGGCTGCAGTTCCGGACCATCACACATGACCACAGACCGGAAAACAGCATTTTCCAGCTGCCGCACATTGCCGGGCCACGCAAATGATTTGAGCATCGCAAGAGCAGCAGGCGAGACGCCCTTCAGGTTTTTACGGCCTTCCTCAGCTGCAAATCTCGCAACGAAATGCCGGACAAGCAGCGGAATGTCTTCTTGACGCTCCCGAAGCGGCGGAACATGAATGGGAAACACGTTCAGGCGGTAGTAGAGATCCTCGCGGAAATTGCCCTCGCGCACCTGATCGACAAGATTGCGGTGTGTCGCGGAAATGAGCCGGATATCAACCTTGACCGTCTTTCGTCCGCCGACAGGATCAACCTCGCCTTCCTGAACCGCGCGCAAGAGCTTGACCTGCGCAGACAACGGCAAATCACCGATTTCATCGAGGAAAAGCGTGCCGCCATCCGCTTCGACAAATTTGCCCGCGTGCTTTTCGTGCGCACCCGTAAAGGAGCCTTTCTCATGGCCAAAGAGAATGCTTTCCACCAGATTGTCGGGAATCGCGCCGCAATTGACGGTGACAAACGGCTTTCCGCGGCGCTTGCCGGAGCCTTGAATCGCACGCGCGATAACTTCCTTGCCGACGCCGGATTCTCCCTCAATGATAATCGGGATATTTGACTGGGCAGCTTTTTCCCCAAGCCTGATCACCCGTTCCATCGCGGCGCTGTGAGTAATTATGTCCTTGAATGTCAACGTGCCCGCGGCAGAGCGTTTGATCTGCTTGAAAGCGCCTTCCAGTGCCTCGACCTTGAGCGCATTGGCAATCGAAACCTGAAGCCGCTCAGGCGACACCGGTTTCACAACAAAATCAAACGCTCCGGCCCGCATCGCGGTAATGACCGTGTCGAGGCCACCCTGCCCTGTCTGAACGATCACCGGCACATTGATTTCACGCTCGCGCATGCGCGACAGAACCGACATCCCGTCCATCTCTGGCATCATCAAATCAAGTATGACAACAGCGATGTTTCCACCCACAGATGAATCAAAGGCGGCAAGCGCTTCAGTGCCATTTTCGGCCGTTTGACAGGCGTAACCCATGCGTGTCACTGCCGCTTCCAACAGGCGGCGTTGCACGGGCTCGTCATCAACAATCAATATTCTTGCCGTCATCTGGTCCCATATCCTTTGTCAAGGAATGGATGGATGCTGACAGCAATGCCTGAAAATGCCCTCAAGAAAACCAGTGAATTGTCTGTTATCAAAATGCGCACATATATTGCTATGGTGGTGATGGACGGCGCCCGGATGGGCAGGAGAGGATTGTAATGCTGGATCGCTTATATAAGCATAAACTTAATCACGCAACGGCAATTGCGACGTCGGCACCCGCCATCATGCCGGAATCCAGCGAAAATCTGCCCATTTGGGACCTTTCCGACCTCTACGCCGATCGCAACAGCGCTGAACTGAGCGCCGACATTGCCACAGCGAAAGCCAAATCACTGGCGTTCGAGGCGCAGTGGAAGGGCATGCTGACTGCCGAATCACATAAAGTTGGTGGTGCAGATCTGGCCAAGTCGATCATTGAGTATGAGGCGCTGGAAGATTTGATGGGACGTATAATGTCCTATGCAGGGCTCCTTTATGCTGAAGACAGCGCAAACCCGGAGAACGCCAAACTCTATGGCGACATCCAGGAACAGCTCACCGAAGCCTCCTCGCACCTGTTGTTTTATGCGCTTGAGTTCAACCAGATCAGCGATCCCGAACTTCACAAGGCCATGGCAGAAAATCCGGCGCTCGCCCATTACCGCCCCTGGATCGAAGACCTGCGCAAGGACAAGCCCTATCAGCTGGATGAGAAAACCGAACAGCTGTTTCTCGAGAAATCGGTGACCGGTCGCTCAGCATGGAACCGGCTTTTCGACGAGACGATGACGGGCCTGCGCTTCGACGTGAATGGCGAATTTTTGCCGATTGAGCAGACATTGAACTTGCTGCAGGACGCTGACCGCGAGAGGCGCAAGGCGGGTTCAGAGGCGCTTGCCAAGACCTTTTCGGACAACATCCGCACCTTCACGCTGATCACCAATACGTTGGCAAAGGACAAGGAAATCTCCGACCGTTGGCGCGGCTTCACCGATATCGCCGACTCGCGCCATCTTGCCAACAGGGTCGAGCGCGAGGTTGTCGACGCGCTGGCTGAGGCTGTGCGGCTCGCCTACCCGCGCCTGTCTCACCGCTATTATGCGATGAAGGCAAAGTGGCTTGGGCTCGACCAATTGCAGCATTATGACCGCAACGCCCCGCTGCCGACCGCGCCGAAAGCCAAGATCAGCTGGGAGGCCGCGCGCGACACCGTGCTTGGCGCTTACGGAACATTTTCACCGGATATGGCTGACATTGCCAAGCAATTCTTCGACAAGCGCTGGATTGACGCCAGCCTTCGCCCCGGCAAATCCCCCGGCGCATTCGCGCACCCCACAGTGCCATCGGCGCACCCCTATGTGCTGATCAACTATCAGGGCAAACCGCGCGATGTGATGACGCTCGCGCACGAGCTTGGACATGGCGTGCATCAGGTTCTGGCCGGTCCGCGCGGGCCGCTGATGAGCGCCACGCCGCTGACGCTGGCAGAAACCGCGTCGGTGTTCGGCGAGATGCTGACGTTCCGCTCGCTTCTGGAGCGGACAAAAGACATCGGCGAGCGCAAGGCCATGCTGGCGCAGAAGGTAGAGGACATGATCAACACGGTCGTGCGCCAGATCGCCTTCTACCAGTTTGAACGCAAGGTCCACACCGAGCGGCGCAATGGCGAACTGACTGCTGACCAGATTGGCGCGCTGTGGCTCGACATCCAGAAGGAAAGTCTCGGCCCTGCGGTGAATTTCGGGCCCGGCTATGAGACTTTTTGGGCCTACATCCCGCACTTCATTCATTCGCCGTTTTACGTCTATGCCTACGCGTTCGGCGACTGTCTGGTGAACTCGCTTTATGGCGTCTACCAGAATGCCGCATCGGGCTTTCAGGAGAAATATTTCGACATGCTGCGTGCCGGCGGCACCAAGCACCATTCGGAATTGCTGGCGCCCTTCGGGCTGGATGCCGCCGATCCGGGCTTCTGGGACAAGGGGCTTTCGGTGATCGAAGGACTGATCGACGAACTGGCAGCCATGGAATGAGCGGCATAACGTCCATGTCGCAAGCCGGATATGCGTGATGGCGCCAGTCGGGTAATCCTGTCCCGAGAATTTGACCGGTATCCAGGCGCCCATGACGCAACTGCCGCATCCTGAACTACCGCCATTCGTTCTTTTGCAGGACGATATCATTGGCGTGCGCCGGATGTTTGGCAAGCCACGCGAAATCCTTGCAGCCCATGACGAGCGGGAATTGGAAGCCGCGTTGGAGGCGGCGGAGACCGCGCGGCGCGCGGGCAAATGGCTGGCTGGGTATCTGTCCTACGAGGCTGGCTATCCGCTGGAAGACAAGTTGAAACCATTGCTGCCCGATGGCCGCACCGTGCCCCTTATGCTCATGGGCGTGTTTGACGAAGCCGACATCGCCTCGTTTCGCCCGCGCCAGCGCATGGACCCTGCCCCGCGCGCGCCACTTGGCGAAGCGGTTCCACTATGGTCCCGCACTGACTACGCGGCGCGTTTCAACAGGCTGCGGCATCACATTGCCATGGGCGACTGCTATCAGGCCAACCTGACCTTCCCTGTGCATGCCAGCTGGTCAGGCGATCCATTGGCAATGTTCCACACGCTGACCGAGCGGCAGCCTGTCCGGCACGGCGCTGTGGTCAATCTTGGCGGCCCGCTGGTGCTGTCCCGCTCGCCGGAGCTCTTCTTCGAGGTTGATGCCGACGGCTGGATCGAGACCCGGCCGATGAAGGGCACAGCCCGGCGCGGCAAAACGCCGGAGGAGGACGAGGCGCTGCGCAAGGGCCTCAAGGGCGACGCCAAAAATCAGGCCGAGAACCGCATGATCGTCGACCTGTTGCGCAATGACATTTCGCGCATAACCACCGTTGGCTCGCTGCATGTGCCGGAGCTGTTCACGGTCGAAACCTATCCATCGCTGCATCAGATGATCTCAAGGATCAGGGCAAAGCTCCTGCCGGGCCTGACACTGCGCGATATCGTGGCCTCGCTATTCCCGTGTGGCTCGATCACCGGCGCGCCGAAAATCCGCGCCATGGAAATCCTCGCTGACCTTGAACGCCAACCCCGCAACGTTTACTGCGGGTCCATCGGCTGGGTCGCGCCGGACGGGCGCATGAGCTTCAATGTCGCAATCCGCACGGTGGTATTGGAACAGGACGGCAAGGCGGTTTTCAATGTGGGCAGCGGCGTGATTTTCGACAGCAACGCGGATGAGGAATATGACGAATGCCTCTTGAAAGCACGGTTCGCAGCCGGAACAATCACGCCTTCGGCCTGATCGAGACGCTGCGCTATGAGCCGGAAGCGGGGTGTATCAGGGCGACGCGGCACCTTGACAGGATGGCGGATTCGGCGCGCCATTTTCAGCGTGCGTTCGACCGCGAAGAAGCAGCGCACATGCTGGCGGGCATTGCTTCAGACGGACTATTGCGGGTCAGGCTGTTTCTCGATCAGCACGGCCAGCTGACGTGCACAACGTACAATTTCACGCCCTCAAGCGCAGACGCCGTCTGGAATGTGGCGATTGCCAAGGTACGGCTCAACAGCGCAGATGCGATGCTTGCACACAAGACCTCGCGCCGTGATGCGTATGAGATGGCGCGGGCCGAGTTTTCAGCCGACGAAGCAGACGAAGTGCTGATGGAAAACGAGCGCGGCTTCGTTTGCGAGGGAACCATCACCAGCCTGTTTGTGCGCCAAGGCGAAAAGCTGATCACGCCGCGCCTTTCCCATGGCCTCCTGCGCGGCGTCTTGCGGCAGGAACTGCTGGACAATGGAACAGCAGTCGAAGGGGATTTGATGCGGGACGATCTTGTCGGCGCAGAAATCTTCGTCGGCAACTCCTTGCGCGGTCAGATCCGCGCGAGATTGACAGAGAGCCAATGATGCCAGACCCGATTTTCCACACGCCCTATGACGGCAGTTCCAAGCCCTTCACCATCGGACTGAAGCCGCTGGATGTCGGTGAATGGATAGAAATCGACCGCCATCTGCCGGGCTATCTCGACGAGAAGGCGCATCTGGCAGCGACTGTTCCCGACAAGGTCATTGTCTCTCAGGAAACCTCACTCGAAGCCCAGATTGAACTCCGCGACATGCTGGCAGACCATGTCGTCGGCCATTTCCCCGAGGTTTACACCCGCAACGGCTCCATCATGACAATCAACCCTGCAAACCGCAGCGTTGATCTAAGTGCCACAAACTTCCCGCCAATCCACATCGCCGCAAGCCTTGTGCAAGAAGATCTCGTCCTCATGACCAAGGAGCAACACGGCTGGCAATTGGCCGCAGCATCTGTCTGCTTTCCGTCCGCATGGATGCTGCAGGAGAAATTCGGCAAACCGATGCACGAGATTCACAAGCCTGTGCCCGGTTTCGGCGAAGGCACGCGCAATGCCGACCTTATTGCGCGCATGTTCGACAGGCTCAGCCCGGCACAGCCGGTCATCCGCTGGAATTGGTCGCTCTACGGCGATGACAAGCTCCACCACCCGGTCTCGGACAATGGCATGAAGCGGCGCTTTGGCGACGCCATGGAGCCGCGCAACATCAAGCTGCGGCTTGAACGCCAGACGTTGCGCAAGCTGCCGTCAAGCGGCGGCATGGTCTTCACCATCCGCATTCATGTGGACCCGCTCGAGGCGCTTGAATCCCATGCCGAAGGACCGGCATTGGCCGCATCCATCGCCGCGCAAGTGCAGGCGCTTTCAGCCGACGAAATTTCCTATAAAGGCCTTGCCGACGAGCGCGAACGCCTGACAAAACGCCTCAATTTGATCGCGGGGTTGCTCCCACAGGTCTGAGTGTGGTTAAAGGGAAGGTGGCAAAACGCAATTCTTGCCATCGTTTTCGCGCGTTTGCGTCTTGGAGAAGTGTAATTGAAAGCATCGAAATGGCCGGTCCACGGCGAAATAACCGGTCCAATTGTCATGATCGGTTTCGGCTCCATAGGTCACGGAACAGTTCCGTTGATTGAACGCCATTTCAAATTCGACAAGTCCCGCATGGTCGTCATAGACCCGATCGACGAAGACAGGCATCTGCTTGAAGAGCGCGGGATCGCTTTCAGACAAACCGCCATCACACGTGAAAATTACCGCGAAATCCTGACGCCGCTTTTGACCAACGGCCCCGGCCAAGGCTTCTGCGTCAACCTTTCAGTCGACACCGGCTCGCTCGACATCATGAAGCTGTGCCGCGAGCTTGGCGTGCTCTATGTCGATACGGTCATCGAGCCATGGGTAGGCTTTTATTACAACAAGAATGCCGACAATGGTTCACGCACCAACTATGCGCTGCGCGAAACCGTCAAAAGGGAACGCAAGGCAAATCCCGGCGGCACGACAGCCGTTTCCTGCTGTGGGGCAAATCCCGGCATGGTTTCATGGTTCGTCAAGAAGGCGCTGGTTGATCTGGCCAAAGTGCTTGACCCCAAGCTCAAAGAGCCAAAGTACAATGACCGCAAGGCGTGGGCGAAGCTGATGCAAAAGCTTGGCGTCAAGGGCGTGCACATTGCCGAGCGCGACACACAGCGCACCATCAATCCAAAGCCGTTCGGCGAGTTCCACAACACATGGTCTGTCGAAGGCTTCATCTCCGAAGGCCTGCAGCCAGCCGAGCTTGGCTGGGGCACGCACGAAAAATGGAAGCCGAAAAACGCCAGGGGCCACAAGAAGGGCTCCAAGTGCGGCATCTATCTTGAACAGCCCGGCGCCACCACGCAGGTCCGCACCTGGTGCCCGACGCTCGGTGCCCAGTTCGGACTTTTGGTCACCCACAATGAGGCGATTTCAATCGCCGACTACTACACGGTCAAAGGTGCCAACGGCAAAGCCGAGTTCCGCCCGACCGCGCATTACGCCTACCATCCCTGCAACTCCGCCGTCGTCTCCCTCGACGAGATGTTCGGCAATGCCGGCAAGAAACAGCCAAAGACACACGTTCTGCATCCCGAGGAGATTCTCGACGGCGCCGACGAGCTTGGCGTTTTGCTCTACGGCCACAAGAACAACGCCTACTGGTTCGGCTCGAAATTGAAAGTCAAGGAAGCCACCAAATTGGCTCCGTTGCAGAATGCGACCGGTTTGCAGGTCACGTCAGCTGTTCTGGCCGGCATGGTCTGGGCGCTGGAGAATCCGAAATCCGGCATCGTCGAATCCGATGAAATGGACTTCCGCCGCTGTCTGGAAATCCAGAAGCCCTATCTCGGCAAGCTGAAAGGCTTCTACACGGACTGGACCCCGCTGGAGGGACGGCCCGGGTTGTTCAAGGAAAACATCGACCTGAGCGACCCTTGGCAGTTCCGCAACGTGCTTGTTCAATGAAGGATTGAAAACAGGGCTTCAATGGGTGAATATCCAACGAGGCCTTGTTTTCGCCGGTATGGCGTGATTCTAGTTAAAAGTGCCCGTTGAGCGGGGCAGTGGGGAGTCTTCAAAATGATCAAGCGTTTCAGCTATGCCGCACTGGCGCTTTCCGGATTGCTTGCCGCATGCCAGACATCGGACGTGAATTATGGGCCATTGTCCACAAACCCGAAGCCTGCCGGCATTGATGGTGAATGGGTCGACACGCGCGGCATCAACACGGCGACCTTTGCTGCTGGCACATTCTCTTCAATTGCGACGGACACAGGCAAGATCGCTGCGCGCGGTTCTTACACCTATCGCGACCCGCAGAATGTCGATCTGGCCTTCACCTCGCTGATCCGCAACACGACAGTCAACGCGGCATGCCTCGTTGTGATGCCAAGCCAGATGAACTGCACAACATCGTCAGGCGCGACATTCACGCTCGTCCGCAAGGCCGCAACGCCGGGCGCGCAGGCACTGTCTGCCCCGACACCGGCACCCAAGCCAGTCATCCAAGGCTGAACTTTCCTGATCAAACTTGATGAAGGGCCCGCTTGTCGGGCCTTTTTCTTGCTGATTTGACGCATTGAATAAAGGCGGCAACCAACTAAGTTCCGCCCAAGCAAAAGGACGGCATTGCATGGAACTGACACCGACCCTCGACAGGACGAAATCGCGCGCGCTTGGGCCCCTTCCGGCAGATCACCCACCTGTAAAAATCGGCAAGGTCGGCATCGTGCTCGTCAACCTCGGCACGCCCGACGGCACAGACACGGTTTCCATGCGCCGCTATCTGAAGGAGTTTTTGTCCGACCCGCGCGTCATCGAAACGCCAAAGCTGCTGTGGTGGCCGATCCTCAACGGCGTCATCCTCAACACCCGCCCCAAGAAATCCGGCAAAGCCTATGCGCAAATATGGGACAAGGAGCGCAATGAATCGCCGCTGCGCACCTTCACACGTGCTCAAGGCGAAAAGCTGGCGGTGCTGATGCAGGATCATCAAAACGTCATCGTTGACTGGGCGATGCGCTATGGCAACCCGTCAATGGAAAGCGTGCTGACGCGCCTGCGCGAACAAGGCTGCGAGCGCATTCTGTGCTTCCCGCTCTACCCGCAATATGCGGCGGCAACGACGGCATCGGTCAATGACAAACTGTTCGAATGCCTGATGAAGACCCGCTACATGCCAGCCGTGCGCACAGTGCCGCAATATCATGACGAGCCGGTCTATATTGAAGCGCTGGCGCTTTCGATCGAAAAGCATCTGGCAACATTGAGCTTCGAGCCGGAAGTTGTCGTTGCCTCCTATCACGGCATTCCGCTCAGCTATTTCAAAAAAGGTGATCCCTATCATTGCCATTGCATGAAAACGACGCGGCTCCTGCGCGAGCGGCTCGGCTGGCCAAAGGAAAGGTTGATCACAACATTCCAATCCCGCTTCGGCCCGCAGGAGTGGCTTCAGCCTTACACCGACAAGACGCTGGAGAAGATGGCCAAAGACGGCATCAAGTCCGTCGCCGTGTTAAATCCGGGTTTTGTTTCAGATTGCCTCGAAACCCTTGAGGAAATCGCCGGAGAGGCTGGCGAAATTTTCCACCACGCTGGCGGCGAGAACTTCAGCCACATACCGTGCCTGAATGATTCAGACGAAGGCATGGCCGTGATCGAGCATCTGGTGCGTCACGAATTGCAGGGCTGGATTTAAGCAGTTCCGCCAATTCCCTAAAATTTTAAGCAATCGTTTTCAAATATATCAAAACTTTCAACTTATAGTCATGGCTAGGGAGAATGCCATAAACCACACGCTTGCCAATTTACCGCCACAAGAATTTCGCGCCACCAAAGGTGGCGGGCATTCCCACTAAACAGTTATGCTCAACCGCCTTTTAGATTTCTCAGTCCGCCAGCGCGTGTTCGTGCTGCTCGCCACGCTCGTCTTGATCGGCATCGGCGTTTACTCCGCGTTGCGCCTGCCGATTGACGCCGTGCCCGACATCACCAACGTCCAGGTGCAAATCAACACTGCCATCCGCGCGCTCGCGCCGGAAGAAATCGAAAAGCTCGTCACCTTTCCCATAGAGAACGAGATGTCTGGGGTCCCTGGGCTCACGGAACTGCGCTCCCTCTCCAAGTTCGGTCTGTCTCAAGTCACGCTCGTATTCGAGGAAGGGACGGACCTTTACCGCTCGCGCC
>JANPGC010000022.1:0-24277 GCA_031423755.1 Phyllobacteriaceae bacterium | reverse complement strand
TTCTACAGCTGTTCGTGACGCTGGATTGGCAACGCAACCTCGCCAAAGGGTTGAAAGTCGTCAAGGAGCATCTTGAGACAAGCGGACCATCAAACCGTATCCGCTAAACGCCAGATCAAAGCGCCGTCTGCGGTTCCGGCGGCACGAAGGCCGCCCTGGCTGCACGCACTGCATCGTGGTTTTCTCCGGCCCAATCGATCAGCGCGCCGACTGGCTTGAGCATGGACCGGCCAAGCGCAGTCAGCGCATATTCAACCTTTGGCGGGATGGTTGGATAGGCGGTGCGCACAACTAGCCCGTCATACTCCAACTGCCGCAGTGTTTGGGCGAGCATGCGCGGCGAAATGTCCGAAATCTGCTTCTTGAGCACGCTGAAGCGCTTGGTTCCCGACTGCAATTCCATGATGACCAGCAGCGTCCAACGGTCGCCGAGCCGGTCGAGCACGTCGCGGATGGGGCACTGCGGGGCAAAATCTGCGGCGGATTTGTGCAGGCTCATTTCTCGTCTCCGGTCGGTTACCTGCATGTGACTGACTATGGATCAAGTCACGTCTTGCGCCAAATTTCTCTACTATTAAATCAGAACTGACTTTCAAAGTCATACTGAATTTTCAACGAGGGATATCACCATGGCACTTGCCACAAACGAAATTCTGCTGGTCACCGGCGCATCCGGCAAATTCGGTCGCCGCGTGGTCGAACATTTGCTGACGACTTATGCCGTGCCCGCAAGCCAGATCATCGCGACCACCCGCAAGCCGGAAAGCCTGGCTGACTTTGCGGCCAAAGGTGTAACTGTGCGAACAGCGGACTTTGACGACGAAGCTGCGCTTGCCAAGGCTTTTTCCGGCGCAACCCGTCTTTTGATCGTCTCGACTGATGCGGTTGACCGTCCTGGACGCCGCCTTGAACAGCACCAGCGCGCCGTTTCGGCAGCAAAATCAGCAGGCATCAAACACATCGTCTACACCTCCATGCCGAACCCCAAGGTGGATTCGCCTATCCTGTTTGCCGGTGATCACCGCGGCACGGAAGAGACAATTGCGGTCAGCGGCATCGCGCACACGATCTTGCGCAACAGCTGGTACATGGAGAACTTGCTGATGTCGCTGCCGGCGGCGCTCGCCTCCGGCCAGTGGGTTGTGGCGTCGGGTCAAGGTAAGACCTCGCATACGGCGCGCGAAGATCAGGCCCGCACTGCAGCTGCGGTATTGGCATCCGGTTCATCAACGTCCGCCACTTACACATTGACTGGCCCGGAAGCGCTATCAGCTGACGAGACGGCAAAAATTGTCTCTGACGTGCTCGGCAAACCGCTTCAAGTTATTCACGTCACCCCGGATCAGCTGAAGGAAGGGATGATTGCCCACGGCGTGCCGGAATTCCTTGCGCCACTGTTGGTGTCCTTCGACGTCAACACGCTTGAGGGCAACATCGGCATGGTGACCGACGATGTCAAATCACTGTCGGGCACAGCGCCGCAGACGCTGCGGCAGTGGGTTGGAGCGAACAAGGCCGCTTTTGGCGCGTAGACTTCCAAATGAGTATGCCGCGCTGGCTTGCCCGCCAGCGCGGTTATCGTTTAAGCCAAGCCATGCTGCTTGCCCTTGAAACCTCCGATCACCTTTGCGCCGCTTGTCTGATTTACGAGACGAATGGCGCGATTGCGTCATCGACCACGCTGGATATCGGACGTGGACATGCTGAGCGTCTGATCGGGCTGGTTGACGAGGTGTTGCGCGACGCAAACGCCACCTATGCCGACCTGACGCATTTGGCGGTCTGCGTTGGCCCGGGCTCCTTTACCGGCATTCGTGTAGGGCTCGCCACCGCGACAGGCCTTTCGATTGCGCTGGGACTTTCGGTGCGCGGGGTCACGTCACTTCAGGCACTGGCAATTGCAGCGCTGAATGAAGCAAACGGACGGAGTATTCTGGCTCTGGTCGATGCTCATCGCGGCGATGTCTATGTGCAGATGTTTTCACCTGCCGGACTGCCGCTTGATGCGCCACGGCAAATGCCGCTGGCTGAGGCCGCGATGCTTGCTTGCGCAGCAAATGTTGTCAGCGTCGGATCAGGTGTTGCAGTATTGCAGGCCGCACATCCTGATCTTGCTTTGTCATCAATGGGCGGCATCGACCTGCCGGCCGTCGATTGCGTTGCCCGGGCGGCTCTCGTCCCGTCCACAACGGTGCAAGCCAAGCCGCTATACCTGCGCCGTCCCGACGCCAAACCGCAGGAAGCGTATACGATTGCGCGGGCGCTTCGCTGATGCGGCGGTTGCTCGATTTTTTTCGTAAAGCGGAATACGCCGTCCAGCCGCTAAAGGGGATGGACAGCGGTGCCATGGCGCAGTTGCATGTGGAAGGCTTCAGTCGCCCTTGGTCGGATGGGGAGTTTCGCTCGCTCTTGAGCCAAGGTCCGGTGTTCGGCTTTATGGCGCGGCGAAAAGGCTCAGGCCCCAAGTCAGGAGGTTTCATTCTTGCGCGGCTGGCTGCGGGCGAGGCGGAAATTCTGACCGTTGTGACTGCCAGGAACGCACGTCGGTCCGGCGTCGGCCATGCACTGGTGGCAGCAGTGCTGCGCCATCTGCATCATGTGCGCGCGCAAACAATCTTCCTGGAAGTTGACGAGGCCAATATCGCCGCCATCGCACTGTACAAGGGATTTGGATTTGTGGAGGTTGCAAGGCGCCCCGCCTACTATGATACTCATGCTGGCAAGAGCGCGGCGCTTGTCATGCGGCTTGATCTGAAATAGGTCCGATTTGGAACCGGGACGAAACATTGGCCTCGCATCTGGAAACACTTTGTGCCGATAAGGGCATGCGCATGACCGGCCAGCGCCGTGTGATTGCGCAGGCATTGGAGAATTCCGTCGATCATCCCGATGTCGAGGAATTGCACCGGCGCGCGGCAAAGATTGACCCTCATATATCCATATCAACCGTGTATCGGACGGTGCGGCTTTTCGAGGATATGAACATCATTGAGCGGCACGAGTTCCGCGACGGGCGCGCCCGTTATGAGGCGATGCCGTTGGAGCACCACGACCATCTGATTGATCTGAAATCCGGCAAGGTGCTCGAATTCTCAGACCCGCGTATCGAGGCGCTGCAAGAGGAGATTTGCCGCGAGCGTGGCTTCAAGCTGGTAGACCATCGGCTGGAACTTTATGCGGTGCCCGTGCGTACGCGCAAAGCCAAAGACTGATCATGTTCGGAATGTTCCGGATTGCCTTCTTGCTCGCCATTTTTGCGCTGGTCACCGTTCCGTTGTTCCCGTTGCAGGTGGTTGCTCATCGGCTGCAGCGGTTTTGGCATAAGTCACTGCCGCGGCTTTGGCAGAAATTCATGTGCCGGTTGCTTGGGTTCAAGGTGAGCGTCAATGGCGACATGTCGCAGGGTCGGCCGCTGCTTCTGGTATCCAATCACGTGTCTTGGAGCGATATTCTGGTGCTTGGCTCGATTGCCGAAGTGTCGTTCATTGCGAAGTCCGAAGTCAAAGGCTGGCCGCTGTTCGGCAATTTTGCCAAACTGCAGCGTACAGTGTTCATTGAGCGCGAGCGAAAGCACAAGACTGCCGACCAAGCCAATGAAATTGCCGCGCGGCTGCACAGCGGCGACATACTCGTGTTGTTTGCTGAGGGCACGACTTCCGACGGCAACCGGGTTTTGCCATTCAAATCCTCGCTGCTTGGGGCTGCAAAAGCGGCTCTGAATGTTGGAGATGGCGACGCGATCGATCATGTTCTGATCCAGCCGGTCTCACTCGCCTACACACGCATTCAAGGTCTGCCCATCGGCCGGTTCCTGCGCCCGGTGGTTGCCTGGCCCGGCACCATGCCTTTGGTCAAGCATCTGAGAGGCATCCTTGCGGCGCGGGCGATTGATGTCGAAGTGACGTTCGGCGAACCGGTGATGTTTGACCGCTCAAGCGACCGAAAAGCGCTGTCGCGACAATTTGAGACGCAAATCCGTTCCATGACGATGTCCAGGCTGCGGTTTGACACCAAACTCAGCGCTTCACGGGATGGCGAAAACCGGATAAACGCCGCGCCATGACGATTGCGCCCGATACCAAAGAGTTTGCAGCCACAATTGCCCCGCAGCGCCGCAAGGTGCTGGTCAAGACTTATGGCTGCCAGATGAATGCGTACGATTCAACCCGCATGGCCGATGCCCTTGTGGCGAGCGGTTATGACGAGACGGCGAGCCTTGATGAGGCCGATCTGGTGCTTCTCAACACCTGTCACATTCGTGAGAAGGCGGCGGAGAAGGTCTATTCCGAGCTTGGCAAGCTTCGCGACCTGAAGGCCGAGCGCAAGACCGAAGGCCGCATCCTTAATGTCGGCGTCGCTGGCTGCGTCGCGCAGGCGGAGGGTGACGAGATATTCCGCCGCGCCAAGGGTGTCGATCTGGTCGTCGGACCGCAGAGCTATCACAGGCTGCCCGACATCGTTGCCCGCGTTGCCAAAGGCGAGCGCGTCAATGAGACCGACTATGGAACGGAAGACAAGTTCGACCATCTGCCCGCGCCAAGCGAAGCCAAAGTGCGCAGCCGCGGTGTCACCGCATTTCTGACCGTGCAGGAAGGCTGCGACAAATTCTGCACCTTCTGCGTGGTTCCATACACGCGCGGCAATGAGGTTTCCCGTTCCGTCAGCCAGATTTTGGCCGAAGCCAAGGGACTGGTCGCCGCAGGTGTGCGCGAGATCACGCTGCTGGGGCAGAATGTGAACGCCTGGCATGGGCAAGGACCGGATGGCAAAATCTGGGGCCTTGGCCGCCTTTTGCACCATCTGGCGGAAATCGAAGGCGTTTCGCGCCTTCGCTACATAACCAGCCACCCGCGCGACATGGCGGATGATTTGATCGAAGCGCACAGCGACCTGCCGCAGCTGATGCCTTACCTGCATCTGCCAGTGCAGTCCGGTTCCGACCGCATCCTCAAGGCAATGAACCGTCGCCACACCGCGAGCGATTATTTGAAGCTGATCGAGCGTGTTCGCGCGGCGCGTCCGGATATCGCACTGTCTGGTGATTTCATCGTCGGCTTTCCCGGCGAAAGTGATTCTGACTTCGAAGCCACAATGGAAATCATCCGCCAAACCAAATACGCCGCCGCCTATTCGTTCAAATACTCGCCGCGCCCGGGCACGCCCGCCAGCGAGATGAAAGGGCAAATTCCGGTCAAGGTGATGGATCAGCGGCTGCAGGCGCTGCAGGCTTTGGTTCTCTCCCAGCAGAATGAATTCAACACGAGGCTGATCGGGCGCGAGCTCGGCGTGCTGGTTGAAAAGGCCGGGCGCAACGCTGGTCAGATGGTCGGGCGATCACCTTATCTGCAGCCGGTTATTCTTGATGAATCTGTCGCAAAAATCGGCGACAGTGTGAGGGTGCGAATCACTGGCGTTCGGGCAAACAGCCTTCTGTCCGCGCCAGTCCAGTCATAGACCCTGAGAGGAAGAGACGTTTGAACGCCACGGATAAGGTTAAGCCAGTACCGCAAGGTGCCTCCGACATGGCCCAGATCGTCCTGACCTTTGACAACAACAAGCATGCGACAGCGCTGTTTGGGCAATTTGACGAGAATCTCGCCCATATTGAACAAAAACTCGGCGTCATCGCCCGTTCGCGCGGCAACCAGCTCTATATTGAGGGCGACCCGTCGGCGACCGAGAAGGCGCGCCGGACACTCGACGGGCTCTACGCAATGATCCGCTCCGGCCACCATGTCGGCATTTCCGATGTGGATGGAGCGATCCGCATGGCGCTTGCCGCCGACGATCAGCCGATGCTGCCGACCCTGGAGACCAAATCGCGCATGTCCGCCGCCCAGATTTCAACCCGCAAACGCACCATTCATGCCCGCACGCCGACGCAAGACCAGTATATGCGCGCCTTGGAGAGGTCCGAACTGGTGTTTGGTGTCGGCCCGGCTGGCACGGGCAAGACTTATCTGGCGGTTGCCCATGCAGCGATGCTTCTTGAGCGCGGCGCCGTCGAGAGGATCATCCTGTCACGCCCCGCTGTGGAGGCCGGCGAGCGGCTCGGCTTCCTGCCCGGCGACATGAAGGAAAAGGTCGATCCATACCTGCGCCCGCTTTACGACGCGCTTTATGACATGATGGCTGGCGATAAGGTCGAGCGCGCCATACAGGCTGGCGTGATTGAAATTGCGCCTCTGGCTTTCATGCGTGGCCGCACTCTGGCCCATGCCGCTGTCATTCTTGACGAAGCGCAGAACACGACATCAATGCAAATGAAAATGTTCCTGACGCGTCTGGGCGAGAACGCCCGCATGATTGTCACCGGCGATCCGAGCCAGGTCGATCTGCCACCGGGACAAAAATCGGGTCTGGTTGAAGCGCTCGAGTTGCTGCAAGGCGTTCCGGGCATTGTCAGCGTCCGCTTCACCCAGAAAGACGTGGTGCGGCATCCGCTGGTCGCTGAGATCGTCGGTGCCTACGACCGGGCAACGGAAGAACGTGTTGCACGTCGCAATGCCGCCTTGCAGGGCGACGCGAAGGCGTGACCAAAAACGCAATATTGACGCCAGTGTCTTCGATCGAAGAAGGGGCCTGGCCCGATGAGATGCGGCTCGAAACGCTCGTGGCGTCGGTTTTCACTGCGGTTGAGGCCGAACTTGGCCTGTCGCCAGAATACCCTTCCGAGGTGAGCCTGTTGTTCACAGATGACGCAACGATACAGGGCATAAATGCCGAGTGGCGCGACAAGGACAAGCCGACCAATGTTCTGTCGTTCCCGTCTCTCCAGATCAAACCGGGCACAGCACCGGGCCGGTTGCTTGGCGACATCGTATTTGGATACGAGACGGTTTTGCGTGAGGCACAAGAGGAACAGAAGCCGTTTGATAATCATTTGAGCCATCTGGTGGCGCACGGACTGCTGCACCTGTTCGGCTATGATCACGAGAGCGATGCGGAGGCCGAAGACATGGAAGCTTTGGAGCGCAAAATTCTTGCGCGCCTTGCAATACCGGACCCCTATGCTGTATCTGACAGTGACAATGTCTGACATCCAGTCCAAAACCGTGTCCGCAGCGGATCTCAAGCCTGCCGCCCGGCAATCGGGCGAAAATGGCGACGCCCCGGCCCGAAGTCCCCGTCCCGAACACGAGCGGCGCTCTGTGCTGTCGTGGCTTGCGCAGCGGTTCCGCGGCAAGTCCGCGTCAGACTTGCGCGATGATCTTGCAGATGTGTTGGCGGACGAAAACGAAACCGGCGTTTCAGGCTTTTCAGCGGGCGAGCGCGAGATGCTCTCCAACATTCTCGGCTTCCGAGAAGTCCGCGTCGAAGATGTGATGATTCCGCGCGCCGACGTTCTTGGTGTTGACGTTGACACCACTTTGGCGGAGCTTTTGGAGCTTTTTGAAAGCTCGGGCCATTCGCGCATGCCGGTCTATGCCGGAGATCTTGATGATCCCAAGGGCATGGTCCACATCCGTGATGTGCTTGGCTATATCACCCGTTCCGCCCGTACCCGCAAACCAACCAAGCCGAGGGCGGGCGCGCGCAAGCTGCCGGAACCTGTGCCGCTTGACCTTGCCCGCGTTGATCTTGGCAAGTCGATCGCGGAGCTGAAACTTCTGCGTGACGTGCTGTTTGTGCCGCATTCGATGCTTGCCGGCGAATTGATGCAGCGCATGCGGGCGTCGCGTACGCAAATGGCGCTGGTGATTGACGAATATGGCGGCACGGACGGTCTGGTCTCGCTCGAAGACGTTGTGGAACTGGTGGTTGGCGACATTGAAGATGAGCATGACGACGCAGTCATTCCAATCGCCGAACAGTCGCCCGGCGTTTTTGTGGTCGATGGCGGCGCGGAACTGGATGAGGTTTCGCAAGCCATCGGTTCGAACTTCGTGGTTGGCAAGCATGGCGAAGACGTCGACACCATTGCGGGACTGATCATCGCAGAACTCGGACATCATCCACTCAAGGGCGAAACCTGCGTTGCAGTCCCGGGCTTTGAGTTCAAGGTGCTTGAGGCCGGTAACCGCCGCATTCGGAAGGTCCAGATCACCCGCATTACCGAATGATGTTTTTGTAAGCCGCCGCCTCCTGATAAACCAATTCCGTTGATTCGCGTCACGCGAGCCTGCGACATGGCAATGGGGACCGTCTGGATATGCTCAACAGGATTGCCGGAGAGATCATTCTGTTGTGGGGCCTCAAGCGCAACCTGCTTGCCCTGTGTGCCGGAGCACTGCTGACACTGGCACTTCCACCTTTCAATTTCTTTGCAGTCGGTTTTGTCTCCTTTCCAATCCTCCTGTGGCTCATTGAAGGGGCCGTGCCGGGACCAAACGCGCGCGGCGCCCTAAGACTTTACCCGGCAGCCGTCGTCGGTTGGTTTTTCGGCTTTGGCTATTTTGTCGCCGGACTGTGGTGGCTCGGCAATGCCGTTGTTGCTGAAAGCTGGGATTTCGCATGGGCGCTGCCGCTGGCAGTCTTTGGTTTGCCCGCAGGTCTGGCTTTCTTTTTTGCAGGCTCGACAATGCTCGCGCGTTCAGTCTGGGGACGCGGCGTTGGCGCCGCTTCCGCGCTTGCGTTCGGCTTTGGCGTTGGCGAATGGCTGCGCAGCGTGTTGTTCACGGGCTTTCCATGGAACAGTCTTGGCCTGACGATCATGCCGGCACCCGTTCTGATGCAGACTACATCTGTGTTCGGTATAACCGGTATGAATGCGCTTGCCGTTCTGGGGTTTGCCTTGCCGGGGGCAGCGGCGCTTTCACGCTGGAAACTGATAGGTCCGCTCTTGGCTCTCCTTCTGGTTGGCAGTCAATTTTTGTTTGGCTATCAGCGGCTCGGCAGCGCACCTGCGGTTGACGCGGCCAACGGTCCAATTGTCCGGATTGTCCAGCCATCTGTGTCCCAGTCTGAAAAGTGGGACAACACCGTGCGCGACGGCATTTTCGCTGACTATCTCAAAATGACATCTCAAGCCCCGGAGGCTGGCAAGACCAAGCCGGTGCTGATTGTCTGGCCCGAGACCGCGGTGCCGTTTCTGCTCACAGAGCGGCCCGACGCCTTGGCGGCGCTGGGAGAGACGCTGACCGAGGGCCAGACCTTGCTTGCCGGAGCCGTGCGGCAGGAAGGCAACCGCAATGAAGGCGAGGTTGTGCGCTACTACAACAGCATGGTGGCAATCAATGAGAACGGCGAGGTGATTGATGCCGCCGACAAGGTGCATCTGGTTCCTTTTGGCGAGTATCTGCCGCTCGAAGATTTGCTCGGTTCATTCGGCCTGCGCCAGTTGGTTTCGACACCCGGCGGGTTTTCGGCAGGCGCCGGCGTTCATCGCCTCAAGCTGCCCGGGCTGCCGGAAATATTGCCGCAAATCTGCTATGAAATCATCTTTCCGGGTGCGCTCAGCATATCAAACCGCGCCGGAATTGCGGTCAACATCACAAATGACGCCTGGTATGGAGCAACGCCCGGTCCCTACCAGCATTTCCGGCTGGCGCAGATTCGGGCAGTTGAGTCCGGCATGCCGGTTGTACGCGCGGCGAATAATGGCATTTCCGGCATTATTGACGGCTACGGACGCACGACGGGAGCACTGGCTTTGAACACCGTTGCAGTGCTCGATATGCCACTCCCGGAGAGGACGAAACCCACACTTTATGCCGCGCACGGCGCCCGCATAATCTTCGGTTTGTTTGCAACCCTGCTTGCTATCTGTGGTTTGACTAATTTGCGCCGACGGTTCACAATGTAATCATCGGTCGCATCACAAAAAACCAGAACACAGATCGAGGGACGCGCAAAGGCTGCGCAAAACAATCAGAAAAAAAGCAAAACCCGCGGCTCTCAGGCTGCAAAACAAGAAGTGAACCGTGATGACGGTTGAAGCAAAAAAAATGATTGAAAACAAAAAGAAACCCAACCCGATAGACGTGCATGTCGGGAGCCGCGTTCGCTTGCGGCGCAACATGCTGGGAATGAGCCAGGAAAAGCTAGGCGAGGCTCTTGGCATCACATTCCAGCAAATACAGAAATATGAAAAAGGCGCGAACCGCGTCGGGGCAAGCCGCCTGCAGGCGATTGCAACCGTGCTGAACGTTCCGGTTTCATTTTTCTTTGAAGATGCCCCCGGCGAAAATGGTCAGGTGATCCGCGGCTTGTCCGAGGAAAGCTCGACTGCCTACGTCGTGGATTTTTTGAACAGCTCTGAAGGGCTTCAGCTCAACCGAGCATTCGTCAAGATTGCTGATCCGAAGGTTCGCCGGAAGATCATCGACTTGGTGAAATCGCTCGGCGATACGCCGGAAGTTTGACAGAAACGGCACGAAAACCCCGCTTCCGTTTGGATTGACCACCGGAGCGTCATCGTCTAACAGGCGCGTCACTAACGTGGCGCGTCTTGTGCGCCGTTTTTTCTGGCAGGGTTTTCCTATGGCGCGCTCAAACTACGTTTTTACCAGCGAATCTGTTTCGGAAGGTCATCCCGACAAGGTTTGCGACCGGATTTCTGATGAAATCGTTGATCTCGTGTACCGCGAGGCCAAGAAGACCGGCGTTGATCCATGGACTGTCCGCATTGCCTGCGAGACTCTGGCAACGACCAACCGCGTGGTTATCGCTGGCGAAGTGCGCGTGCCGCCGTCACTGATCAAGAAAGACAAGAACGGCCACGACGTCATCAATCCGGTCAAGTTCAAGGCTGCCGCCCGCAAGGCGATCCGCGACATCGGCTATGAGCAGGACGGCTTCCACTGGAAGACCGCCAAGATTGAGGTGCTTCTCCACTTCCAGTCCGCCCATATTGCGCAGGGCGTTGACAACGCCGCCGACAAGCAGGGCTCTGAAGGTGCCGGTGACCAAGGCATCATGTTCGGCTACGCCTGCAACGACACGCCCGACCTTATGCCAGCGCCGATCTACTACAGCCACAAGATGCTGGAAGTTCTGGCGGCCGCCCGCCACAAGGGCGAAGGTGACGCAGGCAAGCTCGGCCCGGACGCCAAGAGCCAGGTGACCGTGCACTACGTTGACGGAAAGCCTTCGGAAGTGACGTCCATTGTCCTTTCGACCCAGCACATGGACGCCAGCTGGGATTCCGCGAAAGTGCGCAAGGTCGTCGAGCCGTATATCCGCGAAGCACTGTCCGACATCGAGATCTCCAAGAACTGCGTATGGTACATCAACCCGACAGGGGCGTTCGTGATCGGCGGTCCGGACGGTGATGCGGGCCTTACCGGCCGCAAGATCATCGTCGACACTTATGGCGGCGCGGCCCCGCATGGCGGCGGCGCATTCTCCGGCAAGGACACCACCAAGGTTGACCGTTCAGCAGCCTACGCCGCGCGCTATCTTGCCAAGAACGTTGTGGCAGCCAAGCTGGCGGACAAATGCACCATCCAGCTTTCCTACGCCATCGGCGTCGCCGAGCCGCTCTCGGTCTATGTTGACTTGCACGACACCGGTAAGGTGGATGAGGCAAAGCTTGAAGAGGCGCTGCGCAAGGTGATGGACCTGACGCCGCGCGGCATTCGCAAGCATCTCGACCTCAACAAGCCAATCTATGCACGCACAGCCTCGTACGGCCATTTCGGACGCAAGCCGGGTCGCGACGGCTCGTTCTCGTGGGAGAAGACCGATCTGGCACCGGCCCTCAAGAAGGCGATCGGGGCGTAAGTCCTGTCTGAGGACACAACACCCAAGCGGCGCGGCGGCGGATCGTTTTTCGGTCGCCGCCATGGCAAGCCCTTGCGCGCGCTGCAAGCCAATCTGCTTGAAACCATGCTTCCCGGGCTGCGGCTTGACCTTACCGTCACGCCGCCGGAGGATTTGCGCCAACTGTTTGCAGCGCCAGTAGACAACATCCGGCTGGAAGTCGGCTTTGGCGGCGGTGAGCATTTGCTGTATGAAGCCGCACGGTTTCCCAAGACCGGCTTTATCGGCGTCGAACCGTTCGTCAATGGCATGGCGAAGATGGTCGCCGCGCTCAACCGTGAGCCATTGCACAATCTGCGCCTTTACGATGAGGACGCGGCCCTGTTGCTCGACTGGTTACCGGAACAGTCGGTGTCGGGCATGGATCTTCTCTATCCTGATCCATGGCACAAGAGTCGCCATCACAAGCGGCGCTTTGTCAGTCCGGCAAATCTTGAAAAGATGAAGCGCGTTCTCAAGCGGGATGCACTGTTCCGTTTTGCCTCCGACATCGAGGCCTATGTCAACTGGACCCTGCAACATGTCGAGGCTGCCGGCGGCTTTGAGTTTGCCGCGCAGACTGCTGATGACTGGCGCAAGCCCTATGAAGCCTGGCCTGGAACCCGGTATGAAGCCAAGGCACTGCGCGAAGGCCGGACGCCTGCCTATCTGACGTTCCGAAAGCTGTGACTCATTCGGTCAGCCGGATATCGCTCGCGTGCCATTTGGTTTACTGCGTCGGCTAAGCAGGTGATTTGACGGGAGCGCTGCATGTTCGATTTCATCAAGAAGGCCATGCCACGCGAAGAAAAGTTTTTTGATCTTTTTGAAGCGCATGCGGTCAAGCTCAAGGAAGGCGCGCGCGTTCTGAGCGCCATCATGGACGGCGGCGCGCATCTGCAAGCCAACTGCGCACTTTTGATGAAGCTGGAGGATGAGGCTGACCACATCAGCCACGACGTCATGCAGGCAATCCGCCGCTCCTTCATCACCCCGTTTGACCGCTCGGACATCAAGGCGCTGATTTCGTCCATGGACGACGCGATTGACCAGATGAACAAGACGGCCAAGGCCGTCCTTCTCTATGAAGTCACCGAGTTTGAGCCGACCATGAAAGAAATGGCCGAACTGGCCATCAAGCTGGCAGACAAGACGGCCGATGCGGTTCCTCTTCTGCGCCAGATCAACTCCAATTCAAGCCAGTTGCACATGATGACAGCATCGATGATCCGGCTTGAAGAAGACTCTGACCAGCTCAATGACGCGGGCCTCAAGGCGTTGCTCAAGGGCAAGGCCAAGGAAGATCCGATGGCCTTTATCATCGGTTCGCAATTTTACGAGCATCTCGAAAAAGTCGCCGACCGGTTTGAGGACGTCGCCAACGTCATCAATGATATCGTGATCGAGCACGTCTGATGGATGGAGTGACGGTCACACTGGTTTTTCTGATCGGCGTCGCGCTGCTGTTCGATTTCATCAACGGCATGCACGATGCTGCCAATTCTATCGCGACAATCGTTTCAACGCGCGTTCTCAAGCCGCAATATGCTGTGCTGTGGGCGGCTTTCTTCAACTTTGCGGCGTTTTTTGTCTTTGAATCCCATGTCGCGTCAACGGTTGGCAAAGGCATCGTCTCACCGGAGCTGATCGACAATGCCGTGGTGTTCGGCGCGCTGAGCGGTGCCATCTCGTGGAACCTCATAACCTGGTATTTCGGCATTCCCTCGTCCAGTTCGCACGCCCTGATTGGCGGCATCATCGGCGCGGGCGTTTCCAAGGCCGGGGTAGGCTCAATTGTCTGGAGCGGCCTGTCGAAGACGCTTTATGCGATTGTGCTGTCGCCGGTCACCGGATTCACCCTTGGCATCCTGTTCATGATCCTGATGAGCTGGCTGTTTGTGCGCGCCAATCCGACTTTTGCAGACGGCTTGTTCCGCAAACTCCAGTTTGTTTCCGCAGCGCTCTATTCGCTCGGACATGGCTCGAATGATGCGCAGAAAACGGCCGGAATCATCTCGGTGCTTCTGTATTCCAACGGCGTCTATTCTGAATTCACCGTACCGAACTGGGTGATCCTGGCCTGCTACACCGTCATGGGCCTCGGCACGATGCTTGGCGGCTGGCGGATCGTTCACACGATGGGCTCCAAGATCACCCGCCTGACGCCAATGCAGGGCGCGTGCGCTGAAACAGCTGGCGCGATCACCCTTTTCATGGCCACCTATCTTGGCGTGCCCGTCTCGACGACACACACAATCACCGGCGCGATCATTGGCGTTGGCTCGGCCAAGCGCGCATCGGCCGTGCGCTGGAATGTGGCGACTGGAATTCTCTATGCCTGGATCATCACCATACCAGCGACCGCTGTGATTGCTGCAATCGTGTACTATGCGGCAGCGCGCTTCATCTGACTGCGGTCCCCGGTTGAAAGAATCCATCATAAATCCGGACCTGTTCTGAAATTCGGTTGACTCAGCGCCCCGGAACCGTTTCGTTTGAGCATCGGCGCTGTCTGCGGATTTCAGCAAATTGCAGCCGCCCCGCGCATTTGAAAGCCGGGCTTGTCAATCGAACTTGGGAGGGTTCCTTGAAACATTATCTCAAATCCACAATCGCCGCGCTCGGCCTCGTCATGGTGTCCGCGCCGGCCTTTGCAGCCGACTATTCGATCATGGCGCCTGCCGCACCGGGTGGCGGCTGGGACCAGACGGCGCGCACCATTCAGACCGTGCTGCAGGACGAAAAGATCTCGGGCAATGTGCAGGTGACCAATGTCCCGGGCGCAGGTGGAACCATCGGGCTCGCCCAGTTTGCGAATGAGGCTACAGGCGATCCGACCAAGCTGATCGTCGGCGGTTACGTCATGGTCGGCGCGATCCTGACCAATGCCTCGCCAGTCACACTCGACCAGATCACGCCCATCGCACGCCTGACCGGCGAGTATGAGGCTATTGTCGTTCCGGCTGCGTCGGAACTCAAGTCTGTGGCCGATCTTGTCGCCAAGCTGAAGGCCGATCCGGGCTCTGTGTCTTGGGGCGGCGGCTCTGCGGGTGGCACGGATCACATTACGGCGGGCCTCATTGCCAAGGCGGTTGGCGTTGACCCGACCAAGGTGAACTACATCGCGTTTGCCGGTGGCGGCGAAGCGCTTGCCGCCATTCTCGGCAATCAGGTGACCGTCGGCGTTTCAGGCTATGGCGAGTTCTCCGAACAGGTCAAAGCGGGCACGCTGCGCCTGCTTGCCATCACGGCGGATGCCAAGATTGACGGCATCGACGCGCCGACGCTGAAAGAGAGCGGCGTTGACATGTCGATCCAGAACTGGCGCATGGTCGCCGCAGCGCCGGGCCTGACGCCGGAACAGACGGCGGCCGTGTCTGCCGACATTGAAAAGATGGTGGCCTCCAAAGGCTGGGCCGACGCGCTGGCTGCAAAGGGCTGGGCCAACACCTATCTGGCTGGCGATGAGTTCAAGGCACAGCTTGCCAAAGACATCACAGCCACCGGTGCCATCCTCAAGGACATTGGTCTGGTCAAATGAGCGGTGACGCTTCGCGCCCGCACAAGCGCCGCCCGGACAGGGCGGCGTTCATCATCGCGGCTGTTCTGGCCCTTGCAGGCATCGTGACCGCTTGGAGCACGGCTTTGGCACCGGAGGCAGCCGGGTACACGGCTGTAGGCCCCAAGACCGTTCCGTACATCATTGCCGCCTGCCTGTTCGGGCTTGGCCTGTGGACAGCGGTTGAGGCTTGGCGCGGCGATTTTCCTGAACGCGAAGAGCAGAACATCAACCCGATCCTGTGGCTTCTCGGCGGCCTGACTATCCAGTTGCTGGCGATCAAGACCGTCGGATTTTCCATCGGCGCGGGATTGATGTTCGCCGCCGCCGCCAAGGCGTTTGGACGTGGGCCGCTGACCAAAACATTGCCCATCGGCATCGTATTTTCGTTTGCAATCTGGTTCATTTTCGCACTCGGCCTCCAGTTGACGCTGCCTGAGGGGCCGGTTGAAACTTTCGTGCGCTCGCTTTTCAAGGCTTCCTGATGGATACGTTCGCGCTTCTCGGCCAAGGGCTGCTCACGGCGATGGAGCCCTATAATCTTCTCTACGCGCTGATCGGCGTGACGCTTGGCACGGCAGTCGGAGTTCTGCCCGGTATCGGCCCGGCCCTGACGGTCGCGCTGCTGTTGCCCGTCACCTACAAGCTCGATCCGGCGGGCTCGCTGATCATGTTTGCTGGCATTTACTACGGCGGCATGTATGGCGGTTCGACGACGTCGATCCTCTTGAACACGCCGGGCGAATCCGCATCCATCGTAACGGCGCTGGAGGGCAACAAGATGGCCCGCAAGGGCCGTGGCGGCCCTGCGCTTGCAACCGCCGCCATCGGCTCTTTCGTCGCCGGATTGCTGGCGACACTCGGGCTGGCATTCCTTGCGCCAACCGTCGTCAAGTTCGCCCTGTCGTTCGGTCCGGCAGAATATTTCGCGCTGATGCTGCTCGCCTTCATGACCGTCTCTGCAGCGTTCGGCGAATCCACGCTGCGTGGCCTGACGTCCCTGTTCATCGGCCTCGCGCTGGGCCTCATCGGCATTGACCAGCTGACGGGGCAAGCGCGGCTGTCATTTGGCGTGCAAAACCTGTTTGACGGCATCAACGTCACCACGATGGCTGTTGCTCTGTTCGCCATTGGTGAAACAATTGCCGTTGTCGCCTCCAAAACGATGCATGAAGACAAGGTCGAGTCCGTCAAGGGCTCGGTGATGATGACGCGCGAAGACTGGAAACGGTCGTGGATGCCGTGGCTGCGCGGCACGTTGATCGGCTTCCCGATTGGCGCCATGCCCGCAGGCGGCGCAGATGTGTCGAGCTTCCTTTCCTATTCGGCAGAAAAGCAATTCTCGAAACATCCGGAAGAGTTTGGTCATGGCGCCATCGAGGGCGTCGCGGGGCCGGAAGCTGCCAACAATGCTTCAGCGGCGGGAACATTGGTGCCGCTGCTGACGCTTGGCCTGCCGACAACGGCCACCGCCGCCATCATGCTGGCCGGTTTTCAGCAATTCGGCCTGCAGCCTGGCCCGCTGCTGTTCGTCACCAGCGCGCCGCTGGTGTGGGGATTGATTGCCAGCCTCTTGGTTGCCAACCTCATGCTGCTGGTCTTGAACCTGCCGCTGATCGGCATTTGGGTGAAGCTTTTGACGATCCCGCGCCACTGGCTCTATCCCGGCATCATGGTGTTTGCGACGCTGGGAACGCTCGGCGGATCGGGGTCAACGTTCAATCTCGGTCCGATACCCACGTCTTTCGGGCTCGGGCTTTTGATGCTGTTCGGTTTGCTGGGCTATTTCCTGCGCCGGTTCCATTATCCGATAGCGCCGGTGGTGGTGGGGCTCATTCTTGGGCCAATGGCAGAAAAGAGCCTGCGTCAGGCCTTGCAAATCGCACAAGGCGATGTGTCGGTCCTGTTCCGGTCGTGGATATCAACAGGACTGATCGTGTTGGCAATTGCCGCTGTGGTGGTTCCGATGATCCTGCGCGCGCGCGGAAAGAATACGGCACTGTTTGCGACAGACGAAGACTGAGCTACGTCCTGCGGAATCACTGGTTGATCTTGCGGAAATCAGCCGGATTGATGCCCAGCACCTTGAGATCAGATGCTTTGGGCTCGCTGTTCGAGCGAATGGAACCGGCGGCGCGGAAGGCGCTGGCGATGGAGCCGAAGAATTCTGCGGTAGCTGAAGTGCGTGTCTTGTTCATTTTGGTCTCCTTGCGGACAATTGTTACTGTCAGCACTTGATATGTAGGCGTGGTCAGATGGCCCTGTCAGGGTTGAATTGGCATGCCAGACATGAGATTGGCGCATGGCTCAGCCCGTAGCCATGCGAAGTCCACGCGCGCGTCAAATGTCTTGCCATCCGCCCTGATCCGGTGTAATTCACATTCAAATTCTTGATCGTCAGATGAAGAGTGGGCCCTTCCGGACCCGCTCTTTTTTGTTACCTGACGCTCAGCCAAATGGAGACGCGGCAAGCGTGAACGACGAAAGCCAGACTGTTGCGGCAACGCCCGATGCGAACGATGACCGGCTGATCCGGGAAACCGGGATGGAGGCGCGCGTTGCCTCAATCATCATTCCGGTGATGAATTCCATCGGCTTCAAGCTGGTGCGGGTCCATTTGTCCGGCCAGAACGGTTATACGCTGCAGATCATGGCCGAGCGGGCTGACGGGTCGATGTCGGTTGACGACTGCGAGCAATTGTCCAAGGCGGTCTCGCCGGTGCTTGATGTGGAAGACCCTATCGGCCGCGCCTATCATCTGGAAATTTCCTCGCCCGGAATTGACCGGCAATTGGTGCGCAAATCGGATTTTACCCGCTGGGGCGGCTATTCGATGAAGCTTGAGACGAATGTGCTGATCAATGGCAAGAAGCGGTTCAAGGGCAAACTCGTCGAAGGCGATGATGACGGGTTCAATTTCGTCGCCGACAATGTCGCCTACGGCGAACAGCCGCGCATGCATGTGGCTTACGACAACATCGCCGACGCGCGGCTGATCCTGACCGATGAACTGATCCGCGAAGCGCTCAAGCGCGACAAGGCGCTGCGTGATGCGCAGGGCGAAACGGACGATGACGAAACCAGCGGCGAGACCGCGAACTGAATCTTATTCGCCGGACAGATGAAGTGTCCGGCAAGTCTGGGAGACGAACATGGCAGTCAGTGCAAACCGGCTTGAACTTCTGCAGATCGCCGATGCGGTCGCGCGCGAAAAGTCCATCGACAAGGAAATCGTCCTTGCCGCGATGGCTGACGCCATTCAGAAGGCGGCGCGCTCGCGCTATGGTCAGGAAACCAACATCCGCGCCGACATCAACTCGCGCACCGGCGAAATCAAGCTGCAGCGCCTGTTGGAAGTGGTCGAGACCGTCGAAGACTACGGCACGCAGATCGCCATGGTCACCGCCCGCGACCGCAACCCGGATGCGGAAGTTGGTGACTTTATCGCCGAGCAACTGCCGCCGATGGATTTTGGCCGCATTGCCGCCCAGTCCGCCAAGCAGGTTATTGTCCAGAAGGTGCGTGAAGCCGAGCGCGACCGCATGTATGACGAATACAAGGACCGCGTCTCAGAGATCGTCAACGGCACGGTCAAGCGTGTCGAGTACGGCAATGTGATTGTCGATCTTGGCCGCGGCGAAGGCATCATCCGGCGCGACGAAGTGATCCCGCGCGAAAATTTCCGCTATGGCGACCGTGTGCGCGCCTATGTCTACGACGTGCGCCGTGAGCAGCGCGGACCGCAGATTTTCCTGTCGCGCACCCATCCGATGTTCATGGCCAAATTGTTCACCATGGAAGTGCCGGAAATCTATGACGGCATCATCGAGATCAAGTCGGTCGCTCGTGATCCGGGCTCGCGCGCCAAGATCGCCGTCACCTCGCGCGATTCATCGATTGATCCGGTCGGCGCGTGCGTCGGCATGCGCGGCTCGCGCGTTCAGGCGGTCGTCGCCGAACTGCAGGGCGAAAAGATCGACATCATTCCATGGTCGCCGGATGCGGCATCGTTCCTTGTCAACGCATTGCAGCCTGCCGAAGTCTCCAAGGTGGTTCTGGATGAAGATGCAGAGCGCATCGAAGTCGTGGTGCCGGACGATCAGCTGTCGCTCGCCATCGGCCGCCGCGGCCAGAACGTGCGCCTTGCCTCGCAGCTGACTGGCTGGGACATCGACATCCTGACGGAAGCCGAAGAGTCCGAGCGCCGCCAGAAGGAATTTGCCGAACGTTCGAAGCTGTTCATGGACGCCCTTAACGTCGACGAAATGGTCGGTCAGGTTCTCGCCTCAGAAGGTTTCGGATCGGTCGAGGAGCTCGCCTATGTCGATGCAGGCGAAATTGCCGGCATCGACGGCTTTGACGAAGACACGGCCACCGAAATCCAGAGCCGCGCCAATGAATATCTGGCCCGTGTCGAGGGCGAATATGACGAACAACGCAAGACACTCGGCGTTGCCGATGAATTGCGCGAGATTGATGGCATCACCACCAAAATGATGGTGAAGTTCGGAGAAGACGGCGTGAAGACCATCGAGGATTTCGCCGGCTACTCGGCGGACGATCTGGTCGGCTGGAAGGAACGCAAGGACGGCGAGACCAAGACATTTGACGGCATACTGTCCGGCTTTGACGTTTCGCGCACCGACGCGGAAAACATGGTGCTACAGGCCCGGCTGAAGGCAGGCTGGATCACCGAAGCTGACATGCCGGGCGCGGCAGACGCGGTCGATGAAGAGGCGGAAGCCTGATTGCCATGATGGCTGTCAGGCAGAACGGATATGCGGGACATGAACGACCGCACGTGCATTGTGACGCGGAAGGCCGGATCAGCCGATGAGCTTATCCGCTTTGTCGCTGCGCCTGATGGCACGGTGGTCGCCGATCTGAAACGCAATCTGCCCGGACGCGGTTGCTGGGTCTTGGCGACCCGCAAGACTGTTGAAGAGGCGATACGCAAGAACCTTTTTGCGCGCGCCTTGAAAGAATCGATCATCGCCACACCTGATCTTCCCGATCAGATCGACAGGGTGATGACCAAGAACTTTTCCGGGACTTTGGGCCTTGCCCGAAAGGCCGGACAGATCATGACGGGTGCCGCCAAGGTTGAAGCCTTGGTCCGTTCGGCCCAGACGATGCTCCTTTTGCATGCCTCCGATGCTGCGGCTGACGGGGTGCGCAAGATGGATCAGGCCAGAAAAGCGGTTGCAATGACGGGCGGACCTGATATCCCCGCGCTCAAATTGCTCACCGGTGTCGAAATGGATTTGGCATTGGGCGGCGGAAATGTGATACATGCTGCCGTCCTGAAAGGCCCGGCGGGGGAAAACCTCGTCAAAAAGGCAATTGCCTTGGCCCGCTACCGCGGCCTTGAAGACGAAATTTTGGCGCAAGACTTCGATGGCGCCGCAAAGGAAACCGAATGAGCGATACGAAATCCGGTGACGACAAGACGCTGAGCGTCAACGCTGCACCAAAGGCGACCCTGACCCTGAAGCGGCCATCGGTTGAGCAATCAACCGTGCGCCAGAACTTCAGCCACGGGCGCACCAAGGCGGTCGTTGTTGAAACCAAGAAGAGCAAATTCTCGCGTCCCGACGACAAGGCGAAGCAGCTCTTCACGCCTGCCCCTTCAGTGCCCGCGCCAGCAGCACCGACGGCCGCGCCACGTTCTTCGACCGTGCCTTTGCCAACGGCACCGCGCACAGAACAGCGCGCGCCGCAGCCGCAGCGCGGCAACTCCGGCATGGTCCTGAACGTCCTGTCGAATGATGAGATGGCTGCCCGCCGCCGCGCACTGGAAGGTTCAGTCGTCCGCGACGCCCAGGATCGCGTGCGCGCGCAGGAAGACGCCACCCGCCGTGCAGACGATGATGCCCGGCGCAAGCGCGAGGCTGAAGAATCTGAACGCCGCCAGGCCGACGAGGAGGTGCGGCTGAAGCGCGAGTCCGATGCTCGCCGCCGCGCCGAGGAGGAAGCGAAACGCCGCGCGCCCGGCGCTGTGGAAGAAGAGGTGCGGCCCGGCACCGTTGTGCTGCGTCCAGGCGCTCCCGTCCGCCGTCCGGTCGTGGAAGAAGAAGACGACCGCGCCAAGCGCCGCACTGGCGCTGGCCCGATTGGCCTGAAGGCGCCGATCAAGGCCGAAGTGCGTCCCGCCAAGGCCAAGGTCGAGGTTGATAACCGCCGCAAGATCACCGTCACCAGCGTCACGAGCGACGATGGCGAAGGCGCGCGCGGCCGGTCGATGGCTGCCACTCGCCGCCGTCAGGAAAAATTCCGCCGCTCCCAAATGCAGGAAGTGCGCGAAAAGATAGCGCGCGAAGTCATCCTGCCGGAAACCATTTCCATTCAGGAACTGGCGCAGCGCATGGCCGAACGCGCCGTGGATGTGATCAAATATTTGATGAAGCAGGGCTCCATGCTGAAGCCCGGCGACATCATCGACGCCGACATGGCGGAGCTGATTGCCGGTGAATTCGGCCATACGGTCAAGCGCGTTGCCGACTCGGATGTTGAAGAGGGCATCTTTGACGTCAAGGATATCGTCGGCGATATGGTTTCCCGTCCGCCGGTTGTCACCATCATGGGCCATGTCGATCACGGCAAGACCTCGCTGCTCGACGCCATCCGCAAGACCAGCGTTGTCTCCGGTGAAGCCGGTGGCATCACCCAGCATATCGGCGCCTATCAGGTCGAGCACAACGGCCACAAGATCACCTTCATCGATACGCCGGGCCATGCCGCGTTCACCGCAATGCGTGCCCGCGGCGCGCAGGCTACCGACATCGCCATTCTGGTGGTGGCAGCGGACGATGCGGTCATGCCGCAGACGATTGAATCGATCAGCCACGCCAAGGCCGCCAAGGTGCCGATCATTGTTGCCATCAACAAGATCGACAAGCCGGAAGCCGATGCGCAGAAGGTCCGCACCGGGCTTCTGCAGCACGAAGTGTTCGTGGAATCCATGGGCGGCGAAACGCTGGACGTTGAAGTCTCGGCCAAGACCGGCCTCGGCCTCGACAAGCTGCTCGAAGCCATCCTCCTGCAAACCGAAGTGCTTGAACTCAAGGCCAATCCGGACCGCACCGCCGAAGGCGTCGTCATCGAAGCCAAGCTTGACCGCGGTCGCGGCCCTGTTGCCACGGTTCTGGTTCAGGCCGGCACGCTCAAGCCGGGCGACATTCTCGTTGCCGGTTCCGAATGGGGCCGTGTCCGCGCTCTGGTCAACGACAAGGGCGATCAGGTCAGGGAGGCGGGTCCTTCGCTGCCGGTCGAAATTCTCGGTCTGCAGGGCACGCCTGCTGCCGGTGACCGCTTTGCGGTCGTTGAGAATGAAGCCAAGGCCCGCGAAATCTCGTCGTACCGTCAGCACAAGGCGCGCGAGAAATACGTCGCCAAGCAGGCCGGCACGCGCGGTTCGCTTGAACAGATGATGAGCCGTCTGCAGGTTTCCGGTCTCAAGGAATTCCCGCTGGTCATAAAGGGTGACGTGCAGGGTTCCATCGAAGCCATCGCCGGTTCGCTCGACAAGCTTGGCACCGAGGAAGTGCGCGCGCGCATCATCCATTCGGGTGCAGGTGCCATCACCGAGTCCGACGTGGCGCTCGCCGCAACGTCCGGCGCTGCAATCATCGGCTTCAACGTCCGCGCCAATGCGCAGGCGCGGGACGCCGCCGAGCGCGAAGGCATCGAAATCCGCTACTACAACATCATCTACGATCTGGTGGACGATGTGAAAGCAGCGATGTCGGGCCTCCTGTCGCCGGAACGCCGCGAAACCTTCCTCGGAAACGCCGAAATCCTCGAAGTCTTCAACATCACCAAGGTCGGCAAGGTCGCAGGCTGCCGTGTCGTCGAAGGCAAGGTCGAACGCGGCGTCGGTGTCCGCCTTGTGCGCGAGGGCGTGGTCATCCACGAAGGCAAGCTCAAGACGCTCAAGCGCTTCAAGGACGAAGTGCCGGAAGTCCAGGTCGGCCAGGAATGCGGCATGGCCTTCGAGAACTATGAAGACATGCGCGCCGGAGACACAATCGAGTGCTTCCGTGTGGAGAGCATCAAGCGCACGCTCTAATGGACTGCAAATGCGCCCGGCAAATATGTGCCGGGCAGGGAAGATCCATGGTTGAATTGCGCTTCAAATATAGCCATCATGATTTTACTATTTTCGGTGAAGAATATCGAAAAATCTCCCGTTTATTAAAAAGACTGCATATTCAATTTTCAAATTTTTTTGGACATTGCTGTATTGGTCGGCAATAATGCTGCCAATTTCATTCGTGCAGGCGAATCCAAAATATGAAATTAGACATTTTTGGCCCCTTATGATTTCCGCTATTGCAGTGTTCTTGGGTTCATATGTCATTCCAAATTACTAAATTAAAAAAGAGAAGGGTTATTTTATCTATGGCAAAGAAATAATTCTGATTTTTTTGATAATTGTTTGGTATTTAATATCAATAACGAAGTTGAGAAAAAGTATTACTACGCTATTTTGAAAGAAATTGAAGTTTATGCTGGCCGATTCGTATTGAAATTCAAATTTGAAAATCAGATTATGTTGATCCCAGAATCTGCTTTTGCAAGCAATGTTCAAAGACAAGAGCTCGTGGATTTTCTCCATTCAAAACTGGAAATGGATCTTGCCGCTGCAACGGCATAAACGCTTTTCAAGAACGGGAAGGCGAAGGATCTTTTTTTCACAGCAATCAGATTATATCCAGACTACTTCTCAAAATACTCCACGCCGGGCAAATCCTTGAAATGGCGATTACGGTGACAGTGCACTCAACTTGAGCAATTCATGGCTCCCAGTGATCTTCCCCCTTGCGGGGAAGACGTCGGCGAATGCCGACAGAAGGGCGTGCCCCGGCGGTGTGCAAAGCCGGTGCAGGCGAAGCCTGTGCGAAAATGTCGATCTGACTTTGTTGTACGTTCGGGGGCACCCCCCTCTGTCCTGTCGGACAAAACCCCCGCAAAGGGGGAGATAGCCAATCGCGTTCTATCAACGCGACTTTGCCTGCCAACCCATTGAAATATCTC
>JANPGC010000021.1:0-16266 GCA_031423755.1 Phyllobacteriaceae bacterium | reverse complement strand
CGGATTTTCCGATCATACGATCGGGCCGTACGCGGCCATCGCGGCTCGGGCGCTCGGCATGTCGGTGCTTGAAAAGCATTTCACGCTTGACCGCACCATGGCCGGGCCAGATCACGCCGCCTCCAGTGAGCCATCGGAATTCACTGAAATGATCCGCGTCCTTCGCCAGGTCGAAGCTGGACTGGGCAATGGCGTCAAGCGCTCGCTTGAAACAGAACGGGACGTTAAAGCGGTGGCGCGCAAGAGCCTTGTCTATCGTCAGGCCCTCCCGAAAGGCCATGTGCTGGCTGAGGCGGATTTTGTTGGAAAGAGACCTGGCACAGGCATCTCGCCGGACAAGATCGATCTGTTCATTGGGCTCCAACTGATCCGGCCTGTGGCGCAAGATGACCTTTTGACAAAATCCGATGTCCAGTAATTCCGCTGTTTTCTGCCTTTTTGGCGCAGGCGGACATGGCCGCGTGATGGCGGAGCAGATGAAGCGGCGCCTGAATGCCGACATTTGCTTCGGCGACACCAACTTGCTGATCGGCAACAAGGTCAACGGCATACCCGTGCTTTACACGAACGTCACCAAAGTCGGTGCGAGCAAACTGATCATTACAATCGGCAACAACGCGGCTCGCAGGGAGTTGTTTCTGAAAGCCGAAGCCTCCGGCTGCAGTCTCACCCACTTCATCGCAGATCCCCACAATTATTTCGCCGAAAGCCCCGGGGCCGGAACCATGGTTCTGGCCGGTGCGCTGGTGACAAAGGATGCGCACATCGGCAGAGGCGTGATCGTCAATACCGGAGCAATTGTCGAACATGACAGCGAAATCGGCGATTTCTGCCATCTTGCTCCAGGCAGCGCTGTCGCAGGCGGAGCAAAGCTGGGCGAAGGCGTCTTTCTGGGCGCCAATGCCACCGTCATCAACGGTGTGTCAGTCGCGGCAGGCTCGATCATAGGTGCAGGATCAGTCGTGGTTAGGGACATAGACAAGCCAGGAACCTACATTGGTGTTCCGGTTCGGTTGTCCAGGAAGTGACTTCGTGCACAGGAGAGCCAAAGCTGCTTGGCGAGGCTTGTTTGACAGTCGAAATCCTGAGCGCTTTGGCGACGTGTCGTCGTGGGCAGGTTGAGAGGAGAACCGGTCATTAAGATTCATTACGTCACAGGCAGCAGGGCTGACTTCGGCCTCTTGCTCAAAACACTGCAAACGCTGAACCGCGCTCCGGCAATCGACCTCGGCATCGTCGTCACCGGACAGCACACTGTTGCACAATATGGCCGGACTTCGCAGGAGGTTGCGGAAAGCGGCCTATCCATCATCAGTGAAATTCCGGTCTCGCTCACCGGCGCCGGTGGCCACGAGATGGGATATGCACTCGCTGGCGAATTGTCCGGCATGCTGCGCCTATGGCAAAACGACAGGCCCGACCTTGTCTTGCTGCTCGGTGACCGGGGCGAAATGCTTGCGGCCGCCCTTGCCGCGGTGCATCTGGGAATTCACGTCGGCCATATCCACGGCGGTGAACGGTCTGGCACATTGGACGAAAGCTTTCGCCACGCAATTTCCAAACTCAGCCACCTGCATTTCACCGCCACCGAAGAGGCGAAAGACCGTCTTGTGCGCATGGGCGAAATGCCCGGGAGTATACATGTCATCGGAGCTCCGGGTCTTGTCGATCTGCCGGTTGGCATTGCCAAAGATCGGGGCCGGCTTGCGCGGGAATTTGCCTTGCCGGAAAATCTGCCGATAGCGCTGACTGTTTTTCATCCGGTCGTGCAGGAAGCTGCGGAAGCTGCCGTGCAAATCCGGGTGCTTCTTGGCGCTGTTGAAAAACAAGGGTACGCCCAATTGGTCCTGCGCCCGAATTCGGACGCCGGTGGCGCCGACATTGACCGCTATCTCGACAGTCTGGCAGGCAACCCCAACGTCCGGCTTGTAACGCATCTGCGCCGCGAGCACTTCTGCCGCGCCCTCTCCTCTGTAGATTTGATGATCGGAAATTCGTCGTCGGGAATAATTGAATCCGCCAGTTTCGACGTGCCATGTGTCAACATGGGCAACCGGCAAAACAACCGGCAGCGCAACAACAATACGGTCGACTGCAGCGAATTTGAAGGCCAGGCCATCGGCCATGCCATTAACCGGGCTGAAGCGCTCCCGCGCCCCTTCATCAATGTCTATGGCGATGGAACTGCTGACCAAAAATTGCTGAATACGCTCCAGAACCTCAAATTGACGCAGGATATGCTGTCAAAACTGAACACCTACTGAGACTCCGGACAGCCGGAAACCGAAGGCGATACCCAATGGCCAAACGCGCCCTTTTAGCTTCATACGGCGGCGGACATGCGCAAATCATCGCCACGCTTGCTCGCGCGCTCAAAGACGCCGGCTATGACACCGAGATCATTGGATTCACCACGGCATATCAGTTCTTCAAGCGCCAGGGGCTTGAAGCAAATTCTGTTGTCTCGCTCCTCGACACGGACAAAAGCGCAGATGAACCCTATCGCTTGGCCGTGCAGCCGTTTTTGGGCGGGCAAAGCCATCCCGACATTTCAGCAGCGGAAACCCAAGCCTATTTCACCTTGGGGCTTCGCGCCCTGGCAGAAGAGCACGGGTTGGACGCTGCGCTCGGCATGGTGAGAGCAAAAGGCCGTACGGCGTTCAAACCGGTATCCGTGATCGAACGTTATCTGCGCCGGACAAAACCGGATGTCGTTATCACAACGACGAGCCCGAGATTCGAGCATGCCATGTTGCAAGCCGCGCGCCGCGTCGGCATCCCGTCGCTTGCCGTCAGCGACCTCTTTCTGGTTCATGAGCGCAACTGGATCGTTTCGGGCGACTATGCAGAACATTTGACCGTCATTTCACCTTTGGTTGCTCAAGAGCTTCGGGATGCGGGACTTGAAGGCACAGAAGTACACGTCACCGGCAACCCTGTTTTCGACTCTTTGCTATTGCGCCCGGAACACGCGGAGATCCGCACCGACCTGCGCAGAAAACTGGGCATTGATGACAAAAAGGTCGTTCTGTGGCCATCCGCAGTCATTGAAGACAAATTGTTTTACGGACGCGCCTGTTCGTCGGTGGAAGCTGTCGTCAATGCGTTTGAACGCCTTTGCCGGATCGACCCGGCCTTCACCTATCTTGTGCGGCCCCACCCGAATTCCCCCTTCGAGCTTCCCGCTGACGCCGTGCATGGAATTTTGGACTGGAAACTCCTGACCTCAGAGGAAGCCTTGCTGGTGTCAGACGTGGTCTGCGTCGAGCTCAGCACAATGGGCCTTCAAGCCGCATTGATGGGAAAGCCGGTTATCTGCGTCGCGTTCGACGATGTCGTCAGCTACCCCGAATACGGATTGGCCAAGACTGCTGCCAACGTGGAGGAGGCAGTGAACACTCTCTTGTCCGGAGATTATGCAAGCCGCGCCACAGCCGAATTTGGCATGCCGCCACTGGGCACAGCCACGCAGCGAATTATCGATCTGGTCGGGAGCATCGCCTGATTGGGCGCATCCCGGCAGCCTGCCAATCAGATTTTTTGCAAGGCTTTCAACGCTGGCGTAAAACCGGCATCCGCCGCCTTCTTGAAATACTTCCGTGCGGTTGCAACATCCATTTCCTTGTTTGATTTGTCTGACCACCACAGACCCAGATAGTAGTCTGTCCTGATGTCCTGTTGCAAAAGTGGTATGTCAAGTAGGTCTTTGGCGTGCACGAAATCCTTCTGGACATTTATGCCGCTGATATATTCCGACACTGCCGCAAGCAGCAGATTGCTGTTTTGGTATCGCTTGCCCGCCCTTTCGCCGACTTCCGCAGCAATGAACCGCATTGCCGGCGACGTGTTGTCCGACCGCAGATACGCAATAACTGCAGTCAATCTAGCCGGACTGTGTTTGGCGATGAACGCATCGATTTCTTCATCCGTGCGGTCTTTGCCAGTACTGGAAACCGAACTCAGCAGCTCGCGCGCACTCTTTTGCGCGAGATCAGCCAATTCCTGCTTGTTCTGCTCTTGCACGGCAGCAATCCCGGCAGGGGAGTTCTTCTGGACCAGTATGAAACCGGCGATCAACAAAGCGATGAAGATGGAAGCAGCGACGGCCTTGTGGACCGATCCTGTCCTGTTGGGCAGTTTTCCCGAATGATCATACGACACGCTTTTTTCCGATCCCTTGGCGACAAGCCTAATAAACCCTTAACGCATGTGAAAGTGGCACAATTGCATCGGTGTGGACTGCCGCTTCGGACGGAAATGTCGAATATCAAATTAAATTGCCAGAACAGGCAATTGCGGGTTTCCAGCGTTTGCTCATTCACCTAATAGGTTGCCCCTGTTCGGAAAGCTGGATTCCCGTAAAGAACTGGCAAAAGACCAGTGAATTGAGAAGCGGCGGGTTTTGCGCGAGAGCGACAGCAAACACGGAGAACTGCATTCAAATGGCGGAAAGTGTGCAGGAAAATTCAAGCAAGCGCCTGTTGGTTATCGGATTCGGCTCAATCGGCGGTCGCCATGCCAGACTGGCCAATGACTTGGGTTGGAAAGTTGCTGTCGTGTCACGCCGCGGAAAAACTGCGGATATGGAATTTGCCTGTTACGCGGATATTGCCAGCGCGCTCCGGGATTTTGCGCCCGCTTTTGTAATTGTGGCAACGGAAACCGGGCAGCATATCAAAGATATCGCCGAATTGGCTGATTGCGGATTTGACCAATCCCTGTTGGTGGAAAAACCAATCACCTCCAATTTGACCGACGGGCCAATCCCGGATCGCTTTTCATACATCTATTGCGCCTATGTCCTGCGATTCCATCCGGTCATGACGGCATTGAAAAAGGCATTGCAATCAGACAGTTCCGCGATCCGCTACATCAGTGCCCATTGCGGCCAGCATCTTTCTGACTGGAGATCCGGGCGCGATTCCAAGGACAGCTATTCGGCTCAGGCAGAAAAAGGCGGCGGGGTGCTGCGGGATCTGTCGCATGAAATTGACAGTGTTCTCTGGCTCACTGGCAAACAGCCAAATGCAGTCATGGCTGTCGGCGGAAATTTGGGCGTTCTGGGCATTCAGGCGGACGAGTGCTGGTCGATATTGATCCGCTTTGAAGGTGTGGAAACACTTCATTGCACAATTGGCATCAATTACTATGAACGCCCGGCGCAGCGCCACATCAGCATTGTGACGCTAGATCACCAATATTACGCCGATTTCATCCGTGGTACCGTTACAGTTGACGGAAATACGGTTGCGGTGTTTTCCGGTGGCCGCGATGCAATCTATCTGGATCAGCTAGCCGCTCTCGAAATCAATGACAAAAGGCTTTGCACATTGGATGAAGCAATGCTGACTATGGAAGTGATTGATATGGCGGAACGCTCGCAGGCGAACGGAAACTGGATCGTAAGATGAAAAGACTTTGCAGCATTTGCGCCCGAGGCGGTTCGAAAGGAGTGCCGGACAAGAATATCACCTTGATTGCAGGCATTCCGCTTATTGCGCATTCCGTCCGCCAAGCAAAGGAAAGCGGCTTGTTTGACTTTATTGCCTGTTCGTCAGACAGCCCGCAGATACTGGAGGCTGCGAAGAACGCGGGCGCAGATCTGATGATCGAACGACCTGCGGAAATGGCGACGGACGCCGCCCCAAAAGTGCACACGCTGTTTCACGCCCTGACCACGTCTGAAGCGCGGGCTGGGGTAAAATTCGACACCTATGTTGACCTCGATGCGACCTCTCCGCTTCGCAATGCCGATGACATCAGGGGCGCTGTTCATTTGCTGGAAAGCACCAACGCTCCCTCGGTCATTACCGGCGCGCCGTCTCGCCGCTCACCTTATTTCAATCTGGTTGAGCTCGACTCCAGCGGCTTCGTGGCAGTTTCAAAGAAACTGCTGAGCTCGGTTGGAAGGAGGCAGGACGCGCCAAAATCCTTTGACATGAACGCCTCAATCTACGTTTGGGACGCATCTGTGTTCCGGGCTGACCCGAAGGTTTTCTATCCGGAAACACGCCTTTTCGAAATGCCGGAGGAAAGGTCGCTGGACATCGATTCCCCGCTTGATTTGAAATTCGTGAAGTTCTTGATGGAGGGCGCAAATGGCTGAGGCGATAACTTCGAACTTCGGCTGTCTTTCCGGGAAAATCGTTATTGTCACCGGCGCCTTGGGCATTTTGGGCACCGAAATCTGCAAGAAACTGGCCGGATTGGGCGCGGATCTTGTGCTTCTCGACAGGGATGGCGATGCCTGCGCCGCCAAAGCCGGCGAGTTGGCGACAGGCTTTGATATTCAGGCTCTCGGCATTGGCGCAGACCTGGGCAACCGGGATCATGATGCACTGACAGTTGAAAAAGTCACCGGGCATTTTGGTAGGCCGGCCGTATGTCTGGTCAACAATGCCGCCTCCAAATCCAGCTCTCTTGAAGGGTTCTTCACGGCGGATGAGGATTACGATCCGGCAATCTGGCGGGAGATCATGGCCGTTAATGTTGAGGCGCCGTTCTTTCTCAGCTGTGCGGTCGCCAAGCCTCTTCTCGGCGCCGGAATGTCTGGAAGCATTGTCAACATCGCGTCCATTTATGGCCACATGTCTCCCGATCAGCGGATTTATGCCGGTTCCCGCTATTTGGGGCGGCAGATTTCCAGCCCGGCGATCTACTCTACCAGCAAAGCAGGCGTGCTCGGTCTTACCCGGCATCTGGCCGGTCTGTGGGGCTCAAGGGGAATCCGCGTCAACTCCGTTGCACCGGGCGGGGTCATGTCGGGTCAGAACACCGTTTTTGAAAATCAATATTCCGCACGAATTCCCATGGGCCGGATGGCGCACTCCACGGAAATTGCGCCGACGATTGCATTTTTGCTCTCTGAAGAAAGCAGCTACGTGACAGGTCAGAATTGGCTGGTGGATGGTGGATTGTCGGCGTGGTAGCGAAATGAGCTGACGCGCCGGGGGCGGGCATCAGCCTTATGGCGCTTGATGCGCGGCCGGCTCGGCGCTAAGCGGAAATGGAAATATTGAAAAGTTGTGGCAAACGGCAGGGGTTTGAATGAATTCGACGATTATCCGGGTGTTGGACATTCTGTTGGCGACATTGGCAATCATTTTGCTGTCCGTGCCGATGTTGATTTTGGCGCTGTTGATATGGAATGATGACCGGGGTCCTGTGTTGTTTCGCCAATGGCGCGTCGGGCAAAATGGCGCGCATTTTAAAATTCTGAAATTCCGCACCATGACCGTGGACCCGGACCGCTTTCTGGGCGATTCATCCGGAAAGGGTTCTGCCAATCTCGGCAATGAGAGGGCAAAGTTCCGCACCACGACTGTCAATGACCCGCGCATCACAAAAATCGGGCGCTATTTGCGGTCATCCCACATGGATGAGCTACCGCAATTTTTCAATGTGCTGTTCGGAGACATGTCCATCATAGGTGTCAGGCCGGATACGCCAGTACAAGAATCCGACTATTCGCCGGAATATTGGGTTGCGCGCCATAGGCTACGTCCTGGCATCACCGGACCCGCGCAACTGAAATCGGACACAGCAAATCTTGCGCAACGGTCGGCGCTTGAACTCACCTGGATTCAAAACTCGACGGTGAAAGACTATTTCCGCATAATTTTTGCGACAGTGTTTAAAGTGGTCAAGCGCAGCGGAAACTGAGAGGCGGGATTGCTTTCCACACAGCCAATTTTCTCTTGAACTTGCCACTTAGACGTCTGATCCCGGATTTTGATGGCGCAGTATTTTCTCTCGAATGGAGGGATGGGCTATGGGCCAGATTCCACGCGGGAGCGCCTCGCACACACAATAAATCCTCATGGACATCTTGCCCTTCTCCGTGAACGCGGTTCAAACCCTCCATGCGTTTGCAGCCTGACAATGTTCTTGATGTTTGCGCATGAGTGTCCGCGATGTCGCCAATCTGCGCACTTCCCCAAGGCGAACTCTAAAGACCCCGGCATCAACTCCGAAAAACCAGGTTCAGGCACGGGCCTTCGGATTTTGACAGGCCATGACAACGAGTATCGGCAACAGATAAACAACGCTCATTATATCATGAGTAAAAAGCGTATTGAAAAGGCTATTTAGTATTCCAACCAACGAAACAAAAATAATGATATAATCTAACCTCGCATCATTCTTCGCAAGATTTTTGCCGAATACATTTAGAACAGGCGAAAGAAAGACAGCTGAAACTGCCACAACCCCCAAAATACCCCCCGATACTGCACTGTCAACCCACACATTGTGCAAGTGTGTAAACCGTATGTACGACACCAGATCGGAGAGATGGGGAATGACTGATTGCATATTGTGGATTTGGCCATACCCGAACCAAGCCGAGTCCATAAAGGCGCTCCAGGACGCTTTCCAAAGCTCGACACGCATGCCCATTGAACTGGAAACCGGGTCAGAGCCAATCTGCGAAAACTCAAAAGTGACGTTGGCAAAATCATTTGCAATTCGGTCCCAAAAAAATAACGGGCCGAAGACTGTCACGGAAAGCAAGGTTGCAACAAATTGCAGGCGCATTTTGGCATCGCCGCGTGAAACAAGCAGCAGCAGCGCAGGAGCAAACACCATCACCGGATAAAGCGCCCTTGTGCGGGACAGGATCAATGCGCACATCCCTGCGGCAAAGCCGGCAATGGCGAGATATTTCCTGAACCGGTTTTCAGAGAGCACATTGGCCAGTGAAATGCCGCCAAGCACCGCAGCCGAAAATCCGAATACCGAGGCATTGCCAGCGCCGCCTTCCGCGGGACCAGTGCCGGCAACAACCTGCACAACTGCCGCCAACAGTCCCAGCAAAGCCCCAACCGGCGCGTAGAGACACATGAATTCAAAAACGGCCTGTGGGTTGGAATGGCGCAGCCGCGAGATAAAAACCGGAACGCCATAAAATGCGGCGCCAGCGATCAAACCCGGCACAATCCCGGAAAACCGATCATTTGCCACGCTTGTGAACAGCATGACAAATGCATAGGCGAGACTGGCGTTGACGAAAACTCTTGCCGAAGGCGGAATATCGACGGGATATCGTCGAATTGCAATACTGGCCAATCCCCAGATTATAGCGCCGTAATATAGAAAACTGATCATGGAGCCGGCAAAGCAAGGCGCTGAAAACGCGAGCCCGATAAACCAGCAGTCCACTTCCGCCATTGTAGGGCGGCGAAAGGAAGGCAGTTTGGCAGAAGTATCCAACGCGTGCTCTCCCGTGGCATCCGGCCGAGGTGCAAATGATGTCTGTTTCACCAATTTCGGTGAATTTCCATCATGCTGCAAAGAGGTGTTTTGGCTTCATCAGTCCAGATAGCGACTGCCGGCTGCCTGTCGCCACCCATACGCAAACAGGCCTGCAACCAGTCCGGCCAGCAGCGCTGCGGCAGCAACTATTAAAGTGTAGGTTGTGACTAAACTTGGCTTTTCTACACGCATTTTTTCCGGCAAATCAGTCAACTTATAAAGCGACTTGTCGAAGTTCAGCCGCTTTTCGTTCAAGTCATTCATGAATTGAACTGAATCCGCCCAGAGCCGGTTAAGATCATCTGTTGATCGTGCAATGCCTGCCAGAAATTTCTTCTCGATATTGGCGCGGACATCGCCGACAAGCGTGCCTTGATTGATCGAATTCAGCCGTTCTACGAGCCGCCCTTTGCGATCTGAAAAATTCACGTTTGCGATTTCATACTCAAGCTTCTTCCTCAGGAGATCCTGCTCAAACTCAAGCCCTGCACCCTGTTTCGAAAGCTCAACGATTTTGTCAACAAATGCACCATCAAACTGTGCGCCGGACGCACTGGTCGTGATGCCGCCTTGCCCGGCATCCTTGTTTGAACGGAATTCATTGATAACGCTCGAAGTGCGCTGAGAGAGAGCCGCTTGCTCGGAAGCATCTTTCTCAAGCGAGTTGATCAAATTCAGGTAGATCAGCGATGTGACAGCCGGTTCCCGGGTCAGGCCTTGATCCACTATTGGCTTCAAGCCCAGCTTGAGGCGGAATTGGTCGATGGATTCAAGCTCACGCTGCAGATCGACGACACCTTTGCCATTTGCCTTGGCGACAAACGAAATGGAGCCGGGCAAGGCTCTAATTGCTTCAAGCTGGGATTTGACCAGCAGGCTTTGGTTGACCAGATAGTCATAAGCCAAAGGGTAATCGAGCTCGGCAACCAACTTGGTGTCAACGATATCCTCTCCCGAAACCGGCACGGGAAGATTTGTCACGCCTAACTGATTGATGAAAACACTGGCCCATTTGGCCGGTATGTCATTGACAATTTTCTGGGCCAGCACCTCGGGCAGCTTTGTCGATTCCGAAGCCGAGAACGTAACCAAAATACCTCTGGCGCGGTCCGCTTCAATCTCCCTCCTGAATTCGTCTTCGATCCCTTTTCTTTCCTCAAAAGTCAGCGTCTTGTTCTCAAGTCTCGCCCGGAACCGCTCAGCAAGTGAATCATAAGATGGCGAGTAAGGTTCGACGGTGACCATGTCCGAAAACCCTGCCAAAGAGATATTGTAGTCCGAAAGCTTGTTTGTCCGGAACACTTCATCCAGCACAACCGGAGAGCGCAAGTCCGTATAGGCAAAATCCGACCCGTTGGGGTACTTTCCCGGTTGGTTGCTGTTCATCGTCACCAAGAGGGCTGTGCGGTATGCGGACATGGACGGCAGCCCTGCGCGTTGGAAAGTCAACATCATCAAGGCAATCAGCCCGAAGACCACAGCTCCGGCCACCATGAAGGGAAGCGCCGAAATCGCAAACCGGAACACGTCGCCGAGTGTCAGTTCTTCCGCGTGTGGCGTATCGTGATTGGCCGCCGGGTGCCCGCCCTGCGCTCTTACATAAAAGCCGCCGGCTTCAGCACCCGGTCCGGATATGGTCTTGTCCATCGTGTAATCCCTGCTTGCGTCAGAAAATGTGCCTGCATCTCCGGAACTTTTCGGTGCGGGATTAGCACAGCGTTGCAATCAGTGGCAAATCCAACGGTGCGAAATTTTCGCGGCTGATGGGTCGCCCCCCTTGGAGCGGGATGCGTTCAGGGCAAATGAGTTTGGATGGAACCACAGGCAGCGGCGCGATTTTGCGGCAAGACCCAAGAAAGACAATGGCAAAACCCGCCGGTATTGACGGGAAAGGAACCAGCTGAGCGTGATTCCGGATGACGTCATGTTGCTCCGGAATAATGAGTAAAATTTTACCCACCGCCTTAGCGGCATGTCATTGCTTGTCGGGTAGTGTGTTTTCGCAATCAGGAATATGCCGCTTATGGTCAGCTATCTGCTCCAATTCAAAACCAAGACAGACGTGGCTGTCCGAACCCTGATTCTAACGCTTGTGGTCGCCTTGCTGGCGGCAGTTGCGACGGAACAGACCTATCGGATCTTTCTGCCGGAATACCATTCTTTGATCGGTGGAAAGGCGTACATCATCGCATTTTCGCTGGCGATGCTGCTCGGTGTTCCGATCGTCGGTGTCTTTTTCTCGGCAGGTTTGGAGATCATACATCTCAACACACGCTTGGAACTGTTGGCGCAGGAAGATTCCCTGACCGGGCTGATGAACCGCCGGAAATTTCTTGAGATTGTCTCGCAACGCCGCTCCCAGGATATGCCTGAGCTGATCATGCGCAACCGTGGCGCCTTGCTGATTGTTGATGCAGACTTCTTCAAGGGCATAAATGATGAACACGGCCACCAGGCGGGCGACGATGCGTTGATATTCATCGCAGACGCCATGCGAAAATCCGTCCGCGACGATGATGCGGTCGCGCGGCTTGGCGGCGAAGAGTTTGGCGTGTTTCTGCACGAGGCCGACGAGCGAACCGCCTTCGAGGTCGCAGAACGCATTCGCAGCACCATTTGCGCCAAACCCGTCGAAATCATGGGCAAAAAAGTGGATCTGAGCGTCAGCATCGGCGGCACGGAGGCGCTGCGGTCGCAGAGCCTGTCAGACTGCATGCGCAATGCCGACATTCTTCTCTATGCTGCCAAACAGGCAGGCAGAAACAAAACCCTGTTCGCGGGAGCAGCGGGCGTCGCGCCGTTTGTCAATTCCCCGGCCGTTGATCGCAGGGAGCGCATCAACGCGCGCGCTTGAGAACTTCGCCGAGACCATACTTTTCGAGCTTGAACGCAATATCGTCCAAAGCACCCTCAACACTTTGCCAATAGCTCGACTTGCCCGCGCTGATCCCGAGTTCAGCGAGGAAACGCGCGCGAAACTGGTCTGACGAAAACAGACCATGCAGATACGTGCCAAGAATGCGGCCATTGGCAGACACCGCGCCGTCCAGCCGCCCTTGGATGTATGCGAATGGCCGCCGAGCGTCCGGCCCCGATGTCACGCCGAGGTGAATCTCATACCCTTCGAGCGGCAAATCATAGAGTGCCGAGACCGCTGAATTGTTGCAGACCACTTTTTCCGGGGCCATCACTGTCTCCACATCAAGCAGTCCAAGCCCGGCAATCTCCTTCAATCCGCCTTCAATGCCCAGCGGATCAGACACCATCTGGCCCAGCATTTGATACCCGCCGCAAATCCCCAGCACATGACCGCCACGGCCTGCATGCGCCTGCACATCATGCTCCCAGCCATTGTCCCTCAGCCGCTGCAAGTCAGAGATCGTCGACTTCGAGCCAGGAATAATGACCAGCGCAGCCTCCGCCGGAATGGACTCGCCAGCGTGGACAAATCGCAAGTCGATACCGGGTTCGCCCTTGAGTGGATAAAGGTCGTCAAAGTTTGCAATCCGGTCCAGCACCAGAACCGCAATTACACTCTTTCCTTTTTGGTCTGCGCCGCTCATTCGCTCCAGCACCACCGAGTCTTCCGGCGGAAGCAGCGCCGCCGCCTTCAGCCATGGCACAACGCCGAAACAATCCCATCCGGTGAACGACTTGATCGCAGCCAGCCCATCATCAAACAGCGAAACATCGCCGCGGAACTTGTTGATGATGTAGCCCGCGATCATGTCCCGGTCAGCTTTCGGCAAGATGGCATGTGTGCCCGCCAGCGAAGCGATGACACCGCCTCGATCAATGTCACCAACAAGGATCACAGGCACATCGGCGACCGTTGCAAATCCCATGTTGGCAATATCGCCAGCCCGCAAATTGATCTCCGCCGGAGACCCCGCCCCCTCCACAATGATCAGGTCCGCGCCCTCCGAGAGCCTACCAAAGCTGTCGAGCACCGATGCCAAAAGCGTCGGCTTCAGCGCCTGATAGTCACGGCCCTTCGCCGTGCCAATGACCTTGCCCTGCACAATGATTTGCGATCCGGTCTCCGACTGCGGCTTCAACAGCACCGGGTTCATGTGGACCGAAGGCGCAACACCGCACGCCAGCGCCTGCAACCATTGCGCCCGCCCGATCTCGCCGCCATCGTCCGCAACGGCCGCATTGTTCGACATGTTCTGCGGCTTGAAAGGCTTGACGTTCAATCCCTTCATACGCGCAAGCCGGCAAAGCCCGGCGACCAGCACTGTCTTGCCGACATCCGAACCCGTTCCCTGCAGCATGATCGCCTTGGCCATGAACCACCGGTTATCGCAATCATCGAAACATCGCCAGCACGCCAGCGACAAAAGACGGTTGCGCCAAGGCATGGTCGTGACATTTCCGTTCTTTCCGGCATAGTGCCAATCGGAGGATGGAACATGGCGACAATTGCATTCATTGGCCTTGGAAATATGGGCAACCCGATGGCTGCCAATCTGGTCAAGGCGGGCCATCACGTGATCGGCTTTGACCTTGTCGCCAAGAACCGTGAAATCGCCGAGGCAAACGGCATCGAGATTTCACACAACGGCGCAGCCGCGTTGGCAGATACGAAGACCATTGTCACCATGCTTGCCAAGGGAAGTCAGGTTGTCGAGGTTTACGGCGAGCTTGCCCCGATGGCGCAGGCGGGAAGCCTGTTCATCGACTGCTCCACAATTGACGTCGCCTCCTCACGCAGCGCCCACGCCATGGCTGAAGATTATGGGCATTTTTCAGTCGATGCTCCGGTCAACGGCAATGTCGAAACCGCACGTGAGGGCACGCTGACCGTCATGGTTGGGGGAGAAGACCAAGCCGTATCGATGGCGCATCCCTATCTCACCAAACTCGGAGCATCCATCATCCACTGCGGAGGACCGGGCGCCGGACAGGCGGCAAAGATCTGCAACAATTTGATCCTTGGCATTTCGATGATCGGCGTCTCCGAAGCATTCGTGCTGGCGGGTCACCTTGGCCTTTCAGCGGAAGCCCTGTTTGAAGTCGCCTCGGCTTCTTCCGGGCAATGCTGGAGCCTGACGCATCATTGCCCGGTTCCAGGTCCTGTACCGGCGTCTCCCGCAAATCATGATTACAAGGCTGTGTTTGCATCGAATTTGATGTTCAAGGATTTGAAGCTGGCGCAAGAGACTGCCCTTGAGCTCGGCGCCGTCACGCCTCTGGCCGCCCAGGCGGCGCAACTGTTCGCGCTGCACAATCGGGCTGGAAATGGCGCGCGCGACTTTTCCTCCATCATCGAGCTTTTCAGCCGCAAGAACAGCTGAACGGCGATTCGCTCCCCGAAAAAGAAAAATGCAGCAAACTGCTGAATAATTGAGCGATTCACCATTGCTTAAGCTCTCGCTAACCGCACGGTAACGATGTCACTCTACAAAGGAACCCGAGGCGGACATCAAAAGCCGCCACCGCTCCGGATCAGGTATTGCGTACCGGAGCAGTATCTCTCGCGTGTGTATCGAGTTGCGAGAGGCCAAGCGTAAACATGGCAAGCCGCGTTTCTCCCTCAAGGAGAGCGCGGTTTTCGCTTTGTTAACCCTGTCTCAAAATGGCGCAGCATAAACAGGGCGCTGGCCGCTCGTTAATGGTTGCATTCAGCCTTTGTTGGTAATTCCCCGTTAACGATGGCTGAAGTGGCTGATCATTTGTCCGGTCGGCCTTGGGCCCATTAGTTTCGCGTACAGGTTCACATGCGTTCGCCATTGGTATTTGGTACATTTGCCGCCTTGCTCGCCTTGGCCGGCTGCACCTCCACCTCGACGGTGGATGACCTGAAGATTCCGCGTCCGTCGCTCGAAACCACAAACTCGATTCCAAAACTGGCAAAGCCGATGCCGCTCGTGCAGACGGCAGTCTCGCAAAGCCCGCGCATGGAGCAAACCGAACCCGGCCAGGATGAAATCGCCGCGATGCTTGATGACTCCGAAAGGGAGTTCGACAAGGTGCCGCTGGCAAGACAAAATCCCGTGCTCAGCGAGGAAACGCCGGTTGTTCAGGCCGCTGCCTACCAGATGGCCCGCATTCATGGGCCGAAATTCCGCGACGCCAAGCCGATGAGCTTCGGCAAGACACAGCCATCACATTACACCGTGCACGGCGTCGATGTATCGCGCTGGCAGGGCAACATTGATTGGGCAAAACTGCGCTCTCAAGGCGCCAACTTTGCCTACATCAAGGCCACCGACGGCGGCGACCACATCGACCCGATGTTCCGCAAGAACTGGAACGGTGCAAACGAAGCGGGCCTGAAGCGAGGCGCCTATCACTTCTTCTATTGGTGCCGTACCGGGGCCGAGCAGGCGGAATGGTTCATCCGCAACGTCCCCAAGTCAGCCAACGCCCTGCCACCGGTTATCGACGTCGAGTATAATCACCAGTCACGCTGCAAGAAGCGCCCGTCGCGTGAGCTGGTTTTGCAAAAAATGAAGGCCTTCATGGACCGGCTCGAAGCCCATTACGGCCAGCGCCCGATCATCTACACCGCTCCGGACTTCTACGAAGACAATCTGCAAGGCGAATTCGGCAACCACGCATTCTGGCTCCGCGCCGTCGCCGCCCATCCCCGCAAGGTCTACCCGGACCGCAAATGGACCTTCTGGCAATATTCCGGCACCGGCCTGTCACACGGCGTTCGCGGCGAGATTGACCTGAACGTCTTCAACGGCGACCCAGCCCAATGGAACCGCTGGCTGACCCGCACGGCGGGGTAAGCGCTCATTCACCTCAATCGCCTCGCGGCCCCCTCATCTGCCTGTCGGCCAATCCGACAAAGTTATCCCGAAGTAAAAGCCCGCCAACCCATTGATATCATTCAAATCACATCTTTTTCAGCATCATTCTATGCACCCATTTCCAATCCAGCCCGATAATTCCCGCTGTGTTAAACAAGGGAAAACGCAGCAAGTGAACTGGGAAATGGCCATCACCCGCAACCACGCATTGCTCCTCGGCATCGTCGCCGAGCTATTCGCGATGCTGCGT
>JANPGC010000020.1:0-5488 GCA_031423755.1 Phyllobacteriaceae bacterium | reverse complement strand
GCTCACCTGCAAGCGCAGATCGTTATATCAAGCGGGTCATTTCCCAACTCAACCATTTGGCCGAAATGCCCAATATGGGTTCCTATCGCCTCTCGAACTTTCCCCAAATCCGGTCATTCCCAATCGGAAATCACCTTGTTTTTTATCAACCTGTCGACGATGGGATCGAAGTCATTCGTATCCTCCATGGTGCAAGGGATTGGGAAAACGACGACGAAATCGTTTGAACTAACATCAGGACAACATTCATGCGCGCACAGCCCAAAGGCTCACACTATATCAACGGCAAGTTCATCGACGACACTTCCGGAACCGTGCTGGACAGCATCTACCCCGCAACCGGCGAAGTGATCGCCAGTCTGCATGAGGCGACGCAGGCGATTGTTGATCAGGCCGTCGCAGCGGCACAGGCTGCGCAGCCCGCATGGGCGGCGCTGAAGCCTGTCGAGCGGGGCCGGATTTTGCGCAAGACCGCAGATATTCTGCGCCGCCGCAATCAGGAAATCTCTGAGATCGAAACGCTGGACACCGGCAAGGCCATTCAGGACACGACGGTGGCGGACCCGGCTTCGGCTGCCGACACGCTGGAATTCATGGGCGGCGCTGTGGCTGCGTTCAACGGCGAGATGATCGATCTTGGCGGGCCGTTTGCCTACACGCGGCGCGAGGCGCTCGGCGTGTGCGGCGCCATTGGCGCTTGGAATTACCCGATACAGGGCGCGGCGTGGAAGTCGGCACCGGCGCTTGCCATGGGCAATGCGATCATTTTCAAGCCATCCGAAAATACGCCGCTTACAGCCTTGGCTTTGGCCGAGGCCTACGAGGAGGCCGGCCTGCCTGCCGGGCTTTTCCAAGTGGTGCAAGGGCGCGGCGCTGTTGGCTCGATGATCGTCAATCATCCGGGCATCGACAAAATTTCGCTGACCGGCTCGGTGCCGACCGGCATGAAAGTGATGGCGGCGGCTGGCGGGCAGATGAAGCATGCGACGATGGAACTTGGCGGCAAGTCGCCGCTTGTGATTTTCGACGATGCGGATCTGGAAAATGCGGTTGGCGGCGCGATGCTGGCGAATTTCTATTCGACAGGCCAAGTCTGCTCGAACGGCACGCGCGTCTATGTGCAGCGCAAATTCCATGACCGGTTTGTTGACCGGTTGATTGAGCGTACCAAGGCGATCAAGCTTGGAGACCCGATGGACCCGGACACGCAGATGGGGCCAATGGTCAGCCTTGCCCAGCGCGACAAGGTGAAGGGCTATATTGACATCGGCAAGGCGGAAGGCGCGACGCTGGCCTACGGCGGCGGCATTCCGGCGATGCAAGGATTTGAAGGCGGCGCCTGGATTGAGCCGACAGTGTTCACCGGCGTCACCGACCAGATGCGCATTGCTCGCGAGGAGATATTCGGGCCGGTGATGGCGGTGTTTTCTTTTGACGACGAGGACGAGGCAATCGTTAGGGCCAACGATACAGAGTTCGGTCTTTCTGCTGGTGTCTTCACACGCGACCTGGCGCGCGCGCACCGCGTGATCGCGCAGATCAAGGCCGGGTCATGCTGGATCAACAACTACAATCTGGCACCATCAGAAATCGCCTTCGGCGGCTTCCGCAAGTCAGGCATTGGCCGCGAGAACTCGATCGAGGCGCTGCGCCACTACAGCCAGATCAAGACGGTTTATGTCGAGACAGGGGATGTGGCGAGCCCGTATTGAAAAGTGGCCCCGGGCACTGGGGAAGCGTGCTCACCCTGTACACGCTACCAATCATTGAACAAGCTCAGCAAAAATCTTTTGGTATTTTGCCCCGATAACGGTCCAGTCAGCGCACTTGCGGACCTTGCGCTGTGCCCGAGCACCCATAGCCAGCCCTTGCGTTCCTCGCACCAATTTTTCGATCTCGCTTGCAAACCCATCGATTTGTGCGGAAACAAATTCTTTTCCTTGGGCAAACGGGACACCGCGGGCACCAAACGGTGTTGAGACAATTGCCAGACCTGCCGCTGCATACTCGAAAATCTTCACGTTCGTGCCTGATCCAATCTCCATCGGGTTCAGGCCAATATCAGCGATGTTAAAGGCCATCCATTTGGTATTCTCGTCCACTTCGCCGAGTTTGACGACATTTTCCAGATTGCAATCAGCGATGTTCTTGTAATTGCAGACACTGCCCAAGACCAGAAAGACAACATGAGGCATCGCCATAGCCAGTTCCAGCAATCGGTCCGCAGCCTGAAAATTTGGAAAGTGAAAGCTGCCACCGAAAATTGCGATCGGCCGATCACCAACATTCAGCTGCCGCCGAACATTCCGCTTTTCACTTTCCGAGATGAGAGGAACGCCAATTGCATCCACACCATTCTCAATTATTCTGATGTCATTTTCGTTGGCGCCATAATGCCTCACAAAACCCTGTGCATCGCTTTGCGAACAAGCAATCGTTACGTCGGCCCTGTCTATCGATGCCCTTTCAATCTTCATTATTTCGTCAAGATAATCCGGGAAGTCGCGTAATACCGGCTCCTTCTGCAACTTCTCGACATTTTGCGAATCGAACACAAAGGGGCGCGGATCGTCTCCCATTGCTGCGAGTAAAGCATAGGTCGAATAGGGGTGCGCGGAGACCACTGCCGATGCGGGTGCCACGCGCTCCTTCAACGTCGACTGATAGAGTTTGCACCTGTCCCAAAAAAGCGTGTAGGCCAGATCTGCGGCCATTTTCACACGCCCCTCAAGATCATGCTCCTTCTGCCGAAATTCTGCATCAGCCGCCACTCTGATTTCCTTCAACGTCGGGCTGAATGTCAATGTGCGGTTCAACCCGCTTCGTTCAAGCGTTACAATCTCTACGGAAAATGCCTTCGACAATTCTTTTGCCAGGAAAAAAATACGCCGTTGCCCGCCACCCATAGCGGGCCAAACGGGATAGAAATTTGCGATGACAATCTTCTTCTGCGCTGTATTCATCTAGCGCTCGACCCCATCCAGGCATTTGTAAATCAACCTGTACAAAGTCACCTTTTCCTGCGACTTCCTATAAATAAGGTAGGCTGCCTTTCGAAAGTACGACCGGAATGGCTTGGCCAGCGGCGCGCAATTCTTTCTGAAAAGCGCCGCGCTTATTGACCAAAGCAAACGTGCGAATGGGGCGCCGTAAACCCTGACGTCGCTCCCCTCGATCCTGTTCTCGCGTTCAAGCTCGAAGACCATCCAGAGCTTGTGCGGCGGGCGGCTGTCACGCTGAAGACGCTGTTTTTCGTCTTGCGTTGCAACGCGGTTACGCAAGGCAAGTGTCGCGGCATCAGCGAATTCATCGCCCTCGAATACGAAGAACTCGCTCACGTGCCAGAGAGATTTCTGCGGGAGAAATCGGAGCTTTGACTGTTTGTTCGGCAGATCAAACCGCGGAAGCGCGGCAGTTTCTTCGACGGCGGTGCATGGCAGATACGGATGGTTCCGGCCCTCACGTTCCAGGACAAGCATTATCTCAGAGTGATCCAATTTTTGCAGGACCTTGATCCCGTCACCCGCTTCCATCATGGTCCCCGTCGTTTGCCCAAAGCCGCAGACAGCTTCGCCAACAGCGACGGCGCGCCTGACGGGCTGAGGGTCATCGAGAAAATATCAACTCCCAACCGGCGAAAATCATACCTGCGCGCACCGCGATCATGCTCTGGCACTGCGTTTGGAAGCAGCAGCGTAATCGTCATATCGGGCTGCGAAGGTGCCGGGAATTCAAAATATGCCACGGACCTCTCCGCTGCCGCAGGAATTGGATGGACAGTCGCGTCACTCATTATTGCGGCACCTGCTGCCGAGTCGGCGTGAGCGAACCTGTAGTCAAGAGCGAGCCTCACAGGGCCGTTTACAGTCTTGGGCAGACTGAAAACAAATGTAGACGACGTATCGATGGTCTTCCCGCATCGCTCTGCCGGGGAAATCTCGATTCCACGCACAACATGCTTGCGAAGGTCCGCTTGATTGCCAAAATCAACGGTCTGCGCAAACACATAGCTTCGATCTGAATGATACTTTTCGGTGGGCAGCGGAAACCGGGAGTAATTGTAGGCTTGCTCGTACCAATGATCTCCATCCGCCGGGACACCATCCGTATTGGTTCTGCGCAGAACACCCGTGGTGGAAAACACTCCGACCTCGTCGTACATCCGGTCTTCGCGAAGGATATCAAACATACGTCCGATTGACGGAATATGCACATCGTCAATGATGAGAATTCCGCCCTTCTTCAAAAAGGGGTAAAGCAAGGCGTACTCGAGGTCGGGGAATGGATATCCGTGAGGCCCGTCGATCAAAATCACATCAAACAATGTCCCCTCAGGAAATGTGTAAGCTGGCAACCTCTTCTGTGTCGGCCCAAAGACAAACGTCACGCCGCCAGACTTGAAGTCTTGATCGGCCTGAACCATCTCGACAGAGCTGTCAGGCAAATTCCGGTCGTCATAGGCAAAGACAAAATGTCGCTTCGACAAATTCGAGAACATGATGGTTGATTTTCCGCAGCCGGTCTCAAGAGAGATTAGGTCACCTTTCGGCAAAACCCTTGAGATGGCCAGCAGGACTTCCGAACCAAATGCACCGCCCCGATGAGCCGCGCCGCTCAATCGTCCGAGCAGTCTGCTTACCGCATCTTCACGCATTGCCAGTTGCACTCCACTTTGCCTGACAGCGATGACATTTCTCGGTCTGCCTGATGGAGACTGCCATAGCGTCTTTCCAATAAATTGCAATCACAAAGAGCATTGTCACTCCGCCACGGTGAGCCCGATCGAAGATTTGAAGCACGGGGCGTCCAAATGGGATCAGTTGGAATTGTTTTTCCGCGCTCCGGACTTCTTCGCGCGCCGCTCGCGGTGCCTGCACCGCGTCGCGTCACGCTCCTCGCCAGGGCGGAAACCCCAGCGTCCAGGCTGATCCCATTTGAACGCCCTACGCTTCAAGTTCTGGCGGACATCAACGCGGAAGTATTGCTCACCCTCAAACCAGTTGCAGCGTCTGGGAGGCGAACAGTTTCTGGAAACGGCCGTTCTGTTCAAACAGATCCTTCGGTGCGCCCTGCTCAACGACCTGGCCGCCCTCGATTACGACGATGTTGTCGGCCTTGGCGATCGTTGACAGACGGTGTGCGACGATGATCGTCGTGCGGCCCTTTGAGAGATGCTCCAGCGCTTCGCCGATCAGCGCTTCGGATTCAGAATCCAGCGCGCTTGTCGGTTCATCAAGAATGAGGATCGGCGCATTGCGCAAGATTGCGCGGGCAATCGTCACGCGCTGGCGCTGTCCGCCGGACAAATTGCCACCCCCTTCGCCGACCTGGGTGTCATAGCCATTGGCCAGCCTCATGATGAACTCGTGGGCATTTGCAGCCTTTGCAGCGGCGACGATCTCGGCTTCAGTTGCGTCCGTGCGGCCAAGGCCAATGTTGTGTCGCACCGTGCCTGCAAACAGAAACAGGTCCTGTCCGACATAGGCGG
>JANPGC010000019.1:0-7672 GCA_031423755.1 Phyllobacteriaceae bacterium | reverse complement strand
TCAGCAGGCTGATTGCCTGCTTGATCTCATCGACCAAGGTCTCCATTTCCGCGCGCATGTGTCTCTTCCTGAATTGTCCAAAATGAAAAATCGCGCGGACCATAGTGTCGGGTCCGCGCGGTGTAAAGCTGGCAGAACTTTAGAACAGCCCGCCGCCGCCCTGTTCGATAATCTTGGTCGCGGTCGGGGATACTGTCGGGCCCCGCTCCTGCACAGCAATGTCCTCGATGCCGATGACTGAATAGGAATCGGCAGGCCCGGTGCCCGGCTTGAAGGCTTCCATGATGACGCCCTTGCCTTCGCCAAAAGCCTTCATGCCAGTCTTGCGGTCGATTGCCACGACGGTCATGCCCTCAGGCACGCGAAAGTCAACGGCGGGCTTGCCCTCAAGCGCCTTTTGCATGAATTCCTTGAAGATCGGGGCAGCGAGCGCACCGCCTGTCGAGCCTTTTCCCATCGGCGTCGGATGGTCGTATCCTATAAAGATGCCCGTGACCAAATCCGGCGTATATCCGATGAACCACGCATCCTTTTCTTCATTCGTGGTCCCGGTCTTGCCGGCGGCCGGAAAGCCGATGTCCTTGATATTGGCTGCCGTGCCGCGCTGAACGACGCCTTCAAGCATCGAAGTGACCTGATAGGCTGTCATCGGATCCAGCACCTGATCACGGTTGTCGATCAGCTCCGGCTCAGGCTGATCGAGCCAGCTTGTCGCCGCACAGCCTTCGCAGGTGCGCTCATCATGCTTGAATATGGTCTTGCCGAAGCGATCCTGAATTCTGTCAATGAGCGATGGCTTGATTGCTCGTCCGCCATTGGCGAACACCGCAAACGCCGACACCATGCGCATGTCGGTCGTCTCGCCAGCGCCAAGAACCATAGACAGCACCGGCAGCATCTTGTCGTAGACGCCGAAACGTTCGGCATATTCCGCAACCAGCTTCATGCCCATGTCTTTGGCGAGTCTGACTGTCATCAGATTGCGGGACTGCTCAATACCGCCGCGCAGCGTCGAAGGTCCGGCAGGCTTGCCCGAGTAATTCTTCGGCTCCCAAACGCCGAGCGACCCGCCTTGATCAATGCTGATTGGCGCGTCCAGTACAACCGAGGCCGGTGTGTAGCCATTGTCGAGCGCGGCGGCGTAAACGAACGGTTTGAATGAGGAACCCGGTTGGCGCATCGCCTGCGTCGCACGGTTAAACTCGGACTGGGCATAAGAAAAACCGCCGATCATCGCAAGCACGCGCCCGGTGTGCGGATCCATCGCCACGAGCGCTCCGGAGACTGCCGGGATCTGGCGCAGACGCCATCCGCCTTCCTCGTTCTTTTCAACAAAGACAACATCTCCAACATGCAGCACATCGCCAAATGTCTTGGCCTTGATGCGCTTTCCGTCAACGCGAAGTGTCATTGCCCATTTGAAATTATCCGGAGCAAGGCTGATCTGTTCGCGCGTCTCGGAAAGTGCGCCGGACACGTCTTTCAAAGGCTGCAATCCAAGCGCCGCGCCCTCTTCTGTGACATCAAGCACAGCAGCAAGTTTCCATTCGGGCAAATCATAATAATGCTCAACCTCGCCCAACGCCTTGCCCCAGTCGGAGCTGACATCAATGGTCTTGAATGCCCCGCGGTAACCCTGAAGCTCGTCATACTTGATCAACCCGCGATGCAGCGCCGCACGGGCAAAAAGCTGAAGCTTCGGATCAAGCGTCGTGCGCACGGACAATCCGCCCTCATAAAGCGCTTCCTCACCATAGCGCGCGACGATTTCGCGGCGCACTTCTTCGGTGAAATATTCTGCCGCGAACACAGTCTGGCCACCGCTGCGCAAGTTCACGCCCAAGGGCTGCTTCTTCGCATCGGCACCGTCTGCTGCTGTCACGAACTTGTTTTCGACCATCTGATCGATGACATAATTGCGCCGCTCAATGGCGCGCTCGGTCTGGCGGAACGGATGGTAGTTGGATGGCCCCTTGGGCAAGGCTGCAAGATAGGCAGCTTCCGGAATGGTCAGCTCGTTCACCGACTTGTCAAAGTAGGTCAACGCCGCGCCCGCTATGCCGTATGAGTTCAGTCCGAAGAAAATTTCATTGAGATAGAGCTCAAGAATGCGGTCCTTGGAATAGGCCTGCTCAATGCGCAACGAAAGAATTGCTTCCTTGATCTTGCGGTCAATTGTCTGATCGGACGACAAAAGGAAGTTCTTGGCGACCTGCTGCGTGATCGTCGATGCACCGATTGGACGCTTTCCGGAGCCAAAATTCTGCACGTTCGTCGCAATAGCCCGCGCCAGACCGTACATGTCTATTCCGGGATGCTGGTAGAAATTCTTGTCTTCGGCCGACAGGAACGCCGCCTTGACCATGTCGGGTACCGCTTGAATCGGCAAGTAAAGTCGCTTCTGCTTGGCAAATTCGCCCATAAGCGCACCGTCAACCGAATGCACACGCGTCGTCACCGGCGGCTGATAATCGGCAAGGACCTGATAATCCGGCAAATCCTTGGAGAGCCTGCCAACATACAGCCCGATCCCTCCCGCAACGAGCAGGAAAAGCAATGCGCCAATGCCGAAGAAATAACCGAGCAGTCTGATCATCTGATCCCCGGGTGGCCAAGCCACCCCCTTGTGCCAGGAACCCGCATGCGCTGAGTCCGGCTTTCCTTGCTTCGTTTGACCCACTCGCCGACAAATGCGGCAATCGCGTGAACGACTGGTCCCATCACAGTGTCTTTACGCGATTTGCCTCTTCTGCACCATTGCGCAAAAGCAACAGCGGGCAGACGAAATCAACCCTTACTGGCGGCCGGCCGCCTGCTTCATCGCATATGCGCTGATCGCCTTCGCCATCTCCTCGAGCACACCCTTGCGCCATTCAGGATCAGAGACGAGCTTTTCATCGTCCGGATTCGACAAATACCCGAGTTCGACCAACACTGAGGGAATGTCTGGGGCCTTCAAGACCTTGAATCCAGCCGAACGATGCGGATGATTTATCGTCTTCGCCTTTTTCTGTATGGATGCGACCAAAGACCGGGCGAACTTTACTGAAAATTGCATCGTTTCGCGGCGGGTCAAATCTATCAAAATGTCAGCGACATTGGGATCTTCCACGTCCGTTACAACGCCGCCAATCGCGTCTGACAGGTTTTCCTGCTGCGCGACGGCATGCGCCATCTCGTCAGACGCCTGATCTGAGAGTGTGTAGACAGTCGCACCGCGCAAGGATTTGTCACTGATTGTGTCTGCATGGATTGAAATGAAGAGCGAGGCGTTCAGCTGCCTCGCGATTCGCACGCGTTCATCCAACGCGATAAAGCGGTCCTCGTCACGGGTCATGAACACTTTTACGCCCGGTAGCATATTAAGGCGCGCGTTCAACTCGCGGGCAAATATCAAGGTGAGAGTTTTTTCCATCGCTCCATGAATTCCCGTGGCACCGCCATCAATGCCTCCGTGCCCGGGGTCGATGACAACTACAAAGTCCTCACTGGCGTCAGAACTTCCGATTCTGTCCCCCTTCCCGCTGGTGACAGATGATGTTGTTACTGTTTGGGCTGAAAGGGCAGATTCGAATGCCGCAGCCTTTGCCGATTTCAAGTCAATCAACAATGTGTGGCGCGTTCTGTCTGCAGATCGCACGATTTGCGGAGTAGACGCGCTGAAAGGCCCATCCATGGAGAGGACCATTCTCGATCGGCCAGCCTGAATCAGTCCAAAGCGATAGGACTTGACCAGACCGGCGGCAGGCGAATTTGCGGCATCCAACGCAAACAGTGTTTCCGGCATGTCGATGACAAGCCTGTAAGGCGCGGCAAGAAGGTTTGTTGTCACGTCGGGGTGTTTGTCAAAATCAATCTCGACGCGCGTCGCCTTCGCACCGCCGGCAAACCTGATTTCAACTGCCGACTGCGCAAAGTTGCCTTGGCCGTGTGCCAAAAGCGTTGGCAGACAAAGCAAAACCAGCGTGGCCGCCACTGCACGGCCCAAGGCGATTCTTGCCATGTTTTTCAGGCGTAAGCTCATATCCAAGCCATGTTTACAGATTTGATCAGGTCTAGCTTTGTTTGGTTAATCAAACCTTGCCGTTCCCGCAATCCGCATGGTTTGACTTTGCGGCAAAAGGCACTTGCCTGTTTGACGCGCAAGCCTCTATATTGAGCATGAATACTGCTTGGCCGGCGGAGTTTTCCGGCATCAAAGCTGGCTCACAATCTGGGCCGCTGTAAAGACTGCGAACTGTCGCAAGACGGCCATCAGGTTCAAATTGGTTCTCGCTGGAGGTTGCTGAGGCAAATTCCGGCAAAGATAGGCGGATTTATCCGCTTGGCTCTTCCAGAGCCGTCACTGGTCCGCATGCGGGCCGAAAACTTGGGTCGTTCATTCGACGGATACGTGATGATCGCTAGTATGCCAGAAGGTGTGTTTCAGGGTGGCTTTTTTGCCTCCTTGCCGCTGGTTGCGCCAAACGCGTCCGTGAAGAGCATAATCATATCCGCAAGCCGCCGAACCACCGCCATTTGCAGCATTGCTGCCAGATTGGATGGTGAAGATCGCCCGCTTGCCGGGGAGTATTTCCAAAATGGCAAACAAGATGCTGATCGACGCCTCCCACCCGGAGGAAACACGCGTCGTCGTGGTCCGTGGCAGCCGGATCGAAGAATTTGACTTTGAATCTCAACACAAAAAACAGATACGCGGCAATATCTATCTGGCACGGGTAACGCGCGTAGAACCGTCGTTGCAGGCGGCTTTCGTCGAATATGGCGGTAACCGCCACGGATTTCTCGCTTTCAGTGAAATACATCCTGACTACTATCAAATTCCGTATGCGGACCGTCAGGCGCTTCTGGAAGCGGAAGCTGAAGAGCACGACGAGGATGAAGACGAACAGCCGCGCGAACCGCGCCGCGAGCGAGAATATGGCCGCGGCCGCAACCGTGGCGAACGTGGTCGGGGACGCGGCCGCACAGAGGGCGAAAGCGCGGCAGACTTGGCCTCCGAAGGTCAGCCGGATGCCGAGCCGCATCACGAAACGAGCGGAGAAGCCGAATCAGGTGGCCATGGCGACGAGAAGCCGACCGTCATGGAGATGGCAGTAGAGACCGATGAAATCTCCGAAGACGTTACTGCTGAAGCCAAAGATACCTCCGAAGAGTCAAGTCACGGTCACCGCAAATCACGCCGCCGCGAAAAGCACGACGACGATGATGACGGTGAACATTCGGATGACGACCACATTGAAGAGCAGGAAGTAATCGAATCGGTTGGCGCAGAAGACGCCATGGAAGAAATGCCGCTTCGCCGCCGCACCTCGCGCAAACAGTATAAAATCCAGGAAGTCATCAAGCGCCGCCAAGTGTTGCTGGTTCAGGTTGTCAAGGAAGAGCGCGGCAACAAGGGCGCTGCGCTCACGACATATCTGTCGCTCGCCGGTCGCTACTCCGTCCTCATGCCGAACACAGGTCGTGGCGGTGGCATTTCGCGCAAGATCACCAGCGCGCAGGACCGCAAGCGTTTGAAGGATGTGGTCAAGGAACTCGAAGTGCCGAAAGGCATGGGCGTCATCCTGCGAACGGCAGGCGCCAACCGCACCAAGGTCGAGATCAAGCGCGATTACGAATATCTGATGCGCGCGTGGGAAACGGTGCGCAACCTGACACTCCAGTCGTCTGCCCCTGCCCTTGTTTACGAGGAGGGCAGCCTGATCAAGCGCTCGATCCGAGATCTGTACAACAAGGACATCTCGGAAATACTTGTTTCTGGCGAAAACGGCTATCGCGAGGCCAAAGACTTCATGCGCATGCTTATGCCAAGCCATGCCAAGATGGTTCAGCCCTATCGGGAAGCAACGCCAATCTTTGCACGTGCAGGCATCGAAGGTCATCTGGACAAGATGCTGCAACCGCAAGTGACGCTGAAATCCGGCGGCTACATCATCATCAACCAGACCGAAGCGCTCGTCTCCATCGATGTGAACTCTGGCCGGTCAACACGCGAGCACTCCATCGAAGATACCGCGCTTCAGACCAACCTTGAAGCGGCCGAAGAAGTTGCACGCCAGCTTCGTCTGCGCGATCTTGCGGGCCTTGTCGTCATCGACTTCATCGACATGGAGGAAAAGCGCAACAACCGGTCTGTTGAAAAACGCCTCAAGGACAATCTCAAGAACGACCGCGCCCGCATCCAGGTTGGCCGCATTTCGCACTTCGGCCTGCTCGAAATGTCACGCCAGCGCATTCGAGCTTCTGTGCTTGAAAGCACGATGCAGGTCTGCGCCCATTGTGGCGGTACCGGCCATGTGCGCTCGCAGTCCTCGGTCGGTCTGCACGTCATCCGCACGATTGAAGAGTTCCTGCTGCGCAGCGCAACCAATGACTTGATCGTCAAAACCTCGGTTGAGACAGCGTTGTATGTGCTCAATCAGAAACGCGAGAGTGTGACAGATCTTGAGCAGCGCTTTGGCGTTCGCATTCTGTTGGACGCTGACGACAAGGTTGGCGCGCAGCATGTGCTGATCGACCGTGGCGGCCCGGCGTCCGGCACACCGCGCGGCCCGCTTCTTCCCGCTTACGAAGAAACGCCGGAAGATCAGGCCGATCTAACCGTTGAGGAACCGGAAGAAGTGGAAGTCGTGGAGGCGGAAGCCTCGGAAGAAGTGGTTTCGCAGCCCAAGGCAGAACAGCCCGCCCGCAGCGGAAATGGCAATACCGAAGGTGAACCACGCCGCAAGCGCCGCCGCCGCAGGCGCGGACGCAACCGTGGCGAAGAGCAGCGCGACCAGAACGGCGTTGTGATCGAAGGCTCTGGCGACAGTGCGGACGATTCTGGCGCAGATGACAGCGATGACGATGCCGCAGATCAAACAGACGGCACCGAAACTGTCGCCAAGGCCTCAAACACGGAACGCGACGAAACCGCAGAGCGTGATGCAAAGAAGCGTCGCCGTGGTCGTCGCGGCGGCCGCCGCACCAAGGAAGGGGCGGACGACAATTCTGTCGAGACGGCAAAAGATGAGCCTGCTGAGTCGGTTGTGGATCAAATAGCTGCCCCCGCCGAAGTGGCAGCCGTTGCCGATTCTGCCGCTGAGCCCGTTGTTAAAACTGCCAAGCCACGCGCCCGCAAGAAAAAGGCTGAGAGCGTTGAAGCAACAGTTGAAACGGTTGCTGCCGTTGCTGTGCCGACCAAAGTCGCGACGGCAGATGATGCACCCGCCACAACCAAAGCTCCAGCAAAGCCAAGAGCTTCGCGACGCAAGGCGGAAGCTGCGGAAGTGCCGGTGGAACAGGTTGTCACCGAGCCTGAAAACGCGCCGGACGCCGAAGAACCGGCTGGAGAAAGCAAGCCGCGCAAGGGCGGCTGGTGGCAGCGCCGCGGTTTCTTCTGAGTTATTAGATTGTCAAAGAACCAAGGCCGGAGGCAATTCCGGCCTTTTTTTCTGAGGCTTACGCCAGAAATCTTTCGAGCCGGTCGAGCGCCTCAACCATATCCTCGTGCCGCCCGGCATATGAGAACCGCATGAAGCGGTGACCGTTCTCCAAGTCAAAATCATGACCCGGCGTCGACGCGACAAACGTCTCTTCCAAGATTTTGTTGGCGAAAATCATCGAATCATTGGTGTGCTGGCTGACGTCGCACCAAGCATAAAAAGCACCGTCCATCGGAGCCGCGAGC
>JANPGC010000018.1:0-8403 GCA_031423755.1 Phyllobacteriaceae bacterium | reverse complement strand
CGGAACGCCTGGGCCGCCATGCCTGAGATGCTGGTGCGCATCATTCCATATATGCTCATTGCATGGCTCCACAGTGCAGGTTGGCGAAGGATAGCGTGCGGACCTTGCGTGAGACTTTCTCAACAGCGGCAATGGCACGCGGTCATCTGCCACATCATGCGGCGTCCTGTTCGGACAGCAGCCGGTAGCCAAGGAAACGCTTTGAATCGACAAGATCAAAGCCAAGCCGTTGCTTCATTTTCTTGCGAAGTTTGCTGATGTGGCTCTCGATGACATTCTCATCAACCTCATCATCGAACAGGCCGTATATCGCGTTGAATATCTGCGATTTGTTGACGCGCCTTCCCTTGACGGACGCCAGATACTCAAGAATCCGGCGCTCCCGCCGGGGCAGAGGGAACGGTTCGCCATCAATTTCCGGGTCGCGTCCATCAAAGAATACACTTAGCCGCCCTGACGATTGGCCATGCTCGTCTGTCATGGAGCGACGCCTTATCGCTGTTATCCGGGCGAGTATTTCGCGAATATGCACCGGCTTGCGCAACACATCGTCAAAGCCGGTTTCAAAAAGTCTCAAGGTATTTTCGAGCGAGTTCTGCTCGACAAGCGCGATAAGGGGCGCACTGGTTCTTTTCTTCAGATAAGTCGGTGAAAACTGCTTGTTGTCGATGTCTCCGACCAAGCAAGCGCCAACACTCTCAAAGTCGTCATCGATTGATGTGTCGAACCATTCCTTGAATTGCGTTGAGCTGAAGCCAACCGACGAAAATCCCTCACGCTTCAGTTGTGCCTTGTAGCCGTCAACCACAAGATTTCTTTCATCAATCAGCACGATCATCGCGAATCACCTCAATCATTCATTAAGAATGTGTTTATTGAGGTAACTCCCGGTGGATTCTGCGCCAACTGCGATTTTTCGCATGCGAGAAGTTGCATTTCTTATGATTGTATTTTTTTGATCCAATTTGCGTCTACCACAGTGCTTTTCAAAGCCAAGTTTTGCCGCTCGCGATGGTTCTGGGCGGCCCGCCGCGGTGACAGGCGCTGTCGGCGCTCAAGCTTGGAGCAAGCCAGCCGCGATATTTGATTCTTCTGAAATGGATGCCGAAATTGCGCGCTGACGAGATTGAGCAGGGCAGTCATGCTTCAAGTTGCCGTTAGTGGTTTCATTGCCATAGCGGCGATCATCGCTGCCTATTCCGGTTATGGATACCATGCCGCAAGGAGCGCTCAGGCGGCGCCAGCCGAGACGATGGAGTCTGGCGAACCGGCCAAGACCGACTACATCACGATAGAGATATTCAACGGCGGCGTTGTGACTGGCTACCTGTCGTTTCGCGCTGTCTTGACCCTGGGCGATCCCGCTGAGATCGGCATCGCGGCCTATCACATTGCGGACGTTGCGCATCGGGATCTGGGCAAGCTTACCCGGCTTGTCGCGCTGCCGGTCACAGAAGGGGCCGCCACGCAGCTGCGCTCCTTCCTGTTTCCGGCGCTGCAGACAAGGATGGGTGCTGCAAACATCAGCGCGCTTGAGGTGGTTGACGTCGCCTTTGACAGGCGGATTCAGCCGGAGGACGACCCCGATTGAAAGTCACAATGCGTAGACACCGCTGGACAGACCAAGGATCAACGACATGAGCAGCATACACACAAACGCATCAGCAATGACGGCGTTGCGCACGTTGCAGAACACCAATGCGGAACTTCAACAGGTGCAGAGCCGTATATCGACAGGATACAGGGTCGCTGAGGCCAAGGACAATGCCGCGTACTGGGCGATCGCAACAACGATGCGGTCGGACTTCAAGGCGCTGTCGACTGTGCAAGACGCACTTGGGCTTGGATCGGCAAAGATCGATGTGACCTACACCGCACTCAACAGCGCGATTGATGTCGTCGACGAGATCAAATCCAAGATTGTCGCCGCGCGTGAACCCGGTGTGGACCGGACGAAAATTCAGGATGAAATCAGCTCGCTGCAGGATCAGCTGCGTTCGATTGCAGATTCGGCCTCGTTCTCCGGAGAGAACTGGCTGTCGGTCGATTCCGCAAGTCCGGACTATGTGCAGGTCAAATCGATCGTGTCTTCATTCACGCGGACAACGACCGGCGTCTGGGTAGAGACAATTGACATTGACACCTCGGCGCTGGAATTGTTTGACGATGCCAACCAATCCGGAATTGCGGACAGCGTGTTCACCACCACTGGCGCTGGCGCACTGACTGTCTCGCTGACAACGCTCGACGTCACCGCTGCGGGGGTGGACAATACGGATATTGACGACATGATTTCCGCAGTGGACGCGAAGCTGGCACAGCTCGCATCATCAACGTCTGAGACCGGGGCGGTGAAGAAACGTATCTCGATACAAAATGATTTTGTGAAAACGTTGCTCGACTCCATTGAGCTGGGTATCGGGACTTTGGTGGACGCTGATATCTCAAAGGAATCCACGCGCCTGCAAGCGTTGCAGACACAGCAGCAACTCGGAATTCAGGCACTGTCGATTGCCAATGCTTCGGCTCAGAACATATTGGCGCTGTTCCAGTAGACCAATCCAAGCCTGGCCAATTGACCGGCGATTGAAGAGGCGGCGTCGTTGTTTGACAAAGCCAGAAATGCGCACCGTCGAGATGATTTCAACGCTCGATCTCACGGATCAGCACGGCGAGCGCCTGATAGAAATTTTGCGGAATGATCTGATCCACCCTGACAACCTTAAACAGCGAGCGCGCAAGTTCGATCTGTTCAAACACAGGAACGGCATGTTCGGAGGCGATTTCGCGAATGCGCAGCGCGATCAAATCGGCACCCATCGCCACAACCACCGGCGCTGCATCCCGTGCGCGGTCGTAACGCAGCGCGATGGCGATGTGCGTCGGATTGGCAATTATCAGTGTTGCCGTTGGCACTGACTTCATCATGCGGTTGCGCGCACGGCTTCTGCCAAGCGATCGCAACCGGCTTTTGACAATGGGATCGCCTTCGGCCTGCTTGATCTCGTCCTTGACCTGCTGCAGCGTCATTTTCAAATCGTTCAGCCAATTCCTTCGTTGCCAAACAAGATCCACCACTGCAACGGCGACAGCGGCCATGCAGACGGCGGCAATCATCTGCGAAATCAACGATGCGATGGCCACCGGCGCGGCGTCAGCGCTTTTGCGGACCATCATTGTCACTTCCCTGATTGTGGCTTGCGTTTGAAATGAGAAGATCGAAAGGAAAAGCGCGACTTTCATCAGCGACTTGAGGAAATCGAAATAGTTTTTCGACGAATTCAGCCGCTTCCAGCCAGTGGCAGGCGATATCCTCGATAACTTTGGCACTATCCGGCTTGCTATGAGCCTTGGTTGATTTTGAAGAATTGAGGATACCAAGCCTGATATGATCAAAGCCGCAAAAAACGGTGTCAATACAATTGCAATGCCGGAAAACAAGCGCCGGACCATGCTGAAAATTTCCGGATTGGAGACCGGCTCCTCACCGACATTTGATTCAACGACGGCGTGAAGAATTTTTGATATTTCGAGAATGTCCGCGTTGCCGAATGATGAATAACACGCCCAGAAGGCCAGTATTGAAGCAACCAGCGGAACCTCACGAGAAAATGGCACATTGCCTTCGTCAAGTGAATCGTTCACGCGCTTTTCAGTCGGGCTTTCGGTTTTGCTGTCCTTGTCAGAGTCTTCCAAAGCGTGGCCGTGGCGTCAGGCGGCGAGTGGAGCGGCGGAGAGTTCGATAAGTCCTTCGCCTGCCAGACGCATGACTTCGGCGACGATCAATTTGCGAGCCTTGGATATGTCGGTGGGGCGCGCCGGAGTTTTGGAGCGCAAATCACTCTCAATCATCCGGCGCGACCGCTGGCCAATACTGGACAGCGCGGCTTCAATTAGCGGAGGCGTCGCGTCACGCAAAGCCAGCGTGAGCATGTCAATCGGCACCAGATCAAACACGGTGGCTCGCGCAGACTGATCGAGATTGGGGATGTCCTCAAACCGGAACAGCATCGACTTTATGCCGTGCATGGCTTCGGCCGGGAGCATGCCTGTCATTTCGTTCAAATAGGATTCGGAGTCCTGTTGATTCATTTCGTTGAGAATGGCGGCAACACCTGCCCCTGAGTTTTTTGATTTGGCTGGCTTGCCCTGCGCAAATTTGGCGATGAGTGCGCTTTCAACAAATTCCTTTGCCACTGGCGCAACGTCAGTGATGTCCATCAGGCGCGCCAGCAATGGCAATGCGGCAGCGCGGCCCATGAGGGCGATGATTTCCGACGTCCGCGATGGGGGCATTTGCGATAGTACATAAGCGGCGGCCTGCACGTTCTCGCTGGCGAGATAGTCGGCAACTTCTTGAGGTTCGGCGCACAGAACGAGGTCCCATGCCGATTTTTGAGCGGGTCCGGTCTGGCTGGATTCATCTGGCTCCTGGGCGAAAGACGTGTTTTGCGAAACGGCTTCGCTCAGCTGATCGAATGAGTTCAGAATTCCGACGCCATCGACAAACTCTTTCTCAAACTGCGCGAAAATGACTTGCAGGTCCTGTTGATCGATTTTTTTCATGGACCTTGCGTTTGCCAAGAGCGCGTCAACGTCTGACTTTGCCAGAAATTTCAGCACCTCCGCAACCAGCGGCTTCTCAGTGGCGATGACAACTGCCACGGCCATTTGTGCGGCGGAGTATTTGCTTTGGTGTTCCATTTGTGAAAGCCAATTGTCTGGATCAAGCAATCACGCTTGATATGCGAAAGCTGAATTTGTTTGACTCCTTGTCGGCGACAACCAGTTCGCCTCTGGCGATCCTGATGCCGTTGACGACCAGATCGAGCGGCTCGCCAACAATCCGGTCAAGTTTGAGCATGGAACCAATCTTCAGGACTGAGAGCTCCGCCAGGCTAAGCTCGGTCGATCCCAAGATCACATTGACCTCCAGCGGAATTTGCAGCGCGGCTCCACTGCCGGCTCCCATCGTGGCGGAAGTTCCAGACGCTCTGACAGGGTCGGCGCCGCTCGCACGGCTCGATATTCCGCGCAACTCTTCGATCGCAAGGTTCAACTCTCGCTCGGCTTCCTCAGGCAAATTGGCAAGCACCGCGTTTGCCGCGCCGTGCGGGTCTTGAGCGGCTGCCGTCGTGGTCATTTTGCGGCTCTCGATTCATAATGATTTGCAAGCGCAGATACAGCGGCCCTTGATGCTGTCTTGCCCGTTTCCGTTACCCGGATTGAATAGGTGCCCCCTGAACGGCCGATCTGTCCCGTGAACATGTCTTGCCCTCTTGCCACAGCGCGGGCCCCATTGAGGCCTGCTGAATCCATGCCAATTACATCGCCTTCACTAAGCGAGCGAATGCGCTCCAGTGTCAAATCAGTTGCGCGGACAAGTACGTCCACTTTGACCTTGGTCCTGCCAATTTCCAGAACTTTCGAGTTGGCTGCGGCGTAGACAACCGCGTGCGCGCGCTTGGCCTGCTCTGATTTGTCATCAAGAACACGCTTGGAGATGGCGACAGACAAGAGCCCTGACTCCGGCGATTGCGCCATTGCCACGCTCGCCACGCACAGGTCATGGGATTGCGATGCCTGCCAGTCCGCGCCAAGGCAAACACGGTGTGTGACGAGCTTCAAGTTCGAGAGCGGCTGGAGCGCTGCCATGACCGCGGGGGCGATGTGTTCGATGTAGCGCAACTCCATGCCGCTGACGCCACATAGCCGCTCCACTGGTTCAAACGGTGCCACGGACCCAAGGTAAGCAGCCAAGGAAACGTCTATGAGGTGGCCCGTCAGCGCCAGTGCAGCGCATGGAGTTTCTTTATCGGCAGAGAAAAACTCAATGACGGCGGCTGAAGCTGTGGCCTCCGTCTGCCAATCAGATGATGACAGAACCCTGGCCCCATAGGCGCCGAGTTTGATCGTGATTTGGTTGCCAAAGAGGACGGCCGTCAAGCTTGAAACCGTTGCTCCGACAGCATGCTCATATCCGGAGAGCATGTCTTCGCCGTCGTGTTCCCGGGCCAGAATATCGGCCCAGACAACAGGGTGAATGACCTGACCCGCAGTGTTTTCCAATGCTTTCATGCGCTTGCATTCATGGTGGCTTGTTCGACGGCGTCCAACGTCGGGCGATCATAGGCGGAGATGGCTTTGCGGCCAAACTCGAGCGCGATCTGCGGCAGTGAGCCATTCATGTGAGCAATCAAGGCCTGCTTGGCGACGAAATACTCACGAAGGTTCTTCTCTCGCACCACCTTGATCTTGGTGGCGACGGGTCCGATTACCGAATAGGACATGAAGATGCCAAAGAAGGTCCCGACGAGCGCCGCTCCAATCAGCCCGCCAAGCACTTCCGGCGAGGCGTCAATGTGGCCCATGGCTTTGACGACACCCAACACTGCTGCAACAATCCCAAGGGCTGGCAGGCCATCGCTGACCGCTTGAAGCGCATGGTAGGCCTTCAGCTTGTCATGGCGGATTGTATGGATTTCTTCCTCCATCAGGGCCTCAACTTCATGCGGCCGGGCGTTGCCGACCATTATGAGGCGGCAATAGTCGCAAATGAAATTGCGCAGGCCGACCTGATTGAGCACGCGTGGATAGGCCTGAAAAATCGACGATTCCTGCGGGTTGTCTATGTGGGTTTCCACCTCGTTCTTGGGCCGCTCTTTCAGCGCTTTGAGGAGGCTGTAGATGAGACCAAGGAGGTCGAGATAGTCCTTTTCCTTGGGAACCGAATTCTTGATTGCTTCTACAAAACCCTTGCCTGAATCCTTCACCACGGCAATCGGATTGGCGATCAGAAATGTGCCGATGGAAGCACCGCCGATAATGACGAACTCCCAGGGTTGAAACAGAACCATGACGTGCCCGCCCATGGCCATGAAGCCGCCAAGCACGCAACCAAGGGTCATGACCAGACCGATAATTATTCCCATAAATCTCTGTGTCCGTTGCCTGCAGAGGAATTGGCTAAGGTGTCAGACTTGCGCGAGGCTTGAAGTCCTTGCAGACGCCAGAGCGGGATGGTTTTGTGAAAAGCTCCGCGCAAGCCACGCAGTGCAGGTTGCTCATCATGAGGTTACGTGGATGACGAGCACTTTCACCAGTTATTCTCTGATCGCGCGCGACTTGCAGCGGTCTGAATCGGTGCTGCGCAGGCAGCCGATGATCCAGCGGGAAGCGGATTACTATCTGGAGAAAATCGGTTCGGTCAAAACGGTTGACGCGTTTGTGTCTGACAGGCGGCTTTTGACTTTTGCCATGTCGGCGTTCGGTTTGCAGGACATGGCTTATGCGAAAGCGTTTGTCCGCAAGGTCCTCAATGAGGGCCAGGACGCACCGGATGCGTTTGTCAACAAGCTCGCAGACAAGCGCTATCTCGAGTTTGCCAAGGCATTTGATTTCAAACGTTATGGCGCGGCGACGACGGCATTTGACTCTGTTCAGAAGGGCGTCGTGGACAAGTATGTCCGCCAATCGCTTGAGACCCAGGCAGGCAGCGACAATGAGGGCGTACGCCTCGCGCTTTACTTTCAGCGCAACGCCTCGAAGCTTACCTCGGTTACCGAGATATTGGCAGACAGGGCGCTGAATGAGGTTGTCAAAACGGCGCTTCGTTTGCCCGATGTCTTCTCACTTGTGAACATCGACAAGCAAATTCAAACGCTCGAAAGCCGTGTTGATCTGGCGGATTTCAGGGATCCTGCCAAGCTCAACCAATTCATCAAGCGGTTCACGACACTTTGGGACGTTGACAACGGCCGGCAGAGTGTCGGCGGGGTTGCATCGTTGTTTGGACAGACCGGCCAAGCGGGCGTGTCCGATGCGCTCATGGCATCACTCGCAAAAATCAGGACGCGGGTCTGAGATGGACACCGGGCTTCATGTTGCCCTTTCAGCGCAGATTGCCGGTGAAAGGCGGCTGGCGACAATTGCGGACAATATCGCCAACAGCAACACGACCGGATTTCGCGAAGTCGGCATCAAATTCTCCGAAGAGATGGACAAACTGTCAAGGTCAGCCGTCTCCTATGTGACACCGGGGCTTGCCTCGTTGTCGGGCAAGCAGGGTCCGTTGGCCGAGACGGGCAATCAACTCGATTTTGCGATAAACGGATCGGGATGGTTTCTCGTTCAAACCGCAGCTGGGGAAGCGGTGACACGAGACGGCAGGTTCCAGATCGATTCAGACGGAAACCTTGTCAGCCTAGATGGTGATGCTGTGCTTGATCAAGGCGGATCACCCGTACAGATCAATTTGGCATCTGGTCCGGTCCGCGCGGATGCGGCAGGGATTTTGCACCAGAACAATGTCATCGTCGGCAGTGTCGGTGTGTTTGACGCGGAAGTGCCGGACGAGACATTCCGTTATGGCTCGCTGGCAATCCTGCCGGCCGGTGCGGCGGG
>JANPGC010000017.1:0-2331 GCA_031423755.1 Phyllobacteriaceae bacterium | reverse complement strand
GTGTCGAAAGCGCGCTCATGCTCGCCGTCGAAATGGGCGACGTCGGTGGAGGTGCCGCCCATGTCGAAGCCGATGACCTTGTCGAACCCTGCGAGACGGGCGGTCTCGACCATGCCGACGACGCCGCCTGCGGGGCCAGAGAGGATGGCGTCTTTGCCCTGGAACAGGTCTGCGTCGGTAAGGCCGCCGGAGGACATCATGAACAGGAGTTTCGGATCGTCTTTTTGGCCGGTGAGCCCGAGTGCGTCGGCGACCTGGGCGACGTAGCGGCGCAGGATGGGCGACAGGTAGGCGTCCACCACGGTGGTGTCACCGCGCCCGACTAGTTTGGCCAGCGGCGAGACCTTGTGACTGACGGAAATTTGCGCAAAGCCTGCCCGTTGCAGTTCGACTTCTATCGCAAGTTCATGCGCCGGGTGTTTCCATGCGTGCATGAGAACCAGTGCGACGGCATCGAAGCCGTCTGATTTGGCTTTGTCGAGCTGCGGCATGAGGGTGGACATGTCGAGCGCGGTTTCGACGGTGCCATCCGCGCGGACACGCTCTTCGACTTCGATGACACGCCCATAGAGCTGTTCTGGCAGTATGATTTGTTTGGCGAATATGTCGGGGCGGGCTTGATAGGCTATGCGCAGGGCATCGCGGTAGCCTTTGGTGATGAGGAGAAGGGTACGGTCTCCCTTGCGCTCCAGCAGCGCGTTGGTGGCGACGGTGGTGCCCATGCGGATTTCGCCGACTTGTTTGAGTGGGAATGGATCGGAGGACGCGAGTCCGAGCAGGTCGCGCATGCCTTGAATTGCGGAATCGCTCCAAGCTTCCGGATTTTCCGACAAAAGCTTGTGGGCGACCAGTTTGCCGTCAGAATTGCGGCCAATGACATCGGTGAAGGTGCCGCCGCGGTCGATCCAGAAGTCCCACTTACCCGACATTGTGTTTTTCACTGCCATAATCTCTGCTTTGTCATGTCCGTGATGATTGTTCGATATCGAAATATCCGGTGTTCAAATCGATTTTAATCACTAAAAAGTGTGTTGCAGTGCACTAAACTGGGTGCATTGCCACAATCTGCTGTAAACCTGCCACAATTGGGCGCAAAAGGAACCTCGTCGCGGCACGGAATCGCCGCTTGGAGGTATTGCAAAATGAAGAAGTTCCTTATCCTCGCCGCTTCGGTGTCCGCTCTGGCTTTGGCTGGCTGCAACAAGGCCGAAGAAAAGGCCGCCGCGCCGGCTGCTCCTGCAGCTGAACCGGCAGCCCCGGCTGCTCCTGCCGCAGAGCCCGCCGCTCCTGCTGCTGAACCAATGAAGCCGGCTGCTGAAGCTGCCCCGGCTGCTCCGGCAGCTGCTGCATCAGCTGGCATCGACGCTGGCGTTCAGGCCACCATCGACCAGTTGAAGGCGACTGCCGCCACGATGACTGCCGAGCAGAAGACTGCTGCTGTCACGCAGGTCCGCACCGCTGCTGAGGCTGCTGCCAAAGCATCCGGCGGCGACGATGCTGCTGCCAAGACTGCTGGCGACACGGCTGAAGCTGCCATCAAGTCCGCACTCGGCATGTAATATTTGACCGATTGAATGCAACCGGCCGGGGGAGACTCCGGCCGGTTTTTTATTGCGCATGTTTCTTGATAGGCGCTCTTCGCGCAATCGCCACAAGCGCGACCACTGCTGTGGCGAAGGCGACGGTGTCCCAGCCGATATGCTCGCTGACAAGCAAGGCAGACAGGCCGAGTGTGAAGAAGGTTTGCAGAAGTTGCACCTGTCCGACACGGGCAATGCCTCCCATGGCCAAGCCTATGTTCCATGCAAAGAAGCCAAGCAGCATGGAAAAGGCGCCGAGATACATCAATGACCAGAAGGCTGTCGGCGTGGGGTCGGCAAAGCGGGGCTCCCAGACGAACCATGCGCCGATGAATGTGAGCGGGCTGACCAGCACCAAGGCCCAGCAAATCACCTCCCAACCGGTCATGTGACGGCTCAGCTTGCCGGAAATGACATAGCCGAGCGAGCAGAACGGGCAAGCGAGGAAAAGCCAGATATCACCGGTGGAGAATGCGAAACCGCTTTCACGCAAGGCGAATGCGGCAACCAGAACGCCGCCAAGGATGGTGCAGAACCAGAACAGCGGCGATGGGCGGTCACCATCGATCAGGGCGGCAAAGAGGGCGGTGAGAATGGGCAGCATGCCCATGATGACACCGCCGTGCGCCGCCGGAATGGTCTTGAAGGCAAGCGCCATCATGCCGGGGAATATGATGACCAACAGCATTCCAGCGGCAAAGGCGGGCAGGGCGCGACCGCGCGGCAGCGGACGGCGGACAATCAGCAGGGC
>JANPGC010000016.1:0-11013 GCA_031423755.1 Phyllobacteriaceae bacterium | reverse complement strand
CCAAGGCAAAATGTGCGGCGCGTTCGGCGTTGTGGCTTCGACTTCGTTCTATCCGGCCAAGCCGCTCGGCTGTTATGGCGACGGCGGAGCGATGTTCACCAATGACGACCAGATGGCCGAACTGCTGCGGTCGTATGCCTTCCATGGCAAGGGTGAAAGCCAGTATGACAATGTGCGCGTTGGCCTCAACTCACGGCTGGATACGATACAGGCGGCAATCCTGATTGAAAAACTCGCGATTCTCGAAGATGAAATGCAGGCGCGCCAGCGCGTGGCGCAGCGCTACGAGGACGGGCTGGCGGGCGTTGTGAAGACAGCGATGATCGACAACCAGTCCCGCTCGGCCTTTGCGCAATACGCAATCGAAAGCGAGAACCGCGATGGACTGAAGGCGTATTTGCAGGAAAACGGCATTCCGTCGGTGATTTATTACGTGAAACCGCTGCACCAGCAGGTGGCGTATGAGCGTTATCCAATCGCGCCGGGCGGATTGCCGGTGTCGGAAAGCCTGCCATCGCGTATACTATGCCTGCCGATGCATCCATATCTTTCGGTAGAAGATCAGGACCGGATTATTGGTGCGATATGCGAGTTTCACGAAGGAAAGGCGCGCAAACGCGCCTGAAGAGGCTATTTTTGTCAGCGATGTCAGATGCTGCAGATTATTTGACCGCCGTAAATACGATTGCCTGAATATTTCCTTCAATCGGGCCCGGTCCGAAGCGATCAACGAGCGCCGCTTCCACATCGGCGGTTGCAGCGTCAAGTCCGGCTGGACTGCGCGCCTCGATGTCGCCGCGCATAGGTGTGCCTTGGCAGATTCCAAGCGCAACTGTTCCTGCCGCCGGAGCCCAGCTTTTCCGGGCCACACATTCAAAATGAACGGCGCTGAAACCTGCTCGGCTGAGCATGGCACTTATCTCTGCTGTGTCGTTATAGCCATACGGGGTCTGGCGAAAGAAACTCGGCGCGCTGCTTGAAAGTGTGACAGCCAAGGCCTGATCGGCAACGTGAGGTATTTCATTCAATTCGAGACGGTCCCAGACATTGAATATGAAATGCCCGCCGGATTTTAAAACACGAAATGCCTGTTGAAACGCCAAAAGCTTGTCCGGGAAAAACATCACGCCGAACTGGCAGACCACAACGTCAAATTGCCCGTCGCCGAAAGGCAGCGCGGTTGCGTCTGCCTGTTTCAGGATTACATTGGGACTGCTGATTTTTCCAGCGGCGATGTCGAGCATGGGCTGGTTGAGATCAGTTGCTTGGATTTGTGCAGCCGATCCAAGAATTTTCACCATTTCCAGCGTCACTATTCCGGTCCCGGCAGCGGTTTCCAACACGTTGGACGGTGAAAGATCAGCGACGCGATCAGCTAGATCAATGGCATAAGGTTCGAATATCAGCGGGCCAAGGCATCGGTCATACAGTTCGGGAATGGAACCGGCGAATACATTGTGCTGCGAGTTCATAGCTGCCTCCCGAGGCGCACTTATCACAGGTTAGGCTGGCGTTCCACCAATAGCAATCGCCGACTGGAAAGCTACTCCGCTGCCGTCATATGCAGACGCCGGAGCATTGCTTCGGCTTCAGGCGCCCGCTCCGACCTTGCAATGAACCCGCCTCCAAACACACGCGCCTCATCGCCGTCATCGGAATAAAGCACGCAGGCCTGGCCCGGTGCGATGCCGCTTTCGCCGTCGATGAGCTCAACCGAGGTGATGCCGTTGGAATGAAACAGGATCGCCGGCTTGGGCGGGCGGGTTGAGCGGACCTTGGCAAACAGCTCCAGGCCTTCCGGGCCGATGTCATCCAGTGCCACATCGCCGAGCCAGTTCATATCGCGCAGGATGATGCGGTGCGTTTCGAGCGCTTCGCGCGGGCCGACGACAACGCGGGCGTTGGCCGCATCAAGATGCACGACATAAAGCGGCTCGCCTGCCGCGATGCCGATGCCGCGGCGCTGGCCGATGGTGAAATGCAGGATGCCTTCGTGGCGGCCAAGGACGCGGCCGTCCAGATGCACTATGTCACCCGCCTCGGCAGCATTTGGCTTCAGCTTGGCGATGATATCGCTGTATTTGCCTTGCGGCACGAAGCAGATGTCCTGGCTGTCCTGCTTGTTGGCGACGACGAGGCCCATGTCTTCTGCGATCTTGCGCACATCTGGCTTGTCCATGCCGCCGAGCGGAAAGCGCAGGTAGTCGATCTGATCCTGTGTGGTGGCGAACAGGAAATAGCTCTGGTCGCGGTTGGCATCGACCGGGCGATAGAGCGTTCGATGCGCGCCGTTCTGGCGTGAGCGGATATAATGACCTGTTGCAAGCGCATCGGCACCGAGCTCGCGGGCGGTTTCCAGCAAATCGGCGAATTTGACGGTCTGGTTGCACGATACACACGGGATCGGCGTTTCACCCAGTGCGTACGCCTCGGCAAACGGATCAATCACTGCGGCTTTGAACCGGGCTTCATAGTCGAGCACATAGTGCGGGATGCCGAGCTTTTCAGAGACGCGGCGGGCATCGTCAATGTCCTGACCGGCGCAGCAGGAGCCTGCGCGGTGGGTGGATGCGCCGTGATCGTAAAGCTGCAGCGTCACACCGACAACGTCGTAGCCTTCGCTCTTGAGAAGACCGGCAACGACGGATGAATCCACCCCGCCAGACATGGCGACAACGACGCGCGTGTCTTCGGGGCGCTTTGGCAGGTCCAGACTGTTCATCATATATCCCGGGGCAGGTTAAAGGCCTGCCTGATCAATTGAATGTTGCGGCGTATATAGGCCAAGCAACGGCGTTTTGCCAAGGGAGTTGGTGCCATTGGGGGCAAATCCGGCACTTGGCGTCTCGATCTGACATATTGTTTCAATTCGGGCCATTATTTTAGGCGTTTGTTAAAGCTGTCCGTCTACCGTGATCGTCAATGGGTCCTTGGTGTGTAGAGAGTACAATGACCGAACTGATGAGACCACGCGTAAAGTATGTGATCGGGCCGGACGGCAGCCCGCTGACAATTGCAGATCTGCCACCGTCCAACACCCGGCGCTGGGTTATCCGGCGGAAAGCCGAGGTGGTTGCAGCGGTGCGGGGCGGATTGCTCAGCCTCGAAGATGCCTGCAGCCGGTATGCTCTGACGATGGACGAGTTTCTGTCATGGCAAGCCTCCATTGACGACCATGGTCTCGCTGGTCTGCGTACGACGCGCATTCAGCAGTATAGGCACTAATCTATCGCCAATTGATGTCTAAAGCGGTCCTTTGGGACCGTTTTTCATTTGCTGAAGAGTTAGTCGACGTGCCTGCTCAATGCCGAAGAGGCAACCGCTGTCAGCACTGCCGAAATTGCGAAGAACCACAAGCCCGGTTTGGTTGCAGCGGTCGCAAGTCCGCTCGTCTTTGCAGCAAAAATAACCAGCGCGACCACCATCACATCCAGCAACGACCAGCGCGCCAGGGCTTTGAACCATTTGGGAATTTCGATCGCCGGCCCGTGCGCGCGAAACGCTGCTGCGTGCAACACTGCGAGTTTGACCGCAGGAAACAGAATGGAGAAGGCGGCTGTCACAATCGCAATGGCAAAATCACCGTGTGACCAGAGGCTTTGAGTGACTTCGACAAGACTGGGCGAGGTGGATAGAAAATAGAGGCGGTCAACTTGCATCAGTGGAAGTGTCACACCGAGTGTGAACGAAATTGAAGCCGAAAGCAGAAGAAGGGGGAGAATTCTGGTCAATATAAATATCCGCTAAAACGTTGAAGCAACAATTCTAACGGATTTGCCGGATTGTGAAAGCGGCATCGTGATGCCGCTCCCGATGTTTGCCACTTTGGACTGTGGTCAGGCCACAGCGGCGCGCTTTTCTGCGGGCTCTTCGATGATTTCCCGTCCGCGCCCGTCGCGGCCTTCAAGCATTTCTGCCTTCTTCAGCTCTTCCTCAGCTTCCGTGAGCCGGGCGGCCGCGCCTTCCCGCTGTGATTTCAGATCACGCTGCGATACCAAAAGGTTTTCGCGGCGTTGGCGCGCGGCCTTGGCAAAGGTTGGATAGGCGAAGTGGGACTGATCGGAAATGCCGGATTTCCGCTCTTCAAAGGCGACCTGATTTTCCAGATCGGTGGCCATCCGGTCGAATTCTGCAATCATCATGTCGAGCTGCAGCAACTGGCGGCGCTTCTCGTTTACCTGAAACAGCTTCAGCCGGACAAGGCTCTCGCGCGATTTCATACTCATACTCCTGGTACGCCTTACACACTACACGTGGGGCGAAACTTTCCCCCTGAACGCACAAAAGTCCGGTTTTCAGCGCCAATCCTTAAAGAGAATGAAATTTTTCTCTGTTTTTGACCGGCGCGGTAACCTTTCGTTTACGCGCATCATTAATCATACGCGTTAGGACTTAAGAGCGGGTAAACCGAACCCATCCGCTTTGAAGTCGGGTATCGAGTCAAAAGAGTCGGTTGCACGTGTTTTCTAATCCAAAACATCAGCATCATCTTTTGCCGATTCCCTAGGAGATTCAGAATAATGCTGCTGGTTGCTAATTGATGGACAACAAGGCTTGCAAATCAGAATCAGAATTTGTTAACCATTCGCTGGCAACCTGCGAAGCACATGGCAATATATTCGCAGCCAGGGCGGCCACCCGGAAGCGGCGGCGGACAAGGGGACTAATATGCGCGTTCTGCTGATTGAAGACGACAGTGCAACGGCCCAAAGCATCGAGCTGATGCTGAAATCCGAGAGTTTCAATGTGTACACGACAGACCTTGGCGAAGAGGGTGTCGACCTTGGCAAATTGTATGATTACGACATCATTCTGCTCGATCTTAATCTTCCGGACATGTCCGGGTATGAAGTCCTGCGCACGCTTCGCCTTTCAAAGGTGAAAACACCGATTTTGATTCTCTCAGGCATGGCCGGCATTGAAGACAAGGTTCGCGGTCTTGGCTTCGGCGCTGATGATTACATGACCAAACCTTTCCACAAGGATGAGCTGGTTGCCCGCATCCATGCCATCGTGCGCCGCTCCAAGGGCCATGCCCAGTCGGTGATCACCACGGGCGATCTCATCGTCAATCTCGATGCCAAGACTGTGGAAGTTGGCGGGCAGCGGGTTCATTTGACAGGCAAAGAATATCAAATGTTGGAGCTTCTCTCGCTACGCAAGGGAACGACGCTCACCAAGGAAATGTTCCTCAATCACCTTTATGGCGGTATGGACGAGCCAGAACTCAAAATTATTGACGTGTTTATCTGCAAACTCCGTAAGAAGCTTGATGCTGCATCGGGTGGCCAAGATTTCATCGAGACTGTTTGGGGACGCGGCTATGTGCTTCGCGAACCGGATGTGTCCGAATACCGCGAAAGCGCCTGATTTTCGGAATCAATTCATCAAAAGACCCGGTTCGCGCCGGGTTTTTTGTGTTGAAATATGAAAATAACTACGCGGCCTTGGCTTGGCCAAGTTGCGACTGAAAGCTGCTCAAAAGCTGTGAGCGATCAAAGGGCTTCAGAAGGTAACCCGCAGCACCGGCGCGCTTGGCTTTCATAATGCGTGGAACGTCGAGAAATGGCGTGCAAAGAAGAATGCGCGGCAAAGGACCGGATGTCGAACGGCGCAAGGATTCAATGAATTCAATCGCTGTCATATCCGGTAGGATGTAATCGAGCATTAGGACATCGGGCATGGTGTTACGGCAAAGCCGCCAACCTTCCGCTCCGCTTGAAGCTTCGCTCACATAATAGCCAGCGCCATCGAGAATGCGGCGCGCCACTTTCCGTATCACGGCAGAATCGTCCACAATCAGACAGTGTTGCACTGTCGCACTCCTCACAACTGGCCAAAAGAAACACCCGTTGACCAAGCCCTTCGCGCCCTTAAGTCATAAGAACTAGCAGAGTTAAGTAAAGAAGCCGGAAAGCAGACTGGTAAATTCTTACTTAAATATGGGTTAGGCAATAAGCGAGGGAGAGGGCGTGATTTGCGCTACTTGTTGAATGGTGAAGGTGATCTCTTCCGGTATGGCAGTGATGTTAATTTCCATGCCTGTTTCTTTCGCGAGTAAGAGCGCGTAATAGGCCTGAATGGAATGGGCGTCGATCGGTTCATGATCTGGTGTGCCAGAGTAGAGCTCTAAGAACCGAGGTGGAACGCGGAGCATCGGACCTTTGGTCTTAAGGATAAAGCGTGGATTGGTTTCGTCACCCTCGACGAGGACATTAAGACTTCCACCGCGCGGGATGGAACTGTTGGCGATCTGGACCATGTTCAAGAGCAGCTTGACCTTGTTCTTGGGCAGAAAAAACCGGCCACCTTCCCAAGTCAGTTCTCCTTTTTCGCCCATCATATAGGCGAAGGCGACGGCACGCCCATCCCCGGTATCAATTTGCACACCCGCAGAACCAGCGGCACCATAGGCGATACGGGCAAATTGCAAGCGGGCGGAGGCGGTGCGGGCGCTGTTCTTTATGAGATTCATTGCATCGGCGTCCGAGCCGCCTTCTTCCAACAATTCCAAGCCATTATTAATGGCACCGACCGGTGAAATAAGGTCGTGGCAGAGTTTGCTGGAAAGGAGGGCGGCTAGGTCATGAGCAGCGATATTAAATTGCATGTTACGTACTTTCCGTCGGGAATCACGATAATTTGAGCGGAGTGATACACGCATGGTGCGAAAGCGGCAAGAAAACCATGTGAACGGTACCTTCTAATTCCCATAAAACCAGCCAACTTGCCGCCATGATTGAAAGTTAAGGAGACGACAAGAAATCGGTTCTAATTTGGACCACTTACGCGGGCGGAGATTCGCGATCAAAGTTGACAGGAAGCGCAGTGTCGAACGGTTGGCCCCTCACGAACAGGATAAAAAAATGACCCGTTTCTCACATGCATTTTTTCATAAAGTATTCGCCGCGCTTATGGCGTTTGGGCTGATGTGCTCAATCGCAGCGAAGCCTGCCCGTGCCGAAAACGCCTATACAATGCAGGAAATCATCGATTCCGGGCATACATTTTTCGGGACCACATCGGGCGGCTTAGCTACTGTGATTGAAAAGATATTTTCCACCTATGGACTACCCAATGGATATATTCTTGGTGAGGAGGGCGGCGGTGCCTTTGTCGGTGGGCTGACTTATGGCGAGGGAACACTTTATACCAAAAATGCCGGTGACTTTAAGTTGTTCTGGCAGGGTCCTTCGGTTGGTTGGGATTTTGGCGGTGAGGGGTCGCGGACCATGATGTTGGTTTACAATCTTGAACAGACCGATCAGGTCTATGGTCGCTTCGGTGGCGTGGCCGGCTCCGCCTATTTCCTTGCCGGCGTAGGGTTCAATGTCTTGAAGCGCCAAGATGTGCTGCTTGTTCCTGTCCGCACGGGGGTTGGTGCGCGGCTGGGCGTCAACATTGGCTATCTCAAAGTAACTGCCAAGCCGACTTGGAACCCGTTTTAGCGGGTCTCAAAGTATGGTAAATTAAGTGTAAATTGAAGATTGGCTTTATGCGACAGGTCGGGCGTGGCATGTTGACCGGAGATCGTTGAGGGCATTTTCTTGGTACAATCGGTTCTGTTGTTTACGCTCGGGTTTTTGAGTGCCGCGTTTCTCGCCCTTATGGTGGCTCCTGCCATTTGGGGGCGGGCGGTTGCACTAACGAAGAAGCGAATTGAGGCCTCGGTCCCCCTGACACTCAATGAAGTGCAAGCCGACAAGGATCAGCTAAGGGCTGAATTTGCCATGTCTACGCGTCGGTTGGAGGTGAGCGTTAAAACCTTCAAAGAGAAAATCAGCCATCAAATGGTTGAGATTACCAGCAATCGCGAAGAACTCGTGCGGTTGACAACCGAGCGCGATGAAAAACATCAAACGATTACGGAACTTGAGGCGCAATCGAGTCAGTTGCGCGCGGAGATGAAGCGTCAGGAAGAAGCGCTGAACAAGCTGGCGGAGGCACAAGTTGAGGTCCAAGCCGCGCTGGAAAAACGGGCGCGGGAGCTTGAACGCTTGAATCTTCAGCTTCAGGACGCTGCCGAAATTGCTGATACGCGTAAAATTGAATTAGTGGCCCGCGATACGGAAATCGGTACTCTGTCAGATAAATTGAGCGAGCATCGGCGCGAGCAGAAAGATTTGCGCCATTATTCGCGTGAAGTCGAACTTGAAAACAAAGCGGCGCAAGAAAGCCTGAAGCAAGAACGCAAGCGCTCAACCGACTTGGAAAAAAAGCACGAACGTTTGATGACCCAGCTTTCCGACAGAGAAGAAAAGCTTGAGCGGCGGGAAAAAGAGGTGGCCCGGCTTCGAGAGCAATTGAAGTTAAATACGATGGAAGGCAATGATGTCGATAAACGCTTGGTAGTCGCCGATGCAAACCGGATGGCGCTGGAGGCGGAGGTGGCCGAATTGACAGCCCGCTTGGCGTCGCTACTTGGCAATGCCAAAGGCGGTGACATCGAAAAGGCATTCCGCAAACTTGAGGATGACCGCGAGAAATTGAAGCTGCGGGTTCAAGTGCTAACGGCTGAAAAGAAGGCTCTTGAGGATAAGCAGACACAAGGGCAATTGGCGCTCGCGGCGGATTGGGACGGCGAGCGGCGCGACACAGCGGTGCTACGCGAGCAGATCAATGACATTGCGGCGGAAATGGTGCGCATGACAGCGGCATTGGACGGCCCCAACTCACCAATCGTGTCGGCGCTCAATTCCAATGAGCCGCGACCGAAAGTGGCGAAGGGCGATCGCAATACCGACGCACCGTTGTCCTTGGCGGAACGCGTTAAAGCACTTCAGAAGGCCGCCTCTGTTCGTCACTAAGTGGGGATTGAAAACGAACTTGCGTGGAAAAGTGCAATACCTGCCGCAGTGGCGACGTTCAGACTATCAAACTTGTTTGACATGGGAATTTTGAAAGAACGGACTGATTGCAGGATTTCCTTTGACAATCCTTGACCCTCGGTACCGAGGATCAATGCACGGCGACCGTATTTTGGAAACTGATTGATCGCTTCTTGGCCTTGCGGGGACAGTGCCCCTAGCTGGTATCCAAAGACCGCCAGCAAGTCGCATATTTCCAATATCGTCGAGGCTTTTGTAAACGGCACTTGAAGGCAGGCACCCACGGAGACGCGTATAGCTTTTCGATATAAGGGGTCGCAGGACGCGGCGTCCATCAACACGCCGTTTGCCTCAAATGCGGCAGCGTTTCGAAAGATTGCGCCCATATTGTCGTGATTGGAAATGCCCGCAAGGATCAGAAGCAAGGCGTTCGCGGGGAGTGCGGAAACAAACGACTTTATGTCTACTTCCGGCTTGCACCTCGCCACTGCCAACAGCCCACGATGAAGGTGAAAACCAGCAATTTTGTCGATGACATTCGCCGACACCACATAGATAGGGACGCCAATAGGCACCTTCGCCAAAAGGTCTGCTACCCCTTCAAGACGGTTCTCCAGTATAAGAAACGAAAGAATATCTTGGGGTGCCTCATTGACTAGAACATTCAAGACAACGCGGCCTTCAGCGATGAACTTTCCCTGCCGTCCGACTAGGTCGCGCTCGCGAATATCGCGAAAGTCAGCGATGCGAGGGTCGTCAGGATCGTCGATTTTGATGGTCAAGAATTTGCTCAAGATAGGCGTCGCTAACGCGCAGGTGTCACGCTGCCACAGGCATCATAAGGTTGGCAAAAACTTTACATGAGAGCGCCATCAATGCGCAAGAGATCGAGGAGACTATCCGAATTAACTGATCCACCAACCGGGCGATCAGCAAAACGCTCATGCCATTGTCAAGATGCCGTCAGCACAAATCTCTCAGGCCGCCTTCTTCGGATAATAGATATTGTAGAGCGTGTCGATCACAGCGCCAACTGATTGAGAAGCGGCGCGATAGTAGATTGTCTGTGCTTCTCGACGGGTGGCTACAAGACCGAGAGCCCGCAACTTTGCCAAATGCTGAGACAAGGCCGATTGGCTCAACCCCACAGCATCGGCGAGCGCATTCACAGACATCTCGCTTTCCAATAGGTAACAAACGATCATCAAGCGCTTCTTGTTTGCAAGCGCGTTGAGCAACTCTGCTGCTTCCTCTGCTTTCGCTGCAAGCTCATTTGGCGCCATTTTTTCGTCCCTTCGCCTGATCTGGTGTTAGGACCAGTCATATGCGTCTACTTTTGGGACGGAGATTAACGCTTTCGGGGGAAAATCAAAGGGATTTTTTTGACCCCTACCGACAATTTGTATTCAACTTGTAAACGATGTGTTCATAAATTGGACAAAAAACACTTATTGGAAAATATTTGTCGTGAGTTTCAACTTTAAGAAGCAAAACCGAAATTATCCGAAAGAGTTCTGTGTTTGAACTTACTCATGCTTCTCGTTGCTAAAGTAGATATTGGCGACATTCGAATATTTTACACCAAGAAAAATGATTCTGACGACAATGATTGGCTTTGACGGCCGATCATTTTCGAAACCCCAAGAGACTAAAATCGTTCAAACTACGACTAAGACCGTGCAGATAATTGAACCCGGAAAAAGGGCTATCAACGCCACCCAATGTTTTCTGCGCTTAAAATAAAAGCCCGGCCAAAACCACCGTTGAGCCATGCGTTCTCAATGTCGAGGCGAAAAAACGAAAAATCCGGTAGGGCGGCATAAAGCTTGGCTTTTGGCTGATGCTGCAAGAAACGCTCGGTGATAGAGGTCAGCAAAAGCGCGTCGCCTATCACCGGCTGTGCAAGGCACGCCAGTGTGATGCGAGGATGGGCCAGCGGGTCGCCCTTGCCGGGTTCGCCGAGCAGCAAGGAACATAGCGGGTTTTTCAATAATCCTTGCGTGTGTCGGGCAAGCGCCGAGACAAGTATTATTGGTGTGCCAACCTCATCGGTCGCCACCGCAACACGACTGACATAGGGTGCGCCCGTTTCCGGATCTATTACTGCCAGTGAGACGAAGTGCGCATCGTCTATCAGCTTGCGAGCCAGTGATATGGCCTCAGCAGTCGTTTCCCGGATCGGGTT
>JANPGC010000015.1:0-12664 GCA_031423755.1 Phyllobacteriaceae bacterium | reverse complement strand
CCCGCGTAGCCCGATATTGTCGAAGTCACCCCTTTGACATGGTCCATGTCGCTTTCCACGCACCAGAAACAGCCACCGGCAAAAACAGCGGTTTCAGCAACGGCGGGCACACTCGCCATCAGCGGCGTGGCGGCGAGCATGGCGGCGGCGAGTTTGGTCTTAAGCATGAAAATCTCCATTGAACTGACAGCCTCATTAATGCACGTGAAGCCGGCGGTGAAATCACACTTCCACACAATCAGGTGAGGTTGGCGTGTTCACCTTAAGACCCTGTTGACGGAATTACGAAAAACGCCATGTTCCGGATGCAAGAATTCTATTCTTGCCCAAGAATTCTATGCGAGCCATTGAAATTCGCCACCAACGAGGAAACACCCATGAAACGCCACGCCACTGCCATCTGGTCCGGAGATCTGAAATCCGGCAAAGGCTCGCTAACCGCCCAAAGCGGTGCACTGTCCGCCCTTCCATACTCATTCGCCGCCCGGTTCGAGGATGAAAGCGGCAAATCCGGCACCAATCCGGAGGAACTTCTGGGCGCCGCGCATGCAGGATGCTTTGCCATGCAGCTGTCGCACTTCCTGGCCGAAAACGGCACACCAGCGGCGAAGCTTGAGGCAACAGCCACCGTCGAGCTCATTCCCGGCAAAGGCATCACCGGCAGCGCCCTGTCCCTGACCGCCGATGTGCCTGGCATCACGGATGAAAAATTTCAGGAACTGGCCGCAAAGGCCAAGGCCGGCTGCCCGGTCTCGCAGGCCCTCGGCGCAATCAACGTGACGCTTGAGGCCAAACTCGCCTGACAATGGTGACGGGGCTTTATCGATGATTCACCGTACTGCCCCGACACTGACCGGCACGCGCATCACGTTGCGCCACTACCGGGCAAGCGACCTTGACCGCCTGACAGAGTTCTACCAGTCGCCGCGCACAGTTTACGTGGGCGGTCAGCAGACGCGCGACAAGGTCTGGCGGGAGCTTGGCTATGATGCCGGAATTTGGTCACTGCTTGGCTTTGGCACATGGGCGATTGACGAGCGCGCCACGGGCGAGTTTGCTGGCGCAGTCGCCCTCAATCACCCGACAGACTATCCGGAAACCGAGCTTGGCTGGATCCTGTTTGAGCCTTTCGAAGGCAAGGGTTACGCACTGGAAGCCGCCAGCATGGCTCGGAACTTCGCCTTTGACGAGCTAGGGCTGGACACATTCGTCAGCTACATTGATCCGGACAATGCGCGTTCCATCCGTCTTGCCGAGCGGCTCGGTGCCGTCCGCGATTTTCACGCCAGAACACCCCAGGATGAACCTTGTCTGGTCTATCGCCACTCGCGCTGACCGGCTTGCGCCACAACCCGAAATGAGTGTTAATTGCTCTTCCAGATCAAGGGCGGGGGAACTCTCATGGTGATTCGGCTGGTCATGACGGCGTGTATTTTTGCCCTTTCGCTGATGTCTGCCGCCAAGGCGCAAGACACGGCGGCAAGCCTTGAGAGCATCCACATGGAGCTGCGCGCCATGAAGGACCGCGCGGTGGAGGCGGTCAACAAGAAGGACGTTGAAGCGCTTCTCAAGGAAGTCAGCCCCGCCATCCGCTTCACCGCAATGAACAATGAAATTGTGCGCGGTCATGATGGTCTGCGCGCCTACTACACAAAGATGATGGAAGGCGCGAGCCGCATCGTCGAGGACATGTCGATCAACGGCGAGCCGGATGAACTTGCGCTGCTCTTCGCCGACAACAAGATCGCTACTGCCACCGGCACCTCAGAAGCCTACTTCAAGATCAAAGGCGGTCTCACTTTCACCGCGCCGTTGCGCTGGACGGCAACGATGGAGAACGCCGGCGGCAAATGGACGATTGCCGCCATCCATTTTTCGGCCAATATGTTTGACAATCCGCTCCTGTCGGCTGCCAGCGGCTTTTGGAAGTGGGTTGCCGCAGGTGTTGCCGTTGCCGGTCTTGTTCTCGGCTACGTCCTCGGACGCCGCAAGGCGAAGGCCGCCTGACCGATGCGGCAAGGCGCAATCGCGGACTGCCCGGCCAACTGGTACATGCTCGCCTTCAGCCACGAGCTGAAAAAGGGAGCAGTCTTGGCGCGGCGCCTCGCCGGACGCGAAATCGTCTTGGTACGCGGCAACGAGAGCGGTACAGTGACCGCGTTCGATTCGCATTGCGCCCACATGGGCTGCCACCTGAAGCACGGCACTGTCTCCGGCGACGGCCTGCAATGCGCGCTGCATCACCGCGTCATCACCCCATCAGGCCATTTCCTTAAGCCAGACGGCTCGGCGCATGCGGGGCTCAGGCAGAAGCGCCATGCGGTGCGCGAACAATACGGTGCCATCTTTGTTTCAGTCGGCACGGAGCACAGCTTCCCCGTACCAGAGATTTGCGCGCTCGGCGCTATCGCGGTCGCACCCATGCGGGAGAAGACGCTGCCTCTGCCCTGGTGGACCTTCATCGCCAACGGCATGGATGTCGAGCATCTGCAGGCGGTGCACGACCGCCACTTGCTGGAGCAGCCGGTCTTCGAGTTACTCGACGAGAAGTCTGTTTGCGTCAGCTACAGATCCATGCCGACAGGAAGAAGTATTGGCGACAGGGTGATGACATGGCTCGCCAAAGACGGCGTCCATGGCCGCATAACCTGCTTTAGCGGCACAATGATGCTGGTTGAAAGCAAGGCCGGAAGCAGCCGCGCGTTCATTCTCCTGTCAATGGTTCCGGGAGCAGAAGACACGACCACCTTGCGCGGCCTCGTCGGCGTTCCATCGCAGGGAAGCAAACTTGCCGGAGCCGTCAGGGCGCGTCTGTCGGCCTGGCTGTTCCACGCCTTTCTCGCCAAGGACATTGGTGTGCTCGACGCCATGAAACTGCACGCGCCCTATCATGAGAATTCACAAGGCGACGGCTTCACTCGCCAATTGTTCGCATTTTTGCAAAGTCTTCCAGAGGCCGGAGCCGATGCCGCCGCCGCACCTCCCGCAGCGCTTCAATTGGTGGAAAAAGCCTCATGAGCATCCAAGCGCTGCCACAGACGCGCAGCTTCAGCGCTACGAACACCGTGCTGGTGTTCATCACGGCGTCGCTCTGCTGCGCGTGCCTTTGGCTTGCATCACAGCCAACCGCGCCAATTCTGCGGTTGGCAGCCGCCGTCACCTTTGGTTTCCTCAACAACACCATGTTTTCGCTGACGCACGAGGCCGTGCACGGCATGTTGCACCAGAACCGCACCATCAACGAGGCACTGGCCCGCATCACGTGCGCCTTCTTCCCGACCTCCTTCATCCTCCAGCGAAACTCGCACCTGACCCATCACAAGAACAACCGCAGCGACATTGAACGGTTCGACTTCTATGTTGCGGGCGACAACCATCTCCTCAAGACCGCACAATGGTATAGCATCCTGACCGGCCTTTACTGGCTCATGATCCCGGTTTTTGCCGCAGTCTATTCGCTTCTGGCCGAAATCGTCCCTTGGCGGAAGCTGATCCTGCGCAGCGACAGGTTTGGTGCACAGACCAGCGCACTGCCCTATCTCGATGCACTTCAAGCCATCCCGATCTGGCGCATCCGGCTCGATATTGTAATCGTCCTTTTGATCCAGTTCGCCATCATTTGGACGCTGGATATCAGCCTCACCGGCTGGCTCTTGTGCTACGCCTCCTTCGGCCTGTTCTGGAGCTCGCTGCAATACGCCGACCATGCTTTCTCGCGGCTTGACCGGGAGGAGGGCGCATGGAACCTGCGCGTCAGCCCGCTGGTGCGCGCCCTGTTCCTCAACTACCACTTCCATCTCTGCCACCATCGCCAGACCAGCATCCGCTGGCATCAGCTGCCCTCAGCAGCGCAGACGGACGACCCGCATGTCGACTATTGGCGCATCCTGTATCTGATGTGGGCGGGACCCCGCCCCTTGCCACGCGTCGGGATTTCGCCAACGGAGCAGCGCGTTCATGACCTGACCGTGAACCTGTTCCTCTCTGGCATTTTCGCAGTCATTTTTGCGCTGATCTACGGCACCGGCGATTGGCTCTACAGGTCAGCGGCAAACCCGGTGGACCTGTCCATGGCAGCAGACAATCTGTTCCCGTTCGCGCCACAGGCAGCACTGATCTACCTCACCATATCGCCACTACTGCTCGTCGCACCATTCCTGATGAAGACCCCCGACCGCCTGCTGCCATTCGGCGTTGCGCTCGTCTTCGAACTGCTTTTCGCTCTGGCAGTCTTCTACGTCCTGCCCGCGTTGCCCCCCGTTTTCGCAGCATCAAAAGACAGTGGATTGCTCATGTGGATCGCCGATTCGGTCAATCTGGAAGGCAACAATTTTCCGTCTCTGCATGTCGCCCTCTCTGTTTCATCGGTCATCGCCTATTTGCCGCTGCTCAAGGGCCACTGGAAAATCGGCATCACCGGCTGGGGCGTGCTGATTGTCCTATCGACCCTGTTGACGCGTCAACACGGCTTGGCCGATGTTGCGGGGGGCCTTGTTCTCGCATTCAGTGCAATGACATTTGTCTACCCGAAGGCCAGTTCTGTGCTGGCTCAGATCAAGTCGCAGCTTCTGGACCCGGAGCGCGCGGTCGAGGGTTCAGCCGCCCGCCAATAATTCTTGCCTGAAGAACTGCACAACATCATCGCGCACCGCACCAAAATGCCCGGTGCAACAATGATCGCCGCCCTCGATCACGCGCAGGCTCAAACGCCGGTCATATGGAAAACCCTGCAACTGCTGCAGCAGCCATTCCTTGTCCGCAACAGCCACCACACGGTCGCGGCTGCCGTGCAGCATCCGCACACTTGCGCTGATACGCGACAGGGTCGCATCATCTTCAATGTTGTTGTGGCCCAAGATCGCCAAGATCGCACTGCCCTCGCGCGCACCGGTCACCTGACACATACGCGTCTTGATGAGGAACGGAAGCTTCGGAAAGGCGCGGGTGTGGATCGGCCCGCCAAGGTCGAACACAGCCTTGATGCGGACATCATCCGCCGCCGCACGCAAGGCCCACATGCCGCCGATGGAAATACCGAGTACTCCGGTCCGGGAAACATCAGCGCCTCCCAGTTCACTGACCCTGTCGATAGCCGCAGAGATGGATTTGTAGAAATCCCCGGTCCACAGCGTGCCATTCAACAGCAGCGCTTCTGCCTGCCCCGGCCCGTCAAAACACAGCGTCGAAAACCCCGCGTCATAAAGCGCAAGCTCAGTCGCAAGATGCTCCTCCTTGCAACCGTCGATGCCGTGAATAATCACGGTCAGCGGCGCGGCGCCGTCCTTGATATGGAGATTGCCGAAGAGCATCCTGCCTTGAAACGGGATTTCAATCCGGACGTAGCGCTGCGCAAACGCCAGCGTCTCGGCCTCAATGTAATAGTCGCGGCACTTGGCATAAAGCGCCCGCCGGTCATCGTTAAGCGGCAGACAGCCCCACTGGGCCATGTTGCAAATATACGAAAGATCACGCAACGCGCGGATTTCCTGATCTCGTGTCAGTCTGTCGCGGCGCTTTTCAAACGCTGCAATCTCATCGCGCACCACGGACTTTGCCGTGTCCGCCCACCCGTCAATGGTTCCGACAGAATCGAGAAACCGGAATATGATCACCTCATCGACGCCCGAAGCCAGCCAGCGGTTCCAGAATGGCTGGGTGATCTTCTTCAAGCCCACCACGTGCGAGAGCGACCTGATGGTCTTTGAAAACACATGGTCGAAAAGCGTGTAAGCTTCGGTGTCACTGATATTCTTCATCAAAGCAGCGCCATTTCCGGATGCGGTATCATGGGTTTCATGGCAGCAACAGCGTCCGCGCCATCCGGCCAATGCGCCAGATAAAGCGACGTCCGGTATTCAATCGCGCGCGTCTGTTTCAGCAGCGCCTCGCGCAAACGGCGCGATGAGGCAAAGCCAGTTGACGCAACTTCGAAGCCTCGCGTACGGGCTTGCGACAGACCTGCCGACAGCAACGCGCCAAACACGTACGGATCATCATTCTCCACGGCCATGTGCGACAGCATTGCCTGATTGATCGCCGCGCCGTTCTTGGGAAGCCTTGGAAATCCAACCAAGGGCGCCGCAAGATTGGCGAGCGGACGCAGCAGCGAAACCGATGGCGGATAGGCGCGCATGACCGTCTGCCGGTTGCCGCGCTGGTCCCAGACGGCGATGCAGCCACGCAGCTTGCCGCATTTACGATGAAGCAGAAAATGCTCAGGCCGAAGCCCAAATGAAGAGAGACTTCGCAGCGACGGCTCGGTCCATGCGTAGGAAAAATCGTAGTGTGAATTGCTCCTGTTCAGGAACTCTGCCACCTCGGCAAGATCATCATCCGCGGCGGGTATGATGGCAGCATCAACCGCCGTCCGCTTTGCCCGCATGGCAAATGTCGAAAAATCGCCGACCGGATGATAGGCCGGAAGACCGGGCAAATTGGCGGTCAGGATTCGCCGCGCAACCGCATTGTCCGATGTTATCGAGGTCAGCGCATAGGGCAATTCCCCGTCATGCCGCGCCATCAGGCGCAGCGCCTCGAACCCGCCCTTGAGCACGGTGATCCGGTTGCGGTATTTTTCACTGACCCTCAGCGCTCCGATGTAGGGCAACTGTTCAAGCTTGTCATTGACGAAGGCCGGCCATACCACCTTCTCGCAAAGCCCGACCGGCTCGCCCGTCTCACGCGTCCGCGCGATGATGAACGCCTGAAAAATCGCCTGCTCGAAGTCCGCGCGGAATGCGTTCGGTTCGCGCTCCAATGTGATCTGGTAGCGCCCGCCCAACCGGTTTTCGCGCAAGAGGCGGCGAAGGTCCGGCTCGTCGGATTCTGTGGCCAGCGAGAACACCAGATCTTTGCGGACAATCCCGCCGGTCAATGCGCGGGGATCAATGTGCCGCGCCATTCAACATCCCCGAGCGGAAACCGGTCGCGCTGCGAGAGCTCAGCCCGATGCATGTAATTGATCGGCAAAAAGTTGCGTGCCATCAGCCCGTCCGACAGGTTGACCTTGTCGGCAAACCGCTTGGCGATACTCTTCCAGCCATAAAAGCTGCGCCGCGCGGTCAGGCACCCTTGGCGGATGTCATCCGGCTCCGCGCCCTCAGGACGGAACGGCAGGTCATTGTAGCGGTAGCGCTCGTCAAGCCACCAGTTTTCGTAGATTAGCTTGCCCTCCTGTTGCAGCCGTTTGTAAAGCGGCGTGCCGGGAAACGGCGTCAGATGGTTGAAGGCAGCGATGTAGAATTTCTGGTCAGTGGCAAAATCTGCCGCCTCTTGAAACGAGTCCATCTTGGTCTCGCCATAGCCAAACACGAACGTGCCATAAACGCGGATGGCGTGGCGGCGCAGGTTCGCCAGCGCCTTGGTGAAACCGCCCTTCATCGTGTTGAAACCCTTGCGCATCGCACGCAGCACGGTCTCGTCCAGACTCTCGAACCCGATGAGCACGCCGACACATCCGGCCTTGCGTAGTTTGTCCAGAAGCACCTCGTCATGCGCCGCATTGATGCTCATCTGGGTGATCCAGCGGATGCCAAGCGGCGCGATGGCGTCGGCAAGCTCTGCGGCGAAACGCAAATCGGCGGCGAAATTGTCATCGACGAAAAAGAACAGCTTCGTCTTGTCCTTCAGCGCTGCAAGATCCTTGTAGATCGCATCAATCGGCCGGTGCCGCGCGGTGCGGTCGAAGAAGGTCTGGATTGCGCAAAAGTCGCATGGAAACTTGCAGCCGCGCCCGGTCTCTATGAGGCCTATCGGCAGATAATTCTTGCCCCTGAAAACGCTGCGGTCATAGCGCACGTCGGCCATGTCCGGCTGTTCGTTGGATTTGTAGACCGGCTGCAAACGGCCGGAACGCGCGTCGTCAATCACCCGCCCCCACAGATTTTCCGCCTCGCCAATGACCACTGCTTCCGCATATCGCCCGACCTCTTCCGGCGCGAGCGTCGCGTGGAACCCCCCCATCACCACGGGAACCTTGCGGGCGCGGAACTCCGAGGCAATCTGGTAGGCGCGCTTTGCGGTGTAGGTCTCGACCGGGATGGCTACCAGATCGGCGGGCTTGTCATAGTCAATCGCCTCCATCCGGTCGTCATAAAAGCTGATCTCGACATCCTTTGGGGTAAGTCCTGCCAGCGAGGCGATCGGCAGCGGCTCCATTTGCCAGGAGCGCATGTAGTTGACGCCCGGCTTGCGCCCGATGGCGGGATGAACCAGCGTCAACTTCATCAGGCCGCCTCAGGCTGCGGCGCGCGCACGTTCGAGGCCACATGCGGCCAGTCGCAGGTGTAGTGCGTGTGGAGATGATGCGCATAATAGCGGTAGCCAAGATTGGCCGCCAGCGACAGCGGGATCTGCGATCCGGCAATGGCGACGCGCGAGGCAATCGCCCGGTAGCCATAAGCCCGCCGCCACGCCCGCTCATGGCCGGACTGCAACTCTTCAACGCTCAGCTGCTTGGGCTGAAACACCACATGCTGACCGTCGTAAAAGTCCCAGTTGGTGGTCAATATCCGCCCCTCGCGGCGAAGGCGCGTGTGCAGCGGCGTGCCCGGGAACGGTGTCAAAAGCGCAAAGCGCGGCAGGTCGATCTTGGTCTCCAGAACAAAATCGACCGTTTCGTCAAATGTGGCAAGCGTGTCGTCATCATTGCCAAACACGAAACAGCCCTGGATGCTGATACCCAATTTGTGCAGGTCTGAAATCAGAGACGCATAAAGTGTTGGATCATTGAAGCTCTTGCGGATGCCCGATAACCCGGCCTTGGAAATCGTCTCGAACCCGATCAAAAGTCCGGTGCAGCCGCTCCTTGCCATCAGCTCCATCAGGTCCGGGTCGCGCCCGATCAGGCTGGTGGACAGCCCGAACCAGCGCACTTTCAAGGGGATCAGCGCGGTAAACAATTCGCGCGCATAGGTCCTGTCCGAAATCAGGTTGAGATCAATGAAGAGGATTTTCTTTGCCCCGACGCGGCGGATGTCCTCGACAATATGGTCAATCGGCTTCTGGAACTGCTTGCGGCCCCAAGCGGTCGGCGAGACGCAGAATTCGCAATCATGGGCGCACGCGCGGGTGGCCTCAAACACCGCCTGAGTCAAATAATTGCGGCCATCAAGCAAATCACGCCGCGCGAACGGCAGATTGTTCAGCTGAAAATCCGCCCCTTGATTGTAGCGCGGCTTCATCGCGCCCACCGCAAAATCACGCAGCAATTGCGGCCAGCTCTGCTCGGCATAGCCGACGCAGATCGCATCGGCGTGGCTTTGCGCCTCATCCGGCAGAAGCGTGACGTGCGGCCCGCCAAGCACCACGGTCTTGCCGCGCTTGCGAAACTCTGCAGCAAGCTCATACCCCCGCTGCGCGCTGCCGGTAATCAGCGTCATGCCGATAAGGTCCGCGTCGAGATCAAGCGGAATGTCGCCTGTACCTTCGTCGTGCAGCAAAAAATCAATGTCGAGTTCGGCAGGTGCCAACGCGGCAAGCGTCGTCAGCGTCAGCGGCTGGTAGCGCAAGGACTTGCGGAAAATGCCGCCGCGCGAGCGGTAGAGCGGCCCCTTGGGGGAGATCAGAGCAACCTTCATGACGGCAGCCTCATGCGATTCAACAGGCACGAGTCTAACCGGTTCGACAGTGCCCGCAAGGGCAGATTGCAAGCAAGTCAGCCCGGTATGAGACTGGAGTGCTTCAAGTCGCCAAGCCGCTTGCCCGCTCCGGCCCTGGTCGCATGCAGCGCCGTGACAAAGCCGGGCTTGAGCAATGGAACCAGCGGACCAAGCTGGCCGATCTTGCGCGCATAGGCATATTGCGGATTGACGCAAAGCGCAGCCTCGACACTGCTTGCAAAAGCCGGATCAGCGGAAGCGGCATCCAGCCAAAGCTCATAATGCGGTTTCGGCAATGACTTGGGCGCAAGCGCCGCTATGCATGGCAGAACCAACAAGGCACGCGCCACAAACGCCTCGTCCAGCTTCTCGCCAACCATATCGCTGGTCAATCCGGCGCGGCCAACGAACACCAGTCTTGCGACCGTTGCTTCATGCCCGGCGCAGCGGACGAGGTCGCCCATGTCATAGCGGTAGAGGCCACCGGGCATCGTGATAACCACCTTATAGTCTACACCTTTGTCAAGTTCATGGGAAAGATGCGCATTGCCAAGGTGGTCAACAAATTCGACAAATGTGCTGGTCAGCGCAGGCACACACCCGGCCTTGCCCCCCCAAGGCAAGGTGATTGCCGCTTCTGTGGCGAACAGCCCCTTCGGCTCCACCTGCGCCTGCGGACAAAGCGCAGCGAGCCGCGTAGCAAAGAGTGCCGAACTGCCATCGTTCCAAGCGGAGATCGTATCGAGGCGCGGCCAGAGGCTGGACGTATCCTTGCCGCCATCTTGCACGAAGGCCGCCAGCCTAATCCGCGCCGCACTGCTCAGCTTGGGCAGAAGCGCCGCCTCATTTGCCGCAATCGCCTCGATCAGGTCCAGAAAGAAAGTCGGGCTCCACACCGATACAAAACTCAAATCATCACATTCAATCAGCGCTGCCAGTGTCGCCAGCCGCCATTCTCCTACATCGCTGATCGCGGCAACTTCAGGCGGCACGGCAAGGATCGACAGGAATGCACCGACGAGATCATCGCCAAGATAAGCTGCCTCTGAGGCAAGTCCGACAGGAATGCCGCCTGCCGTCACGCGCGGCTGGCGCGTCGCCGGGCTGATCGACACATAAGATTTGCCCACGCAAACACCGGGCCGCCGGTGCGCCAGATCGGCCAGCCATGGCAAGACCGCTGCGCGGAATGCGTGAAGGCTTTCTCGCGTGTAGGGGATGAGCTTCGTCCCCGACGCGGTTCCTCCAGTTTCCTCGAAAGCGATCACCGGGTTCGATGTCAGCACCCCCGCCTCGCCTTCCGCCATGCGATTGATTTGGCCTTCGAAATCCGCATAGGCGCGCATTGGAACGGCCGAGCTATAGTCGGCAACAGTGCGGATACCGGCAAAGCCATGCGCCCGCCCGAATTCAGAATCCGCATTGGCGCGGATAATGCTCATAAGGAGATCAACCTGCGCCCGCTCCGGATCCTTGAGCGCAGCCTCAAACGCCGACAATGGCTCCGCCGCTGCATGCAACAGCCGCTGCCAACCGGTCATGCCACAAGCCCCTGCGCAAACAGCCGCCGTGTCAGCGGGCGCATATTGTCCGTACCCAGTTCACACAGGCACACCAGCTCATCTCCCTGCGCATAGCCGGGATTGCGCTCCAGAAAATAGCGCACATCCGCGCGCTTTCGTTCCCGATCCGAAATATCGGCATACTCCGCCGCCAAATGGCCCTGCGATGGCGCATGCCGGACCAGCCCGGTTTCGGGATCGTAGGCAGGGCCAAATCGTGCCGTCGCCACCGCATGACGCAACTTCATAAGCCACGTATCCTGTTCCCCGCGCCAATCCGGCACAAACCGCAGTCCGAATGCCGGAAGATAGCGGTAAGTGCGGTGGCCCTTGACAATCAACAGCCAGAAAAGCGGCACTTCCGGCGCTTGCCGCGCCAGTTCGCCGATATGGCGTATCCACGCGTAGGCGAAAGTTTGCGAACCCCAATGGGCGCGCTCAATGATCGTATCACCGGAGAAAACGATGCGCAGATCGCGCGCCTCATGCCGGAACGGAAAGGTCACCAGCGTCGAAAACCCGCAAATCCTGCCGTCTTCAGCACGAAGCAGGATCACGCTGTCCTTTTCCGACAGGTCTTTTTCAAACCGGTCTCTGGAAGTAGCCACGTAATAGCGGCTGAACAGCGCAAACATCGCATCGCAGACCGGCTGATCCAGCGAGCGCACGTCCAGCACGGCAGCATTGAGGTGCGGCATTCCTGACCTTTCAAAACTCGAGGACAGTCGTCAGCTGGTCTTCAGCCCAAGCTTTTGCCGCAGTCGGTTGATGCGTTGCGGAAACGCCTCATGCCGCTTGCCGACCGGCACGGCGTCAGCGACCATGTCCACAAGTTCTTGTTTCTCATTGTCATCCAGTTTGCTTGCAAGAAATTTTCCAGCGATATCAATCACATGTGTGACATCTGCCACCTGCGAAGACGCCCAATTGGCATAGACGATCGCCTCGTCAACCTTGTCGGCATCCTCAATCGTCAAAAGCTGCTGGCGCACGCCAGCCTCAAGGCCCGGCGACAGCACGGTGTCCTCCGCCGCAATCGCCGCCATGATCGTCGCGGCGGCAACAACTGGGTCGTCAATCGCGGAAATCGGTGCAAGTGCCGACTTCTTGCGCAATTTGCCTCGCCGGAAATGGCCTTGCACCCGCCCAACCGCGTCAACCGCCTCGTTGGCGGCGTCACTCATATATTTGAGCCGATACCACCAAAACGCCGCCGCGCCGATCAAGCCGACCACGGCCAACACAATATGCATGGCAAAAATCTCCAAAAACCTGCAACCGGAGTTAGCATAGACCGGTTAAGGGGATATTGGAATCTAGACCCGCCGCTCCACCATCATCTTCTTGATCTCCGCAATCGCCTTGGCGGGGTTCAGGCCCTTGGGGCAGGCCTGCGCGCAGTTCATGATTGTGTGGCAGCGGTAGAGGCGGAACGGGTCTTCAAGATTGTCGAGCCGCTCGCCGGTGGCTTCGTCGCGCGAATCGATGATCCAGCGATAGGCC
>JANPGC010000014.1:0-2653 GCA_031423755.1 Phyllobacteriaceae bacterium | reverse complement strand
CATTGACCGGGTCTACGCCAGCGTCAACTACACGCTCGCCGTTGGCCAGGAAATCGAGACGCTTTCGACCAGCAGCAATGCCGGAACCGCCGCCATCCGGCTGACGGGCAACAATTTCGCCAACACGCTGATCGGCAATGCCGGAGCGAACCTTCTGCTCGGCGGCCTCGGCAACGACACGCTGACGGGCCTCAACGGCGCGGACACATTCGTGTTCAACACCACGCTCTCGAGCACGGCCAACCACGACACGATCACCGACTTCAACGTTGCCGCCGACACGATCCAGCTGGAGAATGCCATTTTTACTGCGCTCGTGACGGGCGGCGCCTTGGCGGCCAATCTGTTCGAGGACACTTCGATTGCAGGACAGTCCGGCTCGGAAATCATTATCTACGACCGCGCAAGTGGAGATATCTTCTACGACACCAATGGCGCGGCGACGGCAGGCGGACTCGTGCTGTTTGCTGATGTGAGCGACAATACCGTGCTGACGGCGGCGGACTTCTTTATCGTCTAAGTCGACACGCTACAGCGCAACTTATGTTTGACAGGCAGCTTATTGAACGGCCAGGTGCATTCCTTCCCCCGTGCGGGTGATGAATTGCTCGCCCGCTTCGCTATTCCAGTGCCATACCCGCGCCGTGCTGCGAACTTTGCTCATCGGCGTCTCGTAAAAGGACACTGACAAATGGCAAATTTTGATCTCACCCAGGCACTTGTCGCCGTTGATCTGACGAACTCCGACTTTGTGAATTTCAACTCGTTCGTTTCCAGCACACCAAATTTTTGGGATTGGCTGAGCGGCGCAGGTCACCGGTTAGACATTATTGGCGCCGGCATGACCTACGGCCTCGGCGGCCATGCAATCACCGGCACAGTTTCCGCGATCGGCTTTGATCTTGGCAACAATTCGTTGAATGCCACCGAGCTCACCATCACTGGATTGAATATCGCAGCTGCCACACTGGATGACAGCGCAGACAGTTTCTGGCGCGTCCTTGACGGCAGCGACACCATCACTGGTCCTCTTGCTGCCAACATTGCGCCCGGCGCGATCTCCAAAATATTTGGTGACAACCTCAACGCCCGCGCAGGTGCCACTGGCGGCAACGACACCATAGACGCTGGCGATACGAACATCACTGTCTACGGCGACGTGGCCAATGTCGGCATTCAGCTCCTTGGTGCCCCCGGCATTGTTTACACTGGCGGCAATGATGTGATTGAAGGCCGCTATTCCACTTTGCGTACCACGCTTGTGGGCGATGCCGGATTTGTCAACGGATCGGGTCGATTGATAGGCGGCAATGACACAATGGTCGTTCGCTCCTCCGCCATATATCCTGAAGCGATTGGCGACGTTTTGGTTGTAAACGGCATAGCGGGCGATGTCGCTGAACTCGTCGGCGGCGATGACACAATGTATGCCGTGCAAGTTATCGCCACGACGGATTTCGGCGCATCCTTGATTGGTGATGTGGCAAATCAGGGTCAGTACTCCGCCGTCATCTGCGGCGATGACAACATGTATGGCAGCAATGGCGAAGACAATCTCACCGGCGATGTTGGCAATAATGCCAGCAATGTCATTGGTGGTGCCGATCTGATGTACGGCTACGGCGGCGATGACAATCTGGTTGGCGAGGTCTTCAACGCGTCCGGCACCATCTACGGCGGTAACGACGTCATGTACGGCGGCGATGGACAAGACCGGATGTTCGGCGAGTTTGCCAATGGGGGCGGGAGCATGACCCTTATCGGCGGCAACGACAAGATGTACGGCGAGAGCGGAAATGATTTCATGCGCGGGCAGGGCGGCAATGATCTGCTCGACGGCGGCTTCGGCGTTGACCAGATGGAAGGCGGCATCGGCCACGACATATTTGTCGTCGACGACGCACTTGATCAGGTAGTCGAGGCGGTCGGCGAAGGGACGGACCGGGTCTATGCGTCGGTCAGCTATGTGCTCGCTGCCGGTCAGGAGATCGAGACGCTCTCGACCAACAACAATGCGGGCATAACCGCCATCAATCTAACCGGCAACGCGTTCAACAACGCGCTGATCGGCAATGCCGCTGCCAATGTCCTCACCGGAGGCAGCGGCGTTGATACGTTAACCGGCCTGAACGGCAATGACAGCTACGCGGTTGACAGCGCGTCCGACGTTGTGAACGAGGCGGTCGGTGGCGGGGCGGACCGTGTATATGCTTCGGTCAACTACACGCTCGCCGTTGGCCAGGAGATCGAGACGCTTTCGACCAACAGCAATGCCGGGCTGGCAAACATCCGGCTGACGGGCAACAATTTCGCCAACACGCTGATCGGCAACGCGGGAGCGAACTTTTTGCTCGGCGGCCTCGGCAACGACACGCTGACCGGGCTCAACGGCGCGGACACGTTCGTGTTCAACACGGCGCTGAATTCAGCAACCAACCACGACACGATCACGGACTTCAACGTCGCCGCCGACACGATCCAGCTGGAGAATGCGATCTTCACAGCTCTGACCGCGACCGGCACGCTGGCCGCGGGCCTGTTCAAGGACCTGTCGCTCGCCGCGCAGGATGCCAACGACGTGATCCTCTACAACCGTCCGGCAGGCAATCTGTTCATTGACACAAACGGACTTGCCGCCGGCGGCGTCGTGCTT
>JANPGC010000013.1:0-3024 GCA_031423755.1 Phyllobacteriaceae bacterium | reverse complement strand
AGGCTGCGCTGTTCTGGTTTGTCGGGCGGCTGGTGGATTTGCTGGGCTCGTTTGACCGGCTGCAGGGCTGGGGCGGGCTGATGGCAAGCCATGGGCCTGAACTTCTTGGCATGCTGGCGCTGGTGTTTGTCGTGCGAACCTTGGTCATCGCGCTTGCGGCGCTGGTGGAGGAGCAGGCGATTGTGCCGGGCTTTTTCAACATGGTGCGCTGGCAGGCGCATCAGAAGGTGGCGCGTCAGAGCGTTTCGTTCTTCCAGAATGATTTTGCCGGTCGGCTGGCGACCAAAGTCTGGCAGGCGGGGCAGGCGACTGGCGACTTCATGGTCTCGCTCCTTCAAGTCATCTGGTTTTCGGTGGTCTATGCGGTCTCAACCGTCGCATTGGTGGGCAGCCTTGATGTCCGGCTGGCGCTGATCGTTGTCGCGTGGCTGGCCGTGTTCGGCCTGCTGGCGAGGCATTTTCTGCCGCGGGTGCGCAAGTCGGCGCGGGAGAGCGCGGAGGCCAACTCGCAGGTGCAGGGGCGGCTGGTCGATGGCTACTCCAACATCCAGACATTGAAGCTGTTCGGGTCGCAGACACGCGATGATGCCTACATCCGCGAGGGGATGGACCATTTCATCCACACCATGCTGCCCTTCACGCGCGGGCTCTCGGGCATCCGCATTTCGCTTGGCACCACCAGCGGCATCATGATCTCGGCGATTGCGGCGGTATCTATTGACCTTTGGCTGAAAGGGCAGATTTCCACCGGCGGCATTGCGTTTACGCTCGGGCTGGTGCTGCGGCTCAACATGCTGCTTGGCCGGATGATGACGCAGCTCAACAGCCTGCTGCGCAACTTTGGCACCATCCAGAATTCGATGGAAACAGTCGCGCGGCCATTGGTGGTGGCTGACGTGCCTGGGGCGGGGGAATTGAAAGTCACCCAAGGCGCGATCCGGTTTGATCATGTCAAGTTCCACTATGGCAAGGATGCTGGCCTGTTCGACGATCTGGTGCTGGACGTGCGGCCAGGCGAGAAGATCGGGCTGGTCGGGCGCTCGGGTGCCGGCAAATCCACCTTGGTCAATCTGTTGCTGCGCTTTTATGACGTCGAGGGCGGCCGCATTCTGATTGACGGGCAGGATATTTCGCAGGTGGGCCAAGACAGCCTTCGCGCCAGCATTGGCATGGTGACGCAGGACACATCGCTGCTGCACCGCTCGGTGCGGGAGAATATTCTCTACGGGCGGCCAGACGGCAGCGAGGCAGCGATGATAGAGGCGGCGGCGCGGGCCAAGGCCGACGAGTTCATCGCCACGCTTGCCGACCCGAAGGGTCGCTCGGGCTATGACGCCCATGTCGGGGAACGCGGTGTGAAATTGTCCGGCGGCCAGCGCCAGCGCATTGCCATTGCGCGGGTGATCCTCAAGGACGCGCCGATCCTGATTTTGGACGAGGCGACTTCCGCGCTGGATTCGGAAGTCGAAGCGGCAATTCAAGAGAATCTCTACCGGCTGATGGAGGGCAAAACTGTCATCGCCATCGCCCACCGCCTTTCGACCATCGCTGCGCTGGACCGGCTGATTGTGCTCGACAAGGGCAGAATCGCCGAAGACGGCAGCCACGCCGAACTTGTCGCCAATGGCGGAATTTACGCCAAGCTGTGGCAGCACCAGTCCGGCGGGTTTCTGGGTCTGGATGCGACTGACAGCGTGGCAAATGCTGCAGAGTAAACCGGACTGGCAAGAAATGGCGAATGAATCCGCGACATAGTGCCGTCACCGGCTTTCCAATACTTGCAAAGCGCCACACTCGCGGCTAGAGCCAATGGGAAAGCTTGGGGGGATTCCGGCTTGATGGCTGATGGAATTTGGCCGACGACCTGAGCAACCCCCAATCTGGCATGTGACAAGGAACAGTCCCGTGAGCGCACACGACACAAGTGAACCGACCCGCCGCGATTTTCTCTATGTTGCCACCGCCATGGCTGGCGTTGTTGGCGCGGCGGGCGCAGTTTGGCCGTTTATCGACCAGATGAATCCCGATGCCTCGATGCGTGCGCTGTCCTCAATTGAGGTGGATGTTTCCAGCCTAGAGCCTGGCATGTCGCTGGTTGCCAAATGGCGCGGCAAGCCGGTGTTCATCCGCAACCGCACGGACAAGGAAGTTGAAGAGGCCAAGGCCGTCAAGATTGACGAGTTGAAGGATCCCGAGGCGCGCAATGCCAATGTCGCCGCTGATCTTCAGGCCACCGACATCAACCGCACCGCAGGTGAAGGCAAGGAAAACTGGCTGGTCATGGTTGGAGTGTGCACCCATCTTGGCTGCGTACCGCTTGGCCAGCAGGGCGATTTCGGCGGCTGGTTCTGCCCGTGCCACGGCTCGCACTATGATACGGCCGGACGCATCCGCAAGGGCCCGGCACCGCAGAACCTTCAGGTTCCGGTGTTTTCATTCGTGTCTGACACTGTCATCAAGGTCGGCTAAAGGTTTCAGGGAGCGCAACAATGAGTGCAGGACAATCGACCTACGAGCCGAAAAGCGGTGTTGGAAAATGGTTTGACGCGCGTCTTCCCTTGCCGCGTCTGGTCTACGACAGTTTCGTCGCCTATCCGGTGCCGCGCAATCTGAATTACGCCTATGCATTCGGCGGCATTCTGGCGATCATGCTGGTGATCCAGATTTTGACCGGCGTGGTGCTTGCCATGCACTACTCTTCCAACACAATGCAGGCGTTCGGGTCGGTTGAGCACATTGTCCGCGACGTGAACTCCGGCTGGATGCTGCGCTATCTGCACTCCAACGGCGCTTCCTTCTTCTTCATCGCCGTCTACATCCATATTTTCCGCGGCATGTATTATGGCTCCTACAAGCAGCCGCGCGAGCTGTTGTGGATTTTGGGCTGCGTGATTTTCCTTTTGATGATGGCGACGGCCTTCATGGGTTATGTGCTGCCATGGGGTCAGATGTCCTTCTGGGGCGCGACCGTCATCACGGGCTTCTTCACTGCTTTCCCGATTGTCGGCGAGCCCATCCAGCAGT
>JANPGC010000012.1:0-3682 GCA_031423755.1 Phyllobacteriaceae bacterium | reverse complement strand
CAGGCAGAAGGACGGGATTTTTGACGCGTTCGCTTGGCCGAAACCTGCCAGACCAGCCGGAAGCGGGCGCGGCTCACGAGATTTGAGGCTAAGCCCGCGTGCGGCGATGAGTATGAGGCGGCGGACTGCGGATTCTGCCGGGCGCAGGATTAGCATGATGGCTGCGTAGAGGTGGCGCGGGAGGGTGAAGGCGAATGCGCTTGCGTCGGCGCGCAGTCCCCTCTTCGTCACGGGCTTTGCCCGCGACACCTCTCCCCGCACGCGGTGCGAGGTGTCGGCGAAGCCGACGGAGAGGGGACTGCGGCTGGCCATGGTCAACATCGCAAACATCATGGCGACGATCTTGTGGAGCGCCTCGCTGTTCCGCTCGATTGCCCTGTTCCAGTCCATCCTGCCTTGCCTCGTGCGCCAGGAGTGGCGCGATGGGGGATTGTAGGGCTGGGTTATCGGGGTGTGGATTGTATTTCTGAAAAATCTTTTTGCGGTCGGTGTTCTTGGTCAAAATTCTATTCGCCGCTCATCATCCATGAAGATTGACTCGCGCCGAAGCCTTTGCGTTCAGTTCGCCGGTGGCGGCACATCCGATTTGTCTTTGCAGCTTTTCAGCCAGACGTCATAGACCGCGTGTTCAACCGCATTCAGACCCGGACTGTCGGCAAACATCCAGCCGGTGAAGATGCGGCGGATTTTCCGGTCGAGGGTGATCTCGTCCACTTCGACAAAGCCGGCGGTGCGCGGCGTCTCGGAGGCCGGACGGGAGTAACAGACGCGCGGTGTGACCTGCAAAGCGCCGAACTGCACAGTCTCATTGATGTAGACGTCGAAGGTGATGATGCGGCCAGTGATCTTGTCGAGCCCGGAAAACTCGGCGACTGCATTCTTGATGTTGGACGCTTCCTGGGCAAGCGCTGGATGTAAAACTGCGACCATCAAGAATGCGGCGAGCATCGTTTTCACAAGTTTCGGGAAATTCATGTCAGGATTACCGCGCGCATAAGAAGTGCGGTCACAATAACTGCTCCCGCGTCAACAGCCGGTTAACCGTAAATTGTGGCAAAGCCAAGCAGGACAAGCGTCTAGCGGTTCGGTGTCCACGCATCATAATCGCCCGTGACCTTCGGGCGCTGTCCGCCTTTGGCAATCGAGCCCTCCGGACGGTAGGCGTTTGCGGAGCCTGTCTGGTTTGAAAGATGCGGCTTTTGCCACTCGCGCGGGCGATAGTCTTCGCTGGACGGAGCGACTTCGGTGCGGTGGTGCATCCAGCCGTGCCAGCCGGAGGGAATGGCAGTGGCTTCTGAAACGCCATTGTAAATGACCCAGCGCCGCGTGCGCCCTTCCGAGTCTTTGCCGCCGGTGTAGTAGGTGTTGCCAAATTCGTCCTGGCCCACCCGTTCACCGTAGCGCCACGTGTGAAAACGTGTGCCGAGAGTTTGGCCGTTCCACCAAGTGAAAAACTGAAGGAAGAATTGTTTCATGACCGGACATCCGCAAATGATGCCCGCTTATGGCTTGAACGGCTCTCCAAGTCCAGAGTCTGCATGGCCAGTCAGGGCAATTTTGCCGACCGAAAAAGCGTGAGGTCGAATTGAACCTTTCAGCTCCCCCATGCGACTGATGACTGACCGGTTAGGCGCCGCTAACTTTACGCTTGGTTAGTTCTTGCCAATTCGCGCCGAACGCTTAGAGTCAAACTTATGACGGAGACCAAAATGGCAGCAATTGCCACATCGAATGGCCTTTCCGAACTTGTAGGCGCGGTCTACGACTGCATCCCCGACGCAACGCTTTGGCAGGAGACGCTCGAGCGCATCACGCGGCTCTGCGATGGTTATCTTGCAACGCTTGCCGTGCTGGACACGGATTTGAAGTCGGCGCGTTTTTCAGTGGCCTGTGGCGACCCGCAGGTGCTCGCCCCCTTGGTTTCCACGTATCACAGCGGGATGCCCTTCTTCAGCGCTGTTCCCAAGATGGAACTCGACGTGCCGCAAACCGTTGATTCGATGTATGAGCTGGACGGCCCAAACACCCGTGAACGCTGGCTTTCCAGCAAGATGGCACGCGAATGGGCGATGCCGAACAAGCTTGACGATTTCATCTGGGTGCCGGTGATGAAACAGCCGGGACGCATCGGCAACCTTGTGGTCGTGACGCACAAGGAGAGGCCGCCGATCACGAAGGCCGACCTTGATCTGGTCTCGGCACTCTCGCCGCATGTGCGCCGGGCTGTCACAATTGGCGACCTGTTCGAGACTGAGCGGCGCAAGGGCGAGATATTCCGCGACATCGTCGATACGCTGAGCCACCCGGTGCTGATCGTCGCGGCGGACATGCAGATCGTTTTCGCCAATCTGGCGGCGGAAAAGCTGTTGCAAGCCAAGGAGATGCTGACCTCTTTGCGGGGACAGTTGAACTTTGCTTTCCCGCATGCACAGCGCGCCATCACGCAGGCGGTGGAAACCGGCCAGTATAATGAGTTTGCACTCGGGCCGACCGGCATCAACGTGCCGCTGGCAAACAGCGCGATGCCTTCTGTTGCCCACGTCATGCCACTTGCGCAGCGCGACCCGTCGCAGCGCATTTCGCAGCGTGCAGCAGCGGCGATTTTCATTGCATCGGCAGGCAGCGCACCCCTGCCCGCCATGGATGCCATCGCCGCCCTGTTTGGACTGACAGCCGCCGAAAAGCGCGTCGCCGCGCAGGTGGCTTCCGGCAAGTCGCGGCATGATATCGCCCATGCATCCGGCGTTTCGGACGGCACCATCAAATCGCAACTGGCGTCGATCTTTGACAAGACCAACACCAGCGACCAGCGCGATCTCGCCCTGTTGATCCGCGACTTGACGCCGCCGCAGCTCCAGAATTGATGGATGCGTCCCCCACGCGGGAGATGTTTCAGCGCGGGGTTCGATCAACACTTGCATCGCAATGAAGGAGGCGGCCATGTTGAAGTCATGCACCAGTGCAGCCGGTTTTCTGGCGATTGTTGCATTGGTGCCGCTGTCGTGCGCACCTTCGGTCGCGGCGAACCGCGATTTGTTCGGCTTCAACAGCATTTCAATCCCGTGCTGGATTGAAAATGAGAAAGTGGTCGCTGTCGTCAACTCGACAGGCAAAACGCTGGCGGCAGGCACGGCGCTGCGCATCAATGCGGCCAGATTGCCGGATGGCGAGCACTATGTGCTCACAAAGAAGATGGGGCAGACACCCTCCGGCACTGTGATCCGCTTCGGTGCGGTGCCCTCCTCAAGCTGCACGGCAACGGTGAGGCCGCCGAGGCCGGTGCTGAGGACGCAGTAATCCAAGGTCAGGCCCGCTTTTCCATGACGATGTGGCATGCCTGAGCCATCCTTGCCGCAGTTTTCCGTTCGGGAGATTTCGCGGAAGCCATGGCGCTCGTAGAAGCGCTTGGCACCGGCGTTTTGACAGTCCACTTCAAGGCGGAAGGCCTTGGCTTCCGGGAAGGCCTCGAAACATTCGGCTAACAGCTCCGCGCCAATGCCTTGCCCGGTCTTCGTCGGATCGACGTAAAGCTGATGCAACACGACGTAATCTTCGGACGATTGCGCGGCATAGGCCACGCCCGCCAAGCCTTCGCCGGTATCGGCCAACAGAAACTCGGACCATGGCCGCTTCAGATTTGCCGCGAGGTTTGCCAGCGAATGCCAGTCGGCGGTGATGGCGG
>JANPGC010000011.1:0-2989 GCA_031423755.1 Phyllobacteriaceae bacterium | reverse complement strand
AAAATATCCGCATACGTCTCAAGGCGTTTGATCACCGGATCTTGGATGCTTCGACACGCGAAATCGTGTCGACGGCTAAGCGCACCGGCGCAAGCGTACGCGGGCCTGTTCCGCTGCCGACGCGGATCGAGAAGTTTACTGTGAACCGCTCGCCTCACATCGACAAGAAGAGCCGCGAGCAGTTTGAAATGCGCACGCACAAGCGCTTGCTTGATATTGTTGATCCGACTCCGCAGACGGTGGACGCGCTGATGAAGCTCGACCTCGCCGCCGGCGTTGATGTCGAGATCAAGCTTTAAGCTGGCTGGGCGGGAAGGACAAACCGATGCGTTCAGGTGTTATCGCACAAAAGCTGGGCATGACCCGCGTCTATACAGACGCCGGCGAGCATGTTCCGGTAACAGTTCTCCGGATGGAGAACTGCCAGGTCGTGGCTCAGCGGACCGAGGAAGTGAATGGCTATACGGCTGTTCAGCTCGGTGTCGGCTTTGCCCGGGTCAAGAATGTAACCCAGCCCGAGCGCGGCCACTTTGCAAAGGCCTCGGTTGAACCGAAGTCGAAGCTTGCCGAGTTCCGCGTGTCTGCCGACAACATGATTGATGTTGGCGCAGAGATCACTGCCGAGCATTTCGTTGCCGGGCAGCTGATTGATGTCACCGGCACTTCGGTCGGCAAGGGTTTCCAGGGCGTCATGAAGCGCCATAACTTCAGCGGCCATCGTGCCACGCACGGCAACTCGGTTACCCACCGTTCGCACGGTTCGACCGGCCAGCGTCAGGACCCGGGCAAAGTGTTCAAGGGCAAGAAGATGGCCGGTCACATGGGTGATACCCGCGTGACGACCCAGAACCTTGTGGTTGTTTCGACCGATGTTGATCGCGGCCTTATCCTCGTGCGCGGCGCAGTGCCGGGCTCGAAGGGCGCGTGGATCCTCGTTCGTGACGCTGTCAAGCATCCGATCCCGGCCAATGCACCCAAGCCAGCGGCATTCCGCAAGGCTGCTGCCGAGGCTGAAGTTGTTGTAGAAGCCCCAGCTGTTGAAGCGCCTGCCATTGAAGGGGCTGAATAATGGATATCAAGATTACCACGCTTGACGGTGGCGAAGCCGGCAACCTGAAGCTCTCGGAAGAGATCTTCGGTCTCGACCCTCGCGAGGACATTCTTCAGCGCATGGTTCGCTACCAGCTTTCCAAGCGCCAGCAGGGCACCCACAAGGCGCTCGGACGCGCGGAAGTCTCGCGCACCGGCAAGAAGATGTACAAGCAGAAGGGCACGGGCGGCGCACGCCATCACTCTGCACGCGCTCCGCAGTTCCGCGGCGGCGGCAAGGCTCATGGTCCGGTTGTCCGCAGCCATGCGCATGATCTGCCGAAGAAGGTTCGCGCTCTGGCTCTTCGTCACGCGCTTTCTGCCAAGGCGAAGTCTTCCGACCTCATCATCATCGATCAGATGGTTGCTGCTGAATCGAAGACGAAACATCTGGCTGACCGTTTCGAGAAAATCGGCCTCGTCAACGCGTTGATGATCGGCGGTGCCGAGGTTGACGCAAACTTCGGTCTTGCTGCTGCCAACATTCCGAACATCGACGTGCTGCCGGTTCAGGGCATCAACGTTTATGACATCCTGCGCCGCGGCAAGCTCGTCTTGACCAAGGCCGCTGTCGAAGCCCTTGAGGAGCGGTTCAAATGACTGATCTTCGCCACTATGACGTGATCGTCGCTCCGGTGATCACGGAAAAATCAACACTGGTTTCAGATCATAACCAGGTTGTTTTCAAGGTTGCCCCCAAGGCGACCAAGCCGGAAATCAAGGCTGCGGTTGAAGCGCTGTTTGGCGTGAAGGTCACTGCGGTGAACACGCTTGTCCGCAAGGGCAAGACAAAGCGCTTCCGTGGCACCGTTGGTCGCCAGAGCGACGTCAAGAAGGCGATTGTGACGCTGGCTGAAGGCCAGTCGATCGACGTCTCGACTGGTCTCTAAGGGGCTGAGGACAGAAAAATGGCACTTAAAAAGTACAAGCCAACAACCCCGGGCCAGCGTCAGTTGGTGCTTGTGGACCGTTCCGAGCTCTACAAGGGCAAGCCGGTCAAGGCACTGACGGAAGGCAAGAGCTCAAAGGGCGGGCGCAACAACACCGGTCGCATCACTGCCCGTTATCAGGGTGGCGGTCACAAGCAGACCTACCGTCTGGTGGACTTCAAGCGCCGCAAGATGGATGTGGCAGCGGTTGTCGAGCGTTTGGAATATGATCCGAACCGTTCGGCGTTCATCGCGCTCATCAAATATGCCGATGGCGTCTTGTCCTACATCATTGCGCCGCAGCGGCTTGCCGTTGGCGACAGCGTGATTTCGTCGGTGTCGGCTGACGTGAAGCCGGGCAATGCGATGCAGCTTCAGTCGATCCCGGTGGGAACGATTGTCCATAACGTCGAGTTGAAGCCAGAGAAGGGCGGTCAGGTTGCCCGCTCCGCCGGCTCCTACGCTCAGGTTGTCGGCCGTGACCAAGGCATGGTCATCCTTCGCCTGAATTCGGGTGAGCAGCGTCTGGTGCTCGGCACCTGCTTTGCGACGGTCGGTGCAGTGTCCAATCCGGACCACTCGAACCGTTCAATCGGCAAGGCTGGACGTAATGTATGGCTCGGCAAGCGCCCTGGCGTTCGCGGTGTTGCGATGAACCCGGTTGACCATCCGCATGGCGGTGGTGAAGGCCGTACCTCTGGCGGCCGTCATCCGGTCACGCCATGGGGCAAGCCGACCAAGGGTAAAAAGACGCGTTCGAACAAGTCTACGGATAAGTTCATCATGCGTTCGCGGCACAAGCGTTAATTTTGAGAGAGGAAGTCTAAAGTGGCTCGTTCTATCTGGAAAGGTCCGTTCGTCGACGGCTATCTTCTCAAGAAAGCTGAGAAGGTCCGTGGCGGTGGGCGCAGTGAGGTCATCAAGATCTGGAGCCGTCGCTCCACGATCCTGCCGCAGTTTGTCGGCCTGAC
>JANPGC010000010.1:0-1681 GCA_031423755.1 Phyllobacteriaceae bacterium | reverse complement strand
CTCCTGCGCCGCGCTTGGCAAAAAATCTGCGTGAGGAACAACTCGTAATCGGTGGTTTTTGAGTGGCTCGCTTCGCTCGCGACCCCCACCCCTGCCCCTCCCCACAAGGGGGAGGGGAAAATCCGCCTTTGTAAATTCTTTACAAATTTACACCCCATCTTTGACGCGCTGCAACATTCCCACACGAATTCCCGCGCCAAACGCCCGCATTTCCATGACTACCCGGTCAATTCATGACAAACCCGAGCCCACGAACCCAGTCACTCTCGCAACTGCGAAATGACAGAATTTACAATACCAAAGTATGAAGGGCCTCCCGATGACCTACTCGACCGACATCCAATCCACCGCCGCGCTTATCAAGTCCTATCACGGCACATGGGACGGCATTGATCCGGAAGCCGTGGCCCGGATGCGGGCGCAGAACCGGTTTCGCACCGGGCTGGACATCGCCAGATACACCGCCGCCATCATGCGCAAGGACATGGCCGCCTATGACAAGGACCCGGCCAATTACACGCAGTCGCTCGGCTGCTGGCATGGCTTTATCGGCCAGCAGAAGATGATCTCGATCAAGAAGCATTTCGGCACCACCAAGGGCCGCTACCTTTACCTCTCCGGCTGGATGATCGCCGCGCTCCGCTCCGAATTCGGGCCCCTGCCCGATCAATCCATGCACGAAAAGACCTCCGTCCCCGCGCTGATCGAAGAGCTGTACACATTCCTGCGCCAGGCCGACTCGCGTGAACTCAACATTCTGTTCCGCGATCTCGATGCCGCCCGCGAGGCTGGCAACGAGGTCAAAGGCAAGGAACTCCAGCACAAGATCGACACCTACGAGACCCACATCGTGCCGATCATCGCCGACATCGACGCCGGTTTCGGCAATGCGGAAGCCACATACCTCTTGGCCAAGAAGATGATCGAAGCCGGCGCCTGCGCGCTGCAGATCGAAAACCAGGTGTCGGACGAAAAGCAGTGCGGCCATCAGGACGGCAAGGTCACAGTGCCGCACGAAGTGTTCCTCGCCAAAGTCCGCGCCTGCCGCTACGCCTTCCTTGAACTCGGCGTCGAAGACGGAATCATCGTCACCCGCACCGATAGCCTCGGCGCAGGCCTCACCCAGCAGCTCGCCTACTCGAAGGAACCCGGCGATCTCGGCGACCAGTACAACGCCTTCCTCGATTGCGAGGAAATCACCGCCGATCAGCTGCAGTCCTCCGATGTCGTTATCAAGCGCGACGGCAAGCTCCTGCGCCCCAAGCGCCTTCCGTCAAACCTCTACCAGTTCCGCTCCGGCACCGGCGAAGCCCGCTGCGTGCTCGACTCGATCACCTCGCTGCAGAACGGCGCGGACCTCTTGTGGATCGAAACCGAAAAGCCGCACATCGCGCAGATCGCCGGCATGGTCGATGAAATCCGCAAGGTCATCCCCAACGCCAAGCTGGTCTACAACAATTCGCCGTCCTTCAACTGGACGCTGAATTTCCGCCAGCAGGTGTTTGATGCCATGCAAGCCGAAGGCAAGGACGTGTCAAAATATGACCGCGCCAAGCTGATGAGCGTCGATTATGACGGCACCGAACTCGGCAACATCGCCGACGAGCGCATCCGCACCTTCCAGCGCGATGCTGCCGCAAGAGCCGGCATTTTCCACCACCTCATCACCCTGCCGACCTAC
>JANPGC010000009.1:0-44746 GCA_031423755.1 Phyllobacteriaceae bacterium | reverse complement strand
AGCTTGACCAGCGCCTTCGCGCCGTCATGCCGCTCCAGCGAGGTCTTGGCCCGCATCTTGAGGCCGTCCATGCCGTCGAGCAGGATTTGCGCAAGCTGCATGCCCGTCAGATGTTTTGCAGCAGTAACCCCCGAAGCCTCAAGAGCATCTGCGACCATGGCAAGCTTCTTCGCATGCCAGCTCACCATCGCGTCGCCTGCCAGCTGATGCTTCATGTCCATCAGCTCTGCACCATGCGCAGTGGAATGCAGGAACTCGACGGGATCGAGTATCCCTGTCTTGATCGCGGCAAACAGCCTGTCTTCAATCGGTCCCGGACCATCCAGCGCCGCCCTCGCGCCCACCAGCGCACGGCCCATCATTTCTGATGCGATGGCGCTGAAGATTTCGCCCTTGTTCCTGAACTGCAAATAGAGCGCCGGGCGCGACATGCCGCTGGCCTTGGCGACATCGTCCATGGTCATGCGCTGATAGCCATAGCGGAGTGCGACCTCGAACGCAGACTCGAGAATGCGCTTGCGCTTCTCGTCCTGTGGACTGGCGCTGGTGTTGGAAGCATTGGATTCCATGTCTTGACGTTATGACATTTTTTTGCATATTGTCAATATGTCAGCAAATTGATCCTATTGGAGAATCCACATGAAACTGAATGTGAATGGCGCGGAACGGGAGCTGAATGTGCCCGAAGACATGCCGCTCCTGTGGGCGCTGCGCGATGCGCTTGACATCAAAGGACCGAAATTCGGCTGTGGTGTCGCATCCTGCGGCTCATGCACGGTGCTGATCGACGGCAATCCCGTCCGCTCCTGCGTCACGCCTGTAAGCGCTGTCACCGGGCCGGTCATCACCATCGACGGCCTCGAGAAAGACGGCAAACTGCACCCGGTGCAGCAGGCATGGTTTGACGAGCAGGTGGCGCAGTGCGGTTACTGCCAGTCCGGCCAGATTATGAGCGCGGTGGCGCTGCTCACCGAAATCCCCAACCCGACTGACACTGAAATCGATCAGGCCATGGGTGGCAACCTCTGCCGCTGCGGCACTTACCCTAAAATCCGCGCCGCCATCCACCGCGCCGCTGGCGCAGGAGTCTAAAAGCCATGGGACGCATTGCAAAAATCGCGCGGCGGACATTCCTGGTTGGTGCAGCCGCCATCGCCGGTGGTGTCGCGTTTGGCTACTACCAATTCAAAAAGCCGGTAAAGAACCCGTTGAAAGAGGGTCTGGCCGAAGGCGAGGCCACGTTCAACCCGTATGTGAAGATCGCTTCAGACGGCAAGATCACTATCATCGCGCCGCGCGCCGAAATGGGCCAAGGCATCATGACGACGCTGGCAGCGCTGGTGGCCGAAGAGCTTGAGGTCGGACTTGACCAAGTGACCGTCGAGCATGGCCCGGCGTCGGGCGCTTACTACAACAGCGCCGTGCTTTCCGAGAACGCACCATTTGCGCCGTTTGAGCATTCGATGATGAAGGACAGTCTCCGCTCTGTCATGGGCGCAATGGGCAAGATCGTCGCGCTGCAGATCACCGGCGGCTCGACGTCCACGATCGACGCTTTCCAGAAGATGCGCCATGCCGGAGCGCTGGCGCGCGAGATGCTGAAAAGCGCTGCCGCCAAGGAATTGGGCGTGGATGTGGCGATGCTCAAAGCCGAGCGCGGCGCAATCTTGGACCCCGCTTCGGCCAAGAGCCTGACCTATGGCGAATTGGCACTGAAGGCGGCAGCCATCGATCCGCCGTCAGACATCAAACTCAAGGACCGCAAGGACTGGAAACTGCTCGGCAAATCGCAGCCGCGCGTGGACATGCGCGCCAAGGTCACCGGCGCGCCGGTGTTCGGCATTGATGTGAGCCTGCCGGACATGGTCTATGGCACGGTCAAAATGAACCCGCGCCTTGGCGGGCGGATGAAGAGCTTTGACGCCGCCGCTGCGCAGGCGATGCCGGGCGTCATCAAGGTGGTCGAGATCGACTGCCAGTTCGGCCATGGACTCGGCGTCATCGCTGACAACACCTGGACGGCGTTTCAGGCGGCGGATGCGATCACTGTGGAATGGGGTGAAGCGCCTTACCCTGCCGACACGGCAGGCATCATGGGCGTCATCGAAACCGCACTGAACGCAGGCGGCGGCACGGCTTTGCGCGAGATTGGCGATGTCAGCGTCGAGTTCGCCGACGCGCCGCAGGACAGGCTCGTCGAGGCGATATATTCGGTGCCGTTCCTTGCCCATGCCACCATGGAGCCGATGAATGCCACAGCGCAATTCAAGGACGGCAAGCTTGAGCTCTGGTCGCCAAACCAGGGTCCGACAATCACGCGCTTTGTCTGCTCCAACATGACGGGTCTCGATCAGGAGAACATCACCGTCCACACGACGATGATGGGCGGCGGTTTCGGGCGGCGCGGCGAGATGGACTTTTCCGGCTATGCAACGCTTCTCGCCATGGCAGCGGATGGCAAGCCGGTCAAGGTCACGTGGACGCGCGAAGAAGACATGAAGCACGACCTTTACCGCCCGGCCGCCATGGCAAAATTCAAGGCGCGGCTTGACGCGGATGGTCTGCCGACAGCGCTTGACGCTGCCAGCGCTTCGCCGTCGGTCATGCGTTCCGTGGTGCGCCGCAACATGCCGTCAATGGCCAATGCGCCGCTAGGTCCCGACAAGTCGATCACCGATGGCGCGTTCAACCAGCCCTATGGCATTGCAAACCAGAATGTGCGCGGCATCGACGTCGACCTGATGGTGCCAGTCAGTTTCTGGCGCTCGGTGGGCAATTCGCAGAACGCGTTTTTCCATGAAAGCTTCATGGATGAAATGGCCGTTGCGGCGAAAATCGACCCGGCTGAAATGCGCCTCAAGCTGATGGCGGAGCATCCTGCAGCCGCCAAGGCGGTCGAGACCGTGATGACAATGTCAGGGTGGGGCAAGGACAGGCCCGGCCACGCCAAGGGCATCGCATTTTGCCTGTCCTTCGGAGGCTGGGTCGCCGAAGTGGTGGAGGTCACGGATACCGCTGACGGCATCAGGATCACCAACGTCTGGGCGGCTGCTGATGTGGGCATTGCGCTCGACCCGGACAACATCAAGGCGCAGGTGATTTCCGGCGCCATTTTTGGTCTCTCCGCCGCGATGGGTCAGGAGATCACCTTCAGCGATGGCATGGTCGAGCAATCGAGCTTCCCGGACTATGAGCCGATGCGGATCTATCAGGCGCCAGTGTTTCATGTCGAAGTGCTGGAAAACGCCGAGGAGATGGGCGGCATCGGCGAAGGCGGCACACCGCCTGCAGCGCCCGCGCTTGCCAATGCGATATTTGCGCTGACCGGCAAGCGCATCCGTTCGCTGCCCCTGTCCAAGGAGGTCAAATTCGCATGAAAACACTCTCCGCGCTGCTTTTCGCATTCTTTGCGTTTGCACCAATGCCGTCATCGGCCGATCCGCTCGCCGACTGGGACAAGGTTCATGCCGTCTTTTCGCACCCGCGCTGCGCCAACTGCCATACGGCCGACGATCACCCGCGCTGGGTGGACAAGCACACCGGGGCGGCCAAATTTCATGGCATGAACGTCCAGCGAGGCACCGATGGATCGGGCTTTGGCAACCCCGGTCTTCGTTGCACGACCTGCCACGGTGAGGCCAATGGCACCCGCGAAGGCATGCCTCCCGGCGCGGCCAACTGGCACTTGGCTCCCGTTGAGATGGTCTGGTTCGGGCAAAGTTCAGCGCAAATCTGCGCGCAGATCAAGGATCCGGCGCGCAACGGTGATCGGACTTTGAGCGATGTCGCCGACCATGTGCTGAAGGATCCGTTGGTCGCGTGGGGATGGAAGCCTGGCGAAGGCCGTGAACCGGCTCCCGGCTCGGCACAGGAAACCTTTGATGCTTTGACGCGGTGGGCAGAAGCGGGCGCGCCATGCCCCGCCCAATAAATTTCCTTTCGCAAGTGCGAAGAATGCGTTAGATATCCTCGTGTCAGGAGACTGCGTAGAGCGGTTTAGACACGGGTTGCAATCGACACCATGATTCCCCAAATGCCGCCGCATACCCGTCACAATTAAACCAATCAAAAGTCCGGATACCCAATGGCACGTTTTCGTTTTCACAAATTTGCTTCTGTCCTCGTTCTGGCCGGAGCGGCTGCCTGGGTTCTGACGGGCGAGTTCTCATCTGTCGGCAGCGCCGCTCAGGAGACCACCGAGAAAAAGCCGGAAGCCAAGCCCGCCGATACGGTCAAGCCGCCGCGTACGGTTTCGGCGGTGGCCGTGCCCTTCATTGACCATCGCCTGACGATCCGCATTTCAGGCCAGACTGCCGCCGACAAGCGCGCGGAACTGGCCACGCGTGCAGCCGGAACCATCTCGATGCTTGCCTTCAAGCAAGGCGATGCCGTGAAGGCGGGCGACGTCATTTTGTCGATGGATTCGATGGAAAAGAAGATTGCTGTCGATGCGGCTGCGCAAGTCGTCAAGCAGAAGAGTGCACAAGCCGAAGCAACCGAGGCGCTGGCCAAACGCGGAAATGTGGCCAAGCTGCAGTTGGATCAGGTGCGTGCTGATCTCCAGGGCGCGCAGTCGCAGTATGAGGCAGCCAAGGCTGAGCTTGAACGGACGCAGGTGATCGCCCCGTTTGACGGCATCATTGACAAGATTTCCGTCGAGAACGGCTCCGCCGTGAGCCAGGGCGGCGCGGTCGCAACCGTGATCGCGCTTGATCCGATTGTCGCCGTCGGCGAGATTTCAGAACGCAATTTGTCGTCCATCAAGATCGGCAGCCCGGCCAGCATCCGTCTGGTCAACGGTTCCACCGAAGAGGGCACTGTCCGCTACATCAGCCGTGAAGCCAGTGCCGCAACGCGCACCTACCGGATTGAAGTCGCCATCAAAAACAAGGACGGCCACATCCCGGCGGGCATGACAGCGGAAATCAATCTGAAATCCGATCCGGTCAAGGCAATCAAACTGCCGCGCTCCGCTGTGACCTTGAATCAGGACGGCGCCCTTGGTGTTCGCGCCGTGGACAAGGACAGCAAGGTGCTGTTTTTGCCGGTTGACCTGATCGACGACGCGACCGACGCCATTGTCCTGACCGGAGTGCCGGAGGGAACCAAGATCATCATTTCCGGTCAGGATTTCGTTGTCGATGGCGAAGTGGTGACGGTCGTGGAGCCGGATGCGGCAACGCTCAAGAAACTCGCGGCCCAGTTCGCCTCCGAACTCCAGTAAGCGGAAAGGCAAGACGCCATGAGCCATATCATTGATCTTGCGATCCGCAATTCGCGGCTGACGATCTCGATCCTGCTGTTCTTCCTGATTTCGGGCGGGCTGGCTTACCAGTCGATCCCGAAAGAGGCGGAGCCGGACATCCAGATTCCGATCATCTACGTGTCGCTGCCCTATCAGGGTATCTCGCCGGAGGACGCAGAGCGACTGCTGCTCAGGCCCATGGAAACGGCGCTGAAAAGCATCAAGGATGTCAAGGAAATGCGCTCCACCGCCTATCAGGGCGGCGGCAATGTGCTGATGGAATTCAACGCCGGCGCCGATCTCGGCAAGGCTCTCGATGACGTGCGCTCCAAGGTGTCTGACGCCAAGCGCGACTTGCCACAAGGCGCGGACGAGCCGGGCATTTTTGAAGTCAACCTGTCGGAATTTCCCGTCCTTGTTGTCACGCTTTCAGGCGACGCCTCTGAGCGGGTGCTCGTGGATGCTGCCCGCGAATTGAAGAAACGCATCGAGGAAGTCGATGGCGTGCTCGAAGCAAAGTTGCAGGGTGCGCGCGATGATCTTGTTGAAGTGATCATCGATCCGGTGAAACTGTCTTCCTACGGTCTCAAACTCGACCAGCTTATTGGCGGTGTTGCAGGCTCCAACAGCCTTGTTGCTGCCGGCGCGCTGGAAGGCACGGAAGGCAAGTATGCCGTCAAGGTGCCTTCCTTGATCGAAACGCCGGAAGACGTCGCCAACCTGCCGATTGTGGCCAACGCCGATGCGGTGGTGCGGGCCCGCGACCTTGCGACCATCAGAGCCTCGCACAAGGACGCCGAGTCTATTACCCGCCTGAACGGCAAACCGGCCATTGCCATCGAAGTGTCCAAGCGCACCGGGGCAAATCTCATCAACACGGTCGACGGCGTGAAGAAGGTTGCCGACGAGTTCAAGCCGAAAATGCCGCAAGGCGGCGAAATCACATTCAGCCAGGACAAATCCGAGACCATCCGCCAGCTGCTCAACGATCTGCAGAACTCGGTGCTGACCGCTGTCATTCTGGTGTTCATCGTCATTCTCTATGCCCTGTCCGGTCGTGCTTCGCTGTTCATCGGCTTTGCGATCCCGGTCTCGTTCCTGATGGGCATTCTGTTCCTGTCGATGGCAGGGCACACGGTGAACCTTGTCGTGCTGTTCTCGCTGATTCTTGCGGTCGGCATGCTGGTGGACGATGCGATCATCGTCACCGAGTTTGCCGAGCGGCGCATGTCCGAGGGCATGGACAGGGTCGAAGCCTATTCGATGGCCGCCAAGAAGATGACCGGCCCGGTTCTGGCCGCAACCATGACCCGCATCGCCGCTTTCTCGCCGCTCTTGTTCTGGCCCGGCATTGTCGGCGAATTCATGAAATACATGCCGATCACGCTGATTGCCACGCTGTCGGCGTCGCTTTTGTATGCGCTGGTGTTCACGCCGACGCTTGGCGCGATGTTTGCCAAGAAGCCGGACCATATCGAAGAGAACCGCGACGGCTGGTATATGGCCGTGGTCAAGACAGCGATTCGTTTCCCGAAAATTGTGCTGCTGCTTGCGGTCGCTCTGCTGGTTGCCGTGCCCTACACCTATGGCAAGATTGGCAAAGGCGTCGAGTTCTTCCCGAACGTCGAGCCCGACTACGGTCTTCTCTATGTCCACGCGCGCGGCAACATGTCACTGGAAGAAAAGGATTCCCTCACCCGCATTGCTGAAGAGCGCATCCTTGGCTGGCCGGGCATCAAATCCGTCTACACCCGCGTTGGCGCAGGCGGCAGTCAAGGCAATGAAATCGCCCCGGACGTGGTCGGCGTCATCCAGTACGAGTTCATCAACTGGCGCGAACGCAAACCCGCGCTCGACATTCTTGCCGATCTTCGTGTTGCCATGGCCGGGATTCCGGGCGTTGACATTGAAGTGTCGGTGCCAGCCGCTGGCCCGCCGACCGGCAAAGCCATTCAGGTCCGCCTGTCTGCCGCAGATCCGGCGGGCATTGAGGACGCCGCACGCAAGGTCGTCTCGCTCTTGAAGGCCGATCCGGAAATTCTCGACATTGCCGACGGCCTGCCGATTCCCGGCATTGACTGGGAGCTGAAGGTCAACCGCACGGAAGCTGCCAAATACGGCATCGGGCCGGGCTCTGTCGGGACCGTCGTGCAATTGGTCACCTCCGGCCTGAAACTGTCCGACTACCGGCCGGCCGGCGCCGATGACGCGGTCGATATCCGGCTGCGCCTGCCTGAAGACCGCCGCACGCTGGCGACGCTCGACCAGCTGCGTGTCGAGACGGCGTTCGGATCGGTGCCGATTTCCAACTTCGTCACCCGCGAACCTGCCCCGTCGGTCGGCACGCTCAACCGCATCGACGGCGAGCGGACGATCACCGTGCAGGCCAACGTCAAGGAAGGCGTGCAGGCAGCCGTGGTGCAGGAGCGCGTCGCCAAGCTGATGGCCGCCCAGGATTTCGGCAGCATCGGCTGGGAAATGGTCGGCTCGGACAAGGAAAGCGCCGATGCTTCCGCCTTCCTCGGCAAGGCGTTTGGCGCGGCGATCTTCCTGATCTTTGTGGTGCTTCTGGCGCAGTTCAACAAGTTCACCAGCGTCTGGCTCGTCCTGTCGGCTGTCGTCATGTCGACCATCGGTGTGTTCCTCGGCCTGATGATCACCGGCCAGCCCTTCGGCATCGTCATGTCCGGCATCGGCGTCATCGCGCTGGCGGGTGTCGTGGTGAACAACAACATCGTGTTGATCGACACCTACGATACGCTGCGGCATGAAGGCATGGACAAGCTTGAGGCAGTCTTGCAAACCTGCCGCGAGCGTGCCCGGCCGGTTGTGCTGACGGCAGCAACCGCCATTCTCGGCGTCTTGCCGATTGCCTTTGGTGTCAACCTCGAAATCATGTCGCACGACACAACCATTGGCGCGCCTTCGACGCAGTGGTGGATTTCGCTGTCCAGCGCCATCGTCTTCGGCCTCGCTTTCTCGACCGTTCTGACGCTGATTGTCACGCCGTCGGCGCTGATGGTCTTTACCCGCGCGACGCCGGAAGACGGCATCATCAACCGTGTCAAGCGCCTGTTCCGCCGCAAGCCGAAGCGCGCAGCGGAACCGGACATTGGCGCAATGCCTTCTCCTGCCGAATAGGCTTTACGCGGCCTTGCGCATTTCCCCTTCGAGCAGGCCCTGATCTATCAGGGCTTGTTTCACTGCCGCATCCAGCGGCGTATGCGGAATTTCGCCGATCAGGCTCCCCAGCCGCGCGGATACCAGCCGGTGCGGCTGGAAGCGCAGGTAAGACATTTTCACAAGTTCGCGCACCATCGGCTGAAAAACGCCTACAAACCTGAGCGCCCACCATGGCAGATGCGAGAGCTTCAGCGGCTTGCCGACGGCCTTCTCGACTGCTGCCTTCAATTGCAGCTCAGTGATGGCATGGCCCGGGAAGTTCAGATTCTCGAACGGCTTCAACTGACCGCGCACGGCCGCCAGCTTGACAAAAGCTTCGGCAAAATCCGGGAGATAGGCCCATTCATGGATCAGGTTTTCGGGGCCGCAGGCGGTGAATACGCCTTTGGAAAGCTTGGATACTGAAACGAGATCAAAGAATGACTGTGTGCCGGTGCCGCCGAAATAGTCGCCTGCCCGCAGAACAATGGTCTGCACGCCGCCGGGACGTTCCGACTCTTCACGGAAGATGCGCTTCATTTCAACGCGGATGCGGCCCTTTTCGGTAGATGGGCGCATCGGCGTGGCTTCGGTGAGTTCCAGCGGCATGGGCGAGCCGTAGCCATAGACATTGCCGGAAAACAGATGCAGCGCGTTCTGCGCCCGGCAAGCCTCCATCACATTGCGCGCCATCGGCAGCACCTTCTCCTCCCACTCGGTATAGAGCGGGTTCAAACCGTTGAAGATGATGTCGGCGCCTTGGGTGGCCCGGATAAGTTCGTGTGCGTTCGACGCGTCCGCGGCGGCAAAGCGGGCTCCGGCAAGTTCCGGCAATGGTTTGCCGGACCGGGTGACAGCGATGACGTCATAGCCCGCGTGAAGGAAGGCTTTGGCGACGGTGCGGGACAGGCGGCCATTGGCGCCCAGAACTGCGATGGTGGTCATGGTGTTTGCTCCTTGTTGATGAGGCCATCGTAGCCAAACGAATTTTTATTGAAATTACCTGATTTTGATGTTTTACTATTCATAATTGAATAGGGCATGCCATGAGCGATTTTGACTGGAACCTGCTGCGCTCCTTTGTTGCCGTGGCCGAAGCCGGCAGCCTGTCGGCTGCGGCGCGGAAGATTGGCACAAGCCAGCCGACCATCGGCCGCCATGTGTCAGAACTGGAGCGCGACCTTGGCGTCACGCTCTTCCGGCGCGGGCTGGGCGGCTACGAACTGACAGACACCGGCGCAACGCTGCTCACTCATGCCCTGAACGTCCGCGAAGGTGTGGACAGATTTTCCTTGCAGGCGGCGGGCGCGGAAGAGGGGCTCAGTGGCACCGTGCGGATTTCCGCCAGCGAGGTGATGGCGACGCTGGTTTTGCCGCAGATGCTGGCGCGGTTTTCCGTTGAAGAGCCCGGCATCGAGATCGAGCTCGTCGGCACCAATGCGCTCGACAATCTGCTGCGCCGCGACGCGGACATTGCCATCCGGATGGTGACGCCAAGCCAGGAGGAGTTGGTGGCGCGCAAGATCGCCGACATTCCGCTGGCGATGTGCGCCAGCGAGAGCTACCTGGCGCGGCATGGCACGCCTGCGGACATGTTCGACCTCATGAACCATGTGATGATCGGGCAGGACCGCGAGGACGTGATGATCAAGGGCTTCAATGCACTCGGCGCCAAGGTCGATCGTCACGCCTTCCGCTTCCGCACCGACAGTCAGGTCATCATGTGGCATGCGGTGTTGGCTGGCATGGGCATTGGTCTTGCCCAGCTGCCTTTGATTGACCGCGAGCCTTCGCTTCGCAGCTTCCTGCCTGAGCTGCCGCTGCCCGTCTTGCCGATGTGGCTGACAATGCACAAGGATGTGCGCACTTCACCGCGCATCCGCCGCACCGCCGATTTCCTCTATGCTGCGCTGTCGGATTTTGCACGGTCGGCGGAGGCCACCTGAGAGGCCGCAAGGCCAACGGCAACCAACGCCCCGGCCAGCACGACGTAGGTGATACGGAAGCCGATATGCTCGGCGACAAAGCCGATTGCCGACGGGGCGATCAGGATGCCGGAATAGCCCATCATCGTGACGACCGAAATTGCCGCGCCAGCAGAAAATCCGGCCAAGTTTCCGGCAGCGGAAAAGGCGATTGGCACAGTGTTGGCAATGCCAAGTCCGGCGACAGCGAAGGCCGCAATGGCGAACCAGTCGGTCGGCGCCAGACCGCCAGCCAAGATCCCCGCTGCCGCGATGAAGGCGGACCAGCGCATGGTCGCGACCGCGCCGAAACGGTTGCGCACGCCATCGCCCGCAAATCGCATGATTGCCATTGTCCCGGCAAAGAACGCAAAGGCGAGACCCGACACGGATAAGGATGACCCCAGCTCTTTGGACAGGTAGAGCGCTGCCCAATCCAGAACCGCACCTTCGGGCACCATGCAGAACAGCGCCATCAAGCCAAGAATGTAGACGATGGGCGCCTTTGGCCATTCATACTTCGGCTTGGGACCGCTGTCCTCGTGGTGCACCGGCTCGCTGATGAGATATTGCATGGCGATGAGGACAATCAACAAGGATGCCGCGCTGGCAAAAAGTGCGTGGCCTTCCGCGCCAAGCCTTTGAATCACCGGCCCGCCGATGCCGCCGCCAATAAAGCCGCCGAGCGACCAGAAACCGTGCGACGCGGACATGATCGCCTTGTCTAGCCGCCGCTCGACCTCAACGGCATTGGCGTTCATCGCCACATCCATGGACCCGCCGCAAGCGCCGGTGAAGAACAGCGCAATGGCCGCCAGCGCAATGGATGGCGACAGCACAATGGCCGCCAGACCGAACGAGGCGATGATGGCGAATGTGCATGTGACGGTGCGCGAGCCATAATGGTTGATCAGTCGGCCTGTCCACACCATTGCCGTGACAGCGCCGAGACCAAACGCCAGAATGAGCAGGCCAAGCGTGAACTCGGTGATCGAATGGCGCGGCAGCATCAGCGGTATCTGTGGCGCCCACGAGCCGATGATGAAGCCGTTGACCAGAAACATCGCCGCGACCGCCCATCGCCCGCGCGCGGCTGCTTGGCTGTCTGATATTGCAATGGCTGACATGAAAGTCCTTTCAGGCGCTGACAAGCACCGGTGGCGAAATGGCAAGGGAGGCACGTTTGGCCGGATCGAGATCTTTCTCGATCACAATGTGGTCGAACGCACTGAGAGGGAAAACGGGATAGGGCGCGGCAGTGCCGATCTTTTCATTGACTGCGCCAACCAGGCTGACGCGCGATTGTCGTGTGAGCAGGCGCTTAAATTCGGCGTCTTCGGCATCAAATGCCGTCACGCCCGTTACGCCGGAAACGGCGCAGGCGCCGATGAAGGCGATGTCCGGGCGCAACTGTTCCAGCTCGCGCATGCCTTGTGCGCCCGTCGCGGCGCCGGTCTTTGTATCCACCTTGCCGCCAATCATGAACAGGCGAAGACCTGGCCGGTCGAGCACGGCCGCCGCAATGTGCGGCGCGTGGGTGACGACTGTAAGATCAAGGTCTTCCGGCAGCATGTGGGCTGCTGCAAGATTGGTCGAACCTGCATCCAGAAAAATTGTCATGCCCCGCTGTGCAAACGCAGCCATCGCCCGCGCGAGGTGGCGCTTGCGCTCTGTGCCGATGCCGTAGCGCTCGTTCAGGGAAAGGTCAGGCGCAGGAACCGGCAGCGCGCCGCCATAAACCCGGATGCACTGCCCGGCTGCTGCCAGTTCGCGCAAGTCCCGGCGGATCGTGTCCTCCGAAACCTGGAACTCCAACGCGAGGTCACCCGCGATCACCCGGTCGGAAGACGCAAGGCGGCGGCGGATTTCGGCTTGACGCTCATCGAGCAGAAGGGCAGGGGCAATTTGCATGAGACTGCGTGTTTTATCGTGTTTATGCACGTTTATGCACGTTTTGAAGGATTGTCAACCGTTCACATGACTTGTCTCAGCCGGAATGTTGACCGCCGCCGCTGCAGCCATGCCGTGCCGTCGGGCGATCCAGAGGCTGGCGCAAAGATGTTCCCGCGCTTGCGTCCGCACACGCGCATTCGCAATCCGGGGGCAACGCGTGAACACGGTGACCTGTGGCAGCGCTGTCATACAGCCAGATGGAATTTCCGGGCGCTGATCGACGCAGCCTCAGCACGTTCAACTGTCTCATAGTGATGCAGTTCGGCAATGCCCGTTAACCCACGCTGCCGCCAACTCGCCAGATTGGCGAAAATCCGCTTGCGCACTGGTGCCCATGTCAGTGCCTGCACACAATATCTTGTGCGAACGAACTGCCAACACCTGCCCAAGTCTGATTCGTCGCTGATTCGTTCCTGCTATGGGCTGATTGTTAAAGCCGACGGGAAAAATGCGCTATCGGTCGTTAACCGCAAGACAAACTTTGTTGCCAATGTGTTAATTTTTTCAATGTGTTGCGGGCAGATGTGAAGAAACTTTCCAGCACCGGGCGCATAGGTTAACAACTGTCGGGGAAACGGCTTCAAAGCTGGCTGCGCCGATTCAGCATGTGGCAAGGCCGACGTTTCAGGGCACAACATCTAGCCGTGAACGAAACCTGAATCTACGCAAGTCAGTGATTCGTCGCTGATTCGTTCCCAGCCCGTTCCATTCGTTAATTTGGTCAGCAATATTGCCATATTTTGCCGGAATTGACGGATTTCAGCGTTCGCATTGGCCAATCCGGCGGCGGTGCGCTAAATGCCGACTGTGCATCGCTTTGGAGCCCGAGATGAACCTCATTTTCCGCATGTTCCTGACGATATTTTTCGCCACCCGTGCCTCCCGGCTCAACCCGCTCGACCTCGCCACCAAAACGATGCGCGTTTTGCCCAATGATCTTGATGTGCAGATGCACATGAACAATGGCCGGTTTCTGTCGATCATGGACCTTGGCCGGCTGGATCTGATGGTACGGCTCGGCTTCTGGGGCATTGCGCGGGCGCGCGGCTGGTATCCGCTGGTCGGCAGCGCCAAGACGGACTACCGCCGCCCGCTGACCGTCTTCCAGAAGTATGAGATGACGACGCAGATTGTCGGCTGGGATGACCGCTGGGTGTTTGTCGAGCAGCAGTTTCTGTCCGGTGGCAAGCTTTGCGCCCGCGCACTGTTCAAGACGATGATCCGCAACAAGGAGGGTCTCGTCACGCCGCAGGAAGTGATGGGCGTGACCGGGCACATATTTCAGCAGCCTGAGCTGACGGACGAGATGAAGGCACTGCTGTGAGTTTGAACGGCGCTGCGGACGATTGCTGGCTCTTTACTCCACCATCGCGACCGGGCTGCCGCCATCCACTTTGCATTTACCGGTGACTTCAAAACCGAAATCCTGGGCGCTGAAATTGCCGCCGTCCTCCCATTCGAAAAGGGCCGTCGCGCCACAGGGAACATAGTCGGCAATGTTGACCGCGACGCCGCCTGGCAGTTGCTTTCCATCGACAAAAAGATGGAATGACGTCGCCGGATCATTCGTCGCAAAGTTCAGTTTGGTATCGGCGTAGATATATTCGGAGGTCGGGTCGATCTCCATCGTGAAATAGAGGCTGGCAGGGTTGGTGACGCTCAAAAAACTGCTGGTATCCGGCGTCATCGACATTGTGCCGGTCCCGACGGTGCCGGACGTGTCATACTTGACCATGGCGACTTCGATGGGAGAGGCGCTCGCAGGAACGTCGATCAGCCGCATGGTCTTTCTATAGGTGCCCTTCGCATATTTGGGTTTGATGCGCATTTCAAACAGCGCCGGTTTGGCAACTGCCTTGGCCTTGACTTCAACCGTGGTCTGCGGCTGACCAAGCAGCCCGCCGAAGTTGTTCTTCTTCACGTAGCTGCTGCCAGCTTTGATGGCGCGCTCGTTTGAGGTATTGGTGAAGACAATGTCGACCAGTTCTCCCGAACCGCCATTGACCTGATAGGCCTTGGCCAGAAGCTCCTTCGCCGTCGCCGAATCCGGCGCCCTGACTGCCGCAAGCACAGCAGCATCCAGCGCGTCCTGGTTTGCCCGCTTGGCACTGGTTGTCGCGGTCATGTCAATTGCCATGCCGGACGCGGCCACCAGCGGCATTGCCAGCAAGGCCGCAGTCACGGCGAAATTGCCTGATTCATTGTTCCAGAAGTTGGTCAATCTGTTGCGCTTTCCAAAAGTTCAAGCCGTGCCAGGCAATCATGGATAACGGATGAAGATTTAAGCGGACTGAAACGCCAAATTAGAATTCTAACGATTATGCCATATAGTCTGCACTTGTCTGTGCGTGCTGGACCGGCGCCGTAGATGGCGTCAGGCGCCCTCCATCTCCGCCTTCAGCATCTCCAGCTCCAGCCATTCGTCTTCCATCTTGGCAACGCGCTGGCGCAGGACATCCAAATCGGCGACGATTTTGTTGAATGTCACCGGATCTTTGGCAAACAGCGTGGCATCCGACAGTTTGGCTTCCAGCAGTGCGGCCTTTTTGGTGGCGTCTTCGATCTTGCCGGGCAGCGTTTCGAGGGCGAATTTCTGATTGTAGGACAGGCGGGTGTTCGGCTTGGAATTCGGCGGGCTTTCGCCCGGCTTCGGCGGCAATTTCGGCGGTGCATCGCGGGCAGCGGCCTTGCCTTCCGCAAGCGCAGCCTTGCGCTGCGCCAGCATGTCGGAATAACCGCCGGCGTAAACCGTCCATTTGCCATTGCCTTCCGGCGCGATGGTGGACGTCACCGTACGGTCAAGGAAATCGCGGTCATGGCTGATGAGGATGACCGTTCCGGGAAAGCCCGCGACAAGCTCTTGCAACAGGTCAAGTGTCTCCATGTCGAGGTCGTTGGTCGGCTCATCGAGGATCAAGAGATTGGCCGGGCGTGAAAGCACACGCGCAAGAATCAGCCGGGCCTTCTCGCCGCCGGAAAGCTCCTTCACCGGCGTGCGGGCCTGTTCCGGCTTGAAAAGGAAATCCTTCATGTAGGAGACGACGTGCTTTTGCTCGCCGTTGACGACAAGGCTCTCGCCCCGCCCGTCAGTCAGATAGTGCATCAGCGTCTCTTCGGGATCGGCGGCGTCGCGCTTCTGGTCGAGCGTGGCGATGTCGAGATTGACGCCGAGGCGCAACGTGCCGGAATCTGCGTCAAGTTCGCCCGTCAGCAGTTTCAACAGCGTGGTCTTGCCGATGCCGTTCGGGCCGACGATGCCGATGCGGTCGCCGCGCTGGATGCGGATGGAGAAGTTGGACACCAGCGTTCGCTCGCCGAAGGATTTGGACAATCCTTTGGCCTCGATCACCAGTTTGCCGGATTCCCGCACATCCGAGGCCTGAAGTTTGACCGTGCCCTCTACCTTGTCGCGGTTGCGGTAGTCTGAGCGCAGATCAGCCAGTTCGCCCATCCGGCGCATGTTGCGCTTGCGCCTTGCGGTGACGCCATAGCGCACCCAGTGCTCCTCGCGCTCGATCTGGCGGCCGAGCTTGTGGTGTTCGCGCTCTTCCTCCTCAAGCAGAGTGTCGCGCCATTCCTCGAAATGCGCGAACCCCTTGTCGAGACGCCGCGTCTGGCCCCTGTCGAGCCAGACCGTGTTGCGCGTGACTTTTTCAAGGAAACGCCGGTCATGCGAAATCAGGATCAGCGCTGAGCGGGAACTGGCAAGCTCGCCTTCGAGCCATTCGATGGTGGTAAGGTCCAGATGGTTGGTCGGCTCGTCGAGGAGCAAAATGTCCGGTTCCGGCGCCATGGCGCGGACCAGCGCGGCGCGGCGTGCTTCGCCACCGGAAAGCGTCGCCGGCTCTTCGTCGCCGGTCAGTTCCAGATGTTCAAGCAGATAGGTGACACGGTGCGGATCGTCCGACGGGCCGAGTCCTGCCAGCGCATACTCGCGCACGGTTTTGGCTTGGCCGAAATCAGGAGCTTGCGGCAGATAGCGGATGGTGGCGGATGGGTGTTTGTAGATGTCCCCGTCCATCGCCTCGACCAGCCCGGCGGCAATCTTGAGCAGGGTCGATTTGCCCGAACCATTGCGACCGACCAGCGCAATGCGGTCTTCCGGCGAGACAACAAGGTCCGCGCCATCCAGCAGCGGCTTGCCGCCAAAGGTCAGGAAAATGCGGTCAAGTTTGAGAAGTGGCGGTGCCATAATGAAAAAGGACGCTCGTCAGTGGGCATGGCCCGGTTGAGGAGCGTCCTGATGGCTGTTCAGACAGATGGCGTCAAGCCTTCTCTGTCCGCAAGGTCAAAGCCCTTGAGCGTCACGCCGTCATGACGGGCACGGTGCCTCATAGGTCTGGCCGTTCCGCTTCTTGTAGAGGCAATAGCCCGGCCGCTTCAGCGATTCACCGATGAGAGCGCCCGCAATGCCGCCGACTGCCGCGCCGACCAGCGTGGATTCGGTGTTGCCGCCGAGTGCCTGGCCGACAAGCGCGCCTGTTCCAGCGCCAATCACCGCGCCCTTTTCTGTGGTCGTGCAGCCGACGATGGCCGCAGACAGTGACAAAGCCAAAACAATGGCTGAAATTTTCTTCATTGGGTCTCTCCTTGGTTTTCGTGCCCCGAAACAAATTCTTATCATGCCAAACGTGGTTGTCCAAAAAAAGTTCCGGCGTCGCTGCTCATTACTGATCGCGCGATGAACTTGAGATGAACAGGCCTTCTCCTGCGGTCAATGATACAGTGACAGGACCCGTGGCGACATTGGACATTGTCAACGACGAGCCCGCCGGCACATGGCGATTTTGCAGCGGCCATTTCGCGCCATCTAAGGTGACGCCTTCCAGCGCTCCAAATCCAACAAGGCTGAACAGCGCGCCGGGTTCAAGTTCAAAGACATGCGTGCCCGGCAGGATCGGCCAAGCCTCCTCCGTGCCGCTGGTCAGCTGCACGGCAAAGCCGCGCTTGCGCAACGCCACCGCCTGAAAACCGTGCAACAGCGCATGGTCGGTGCGCGCGCCGCCGAACGCGCCGACCAAGATGAAACTGTCACAATCGCGGCCGATCGCCTCTTCAATGGCAAGCTCCCCATCGGTCATGTCCTTGTCGCGCGGAAAAATCTTGCGCGGCAGATCCTTGAACTTGCGTGCAAGCGCAGGCGTGGTGGAATCAAAGTCACCCAGCCAGCAATCGACGGTCAATCCAAGCGGCACAGCGTGGCGCACGCCCGAGTCCGCCGCCAGCACAAGCGCGTCCTTGCACTGCTCCATCAGGCGCGGCGTTGCAACGATGTCGCCGCCGAGCAGGATCACGCATTTTTTCATGAAACTCTTCCGCTTGCTTTCCTTGCCGTTCAACACTAATTCTCTCCTTGCTCTAACGGGGTGCCATGCGGTTGAAAAGCCGTCATCGCTGAGAGGCCAATTCCGGCCAACCCGCTGAACCTGATCCGGCTCATACCGGCGGAGGGATTAGAGGCAAGTGGCGATCCCCGGCACCTGTCCCCTTCACCCGGAACAACAGGAGGTGCCCATGCGATCAAGAAATTGGCGATCAAGACTTTTACTTTCCGCCATTGCGTTTTTCTCAAGCTTTGCGTCCTTCGCGCAAGCCGAAACGCTGACCATCTATACCTATGAAAGCTTCACCGCCGAATGGGGCCCGGGCCCCAAGGTGAAAGCGGCGTTCGAGAAGGACTGCGCCTGCACGCTCGACTTCGTTGCCGTCACCGACGGCGTGGCGCTCTTGAACCGGCTCAAGCTTGAGGGCAAGGACAGCAAGGCCGACGTCGTGCTCGGCCTTGACACCAACCTCACCGAGGACGCCAAAGCCACCGGCCTGTTCGCGCGGCACGGCATGGACCTTTCGGTGATCAATGTGCCGGGCGGTTTTACTGACGATACTTTCGTGCCTTATGACTTCGCCCATTTTGCCGTGGTCTATGACAGCGAGAAGGTGAAGACCCCGCCGAAAAGCATGGCAGAACTGGTCGCCGCCAGCGCTGACCAGAAGATTGTCATCGAAGACCCGCGCACCTCGACGCCGGGGCTTGGCCTCGTGTTGTGGATGAAGTCGATCTACGGCGACAAGGCGGGTGAGGAATGGGCCAAGCTGGCGCCGAAGATACTAACCGTCACACCCGGCTGGAGCGAAGCATACAGCCTCTTCACCAAGGGCGAGGCGGAAATGGTGCTGTCCTATACGACGTCGCCCGCCTATCACATGATCGCCGAGAACTCCTCGCGCTATCAGGCGGCAACGTTTGAGGAGGGGCATTACCTTCAGATCGAAGTCGCGGCCAAGACGCTCGAGGGCAGGGACAATCCACTGTCGGACAAGTTCCTCGCCTTCATGGTTTCGCCGGCCTTTCAGGACATCATCCCGGAAAACAACTGGATGTTCCCGGCAGGCAAAACCTCAGCGCCGCTGAACCCGGTGTTCGACAAGATGGTGAAGCCTTCAAAAACCTTCCTCTACAGCGCGGCTGAAGTTGCAGCCAACCGCAAGGCATGGATTGACGAGTGGCAACAAGCCTTGGGCAAATAATCCGCCAAAAGCGGCCTGACGGAACCCGGCTTCTCGCCGGGTTCCTCGTGCTTGCGCTCATCGGCGCGCTGGCGGTCTCGGCCATCGGCGCGACGCTGGTTTCCGGGCTGGGTGCTGGAGTTTCCGGCGGCTCTGCGGGAATATTGCCCGCTGCCTTGTTCACGCTCGAACAGGCGGCGCTTTCCACGGCTCTCACGGTCGTCTTCGCAGTGCCGGTCGCTTTGTCGCTCGAGAGCCTGCCGCGCTTTGCCGGGCGGCGGGGGCTGCTGGCGCTGTTTGCCGTGCCACTGGCGCTTCCCGCGATTGCCGTCGTGCTAGGCTTGATCACGCTCTACGGGCGCAATGGTTTATTCGCTGATGGGTTGACGCTGGTCGGCCTTGACTGGAGGCCAGACATTTACGGACTATTGGGCATTCTCATTGCCCACGTGTTTTTCAACATGCCGCTGGCCGTTCGGCTGCTTCTCAAAGCGTTTGAGGAAATCCCGCAAGAGCAATGGAAGCTGGCGGAAAGCCTGCGCTTTGGTGTTGCTGGCCGCGTTCAGAACATTCTCTGGCCGGTCATCCGCCAAAGCCTGCCGGGGATTGCCGGGTTGGTGTTTCTGCTTTGCGCCGGTTCCTACACGATCATTCTGGTGCTTGGCGGCGGCCCGGCTGCAACGACATTGCAAGTTGCCATCCAGCAGGCACTGTCGTTTGATTTTGATCCGGCCAAAGCCTCGTTGCTAACCTTGGCGCAACTGGCGCTGACGGGCGTGGTTTTGGCAGTGATCCCCAAGGGGCAAAGCCTGTTCCAGACCGGAGGCGCGTCTGCGCGGCGCTATCATCAGGCGGGCGCGGGCGAGCGCCTTGTTTCGCGGATTTCGATCACTTTTGGGGCGCTGTTCGTGCTCACTCCGCTCGTGGCAATTGTGTGGGCAGGTGTCTTCGCCGATCACGCCCGTATCCTCAGCTCAAATCTCTTTCTGCAGGCGACAGTCACCAGCCTTGCCATCGCCGGCTGCTCGGCGCTGCTGGCCACCACAAGCGCCTATGCCATCGCGTCCCTTCGCCATATGCTGAGCACGAACGGCCACAAGCAAAGTTCGGATACTGTCGGCAAACTCACCACTTCATTGCTCGGAATCCCGGCGCTGCTACTCGGCGTCGGCTGGTTTGTGCTTCTGGCCATGACCGGCAGACCGTTTGCTCTGGCGCCGCTGATGATCATCCTCGCCAACGCGCTGATGGCGCTGCCGTTTGCGCTGCAAATTATGAGCGCCTCCATCGACCGGCATTTTGCGACAGACGACCGGCTCTGCGCGGCGCTTGGTTTGCAAGGCTGGCAGCGGTTTGCCCTTATCGACTGGCCGGTGCTGAGCCCGGCATTGACGGGCGCGTTCCTGTTCGCTGCTGCCTTGTCGCTCGGCGATCTTGGCGTGGTCACGCTCTACGGTTCCGACCGAATCATCACGCTGCCGTCGCTGATCTACCAGAATCTCGGCAGTTATCGATCCAACGACGCCGGTGGGCTGGTGCTGTATCTGACATTGCTGACAGGCGCGCTGACGCTTATCGGCACGAGGAGCGCCTCGCATGAACGCCATTGATCTGAAATCCGCCGCGTTCCGCTGGCCGGAAATGGCGATGCTGTTTGATCTGCAAGTGAAAGCGGGCAAACTGTTGATTGTCACCGGCCCAAGCGGGTCCGGCAAATCGACGCTGCTCAATCTTGTCGCCGGATTTGAAACGCCGGAGAGCGGGACGATCACTCTTGATGGCAAGGCGTGCGCCAGCCTGCCGCCGTCGCAGCGCCCTGTGTCGATGCTGTTTCAGGACCACAATCTGTTCGGTCATCTCAGCGTCGAGGCCAATGTCGGCTTTGGCATCGGGCCAAGGCTGAAGTTCAGCGCTTCGGAACAGGTGAAGATTGCAGATGCCATCAAGCGCGTTGGCTTGTCGGGCAAGGAAAAGCGCTTGCCGCATGAACTGTCCGGCGGCGAGCGGCAGCGGGCGGCGTTTGCGCGCACCCTCTTGCAGAACAGGCCGATCCTGCTGCTGGATGAACCATTCGCTTCGCTTGGTCCCAGCCTGCGCGTGGAGATGATGGCGCTTTTGCAGCAGCTGCAGAATGAGCGTGCGCGCACCATCCTTGCGGTTACACATCATCCCGGCGAGTGGCGAGAGATTGCCGATGGGTTTGTTTTTATCGATAGCGGCAGGATTGCCGCGCAAGGGCGGATGGACAGGCTTGACGATCCCGAAGTGTCAGCTGCCTTGCGTGCCTATCTTGGCGTGCTCAGACAATGAACAATCCCGCCCGAACTTGGCCGTATTCTTGATTACCCTGTGCGCCGGACTTGGCGGAACTGTTTCAAGCGGCTAGGTTTCAACCCGCAAGTGATTTGCGGCATGGGCCTTCGGGCGGGAAATTGGGCATTTGGCTGGGTACGTGAACCGGATTTTGACACACAAGACGCACAGTTCCGGAGCATTTTCGGTCAAGCATGCCATCAAAAGCCCGTCGGGCGGCTTGGTGCGTGCCGTTATGTTTTGCGGCTTGGCGCTGTTGCTTTCGGCCTGTAATGTGCTCAGCGTTGCCGGCAAAGTGCCCGGCGACAGGGAAGATCTTTCTGTCGCATTGAAGCCGAACAGCAATCCTGTGACGGTCGATACAGTCGGGCGCGGCGACCGGTTCGCCAAACTTGCAGCCGCCCAGCATCCCAAGATCCTTGCCACTTATGGCGGTGAATATCCGGACCCCAAGCTTGAGCGCATGGTGGCGCGCGTGGTCGGGCGGCTGACGTTTGATTCCAATGATCCGAACCAGACCTATCGTGTGACCATCCTCAATTCGCCGAGCGTCAACGCCTTCGCGCTGCCTGGCGGCTATGTCTATGTGACGCGCGGGTTGCTGGCATTGGCCAATGATTCAGCTGAATTGGCCGCCGTCATTGCGCATGAGATGGCACATGTTACCGCAAGGCACGGCGTCCAGCGCCAGCAGCTGGAAGCCGACGCCAGCCTTGCCGCGCGGGTTGTGTCCGAAGTGTTGCAGGACGACGAGGCAGGGCGGCAGGCCGCCATCCGCGGCAAGCTTCGTCTGGCTCAGTTCTCGCGCAATCAGGAGCTGGAAGCCGACGCCATCGGCATCAAGGCGTCCGGCAGCGTCGGTTTTGATCCTTATGCCGCCTCGCGCTTTCTCAATGACATGGCCGCCTACACCGACTACCGGACAGCCGCGACCAATGACGACATGTCGCTTGATTTCCTCGCCAGCCATCCGTCCACCCCCCAGCGTGTCGAACTCGCCAACCGCCATGCGCGCTTGATCGGCCCGCCGGGCACGGGCGACAAGGACCGCGATGTCTATTTGAACGGCATTGACGGCATGCTGTTTGGCGACAGTCCTGAGGAAGGCTATGCGCGGGGCCAGGATTTCCTGCATCCGGGCCTTGGCATTGCCTATCGTGTGCCGTCGGGCTTTGATACCGAGAATAACAAGGACGCCGTGCTGTCAGCCGGGCCGGGCGAGATTGCGATCCGTTTTGATGCCGTCGAATTGCTGGCGACTGTCCCGCTCAACGATTATGTGCGCTCCGGCTGGGTGGCGGGTCTCGATGAAACGTCGATACGCCCTGCAACAGTTGCCGGATATGAAGCCGTCACGGCCAATGCGCAGGCGGACAAGTGGCAGTTCGCCATCACCATTCTGCGGGTCAATGGCAAGGTCTACCGTTTCCTGATTGCCGCGCCGATCGGCAACACGAGCCTCGACGGTGTTGCGGCCTCGGTGACGCAGAGTTTCCGGCTGTTGTCGCCCGAAGACCGCGCCCTTTTGAAGCCTGCGCGCATCAAGGTGGTCACGGTGAAGGCGGGTGACACAGCTGGCTCGCTTGCCAATCAGATGAGCGGTGTCGACAAGAAGCAGGATTTGTTCCGGATTCTGAACGGCCTCAGCGCCGGTCAGTCGCCATCGGCGGGCGACAGGGTCAAGCTGGTTGTGACGGAATAGGCCGCCGTGAGGCAGGCCAGCGGGGCAGGGCCATGACATCCATCATCTTTGCAGACAGCACAGGCCGCTATGACGGGCGCGATCTGGAGAGCCGACCGCTGGGCGGAACGGAATCCTCGGTCGTACGCATGTCGCGTGCACTCGCGCTGCGCGGGCATTCTGTCACCGTCTTCACCAACTGCGATGCGCCGGTCACCGATCATGGCGTGAATTTCGCGCCACTCGGTTCGCAAATTCCAGAAAGCTGCGATCTCTACGTTGCCGTCCAGCATCCGTCGCTGCTTGGCGTGGTAAAGCGTCCTCGCCGCGTGGCGATCTGGGTCTTGTGGCAGCCCAACAATTTGAAACATTACAAGAAAATTTGGCGGATGTGGCTCCACAAGCCCGTACCGGTGCTGATGAGCCGCTATCAGGCGTCTATCTATTCGCCATTCCTGCCGCGCCGCAATCCGCACATCGTCATCCCGCTCGGTCTGCCGGAAGATGTGCGCACCCTTCCGGCGCTTGAAGCCACTCCCGGCCCAAACCTCGTGTTTGCGTCCAATCCGCAACGGAATCTTGCTGGCATCATGCGCATTTTCTCTGAGCGCATTCTGCCGGTCAGGCCCGATGCGCGGCTGCGCATCTTTGGCTCGATGCAACAGGTCGCTGATCCGTGGACAGAGTGGGGTGGTGGCGTCATTCCTGCCGGATTGCCGGATACTGTGCGCAATGCGATCAGTTTCCACCCCGCCGCGGCGCGCGAAGAGTTGATTGACGCCTTCCGCTCGTCGCGGGCGCTTATCTATCTCGGGCACAAGGTCGAGGCTTTCTGCCTCACACTTGCGGAGGCCCAAGCCTGCGGGCTGCCCTGCGTGGTCGCGCCGCTCGCCGTGTTGCCGGAACGGATTGTTGATGGCGAGACTGGATTTGTCCGTGATGATCCGCAGCAGTTTGCCGATGCGACGCTGGCGCTTCTCAATGATGACGCGCTGTGGCGACGCCAGCACCAGGCGGCGATTGCGCGCCAAAAAGGCATCGGCTGGCCGGAGGCGGCTGCGCGTTTTGAAACTGCGCTGCTTTCAGACTGGATCGATACGAACGGCAGTTGGCAGGCGAGGGAACCTGCGGGCGGTTGATTTTCAGCCAAGAACCGCCCGCGACATCGCCGGATTGCTCTCAACCAGCGAAGCCTTCAGCTTTTCCATCGCCCGCGTCTCGATCTGGCGCACCCGCTCTTTGGAGATGCCGAGCGATTCGCCAAGTTCTTCAAGCGTGCTTGTGTCTTCTTCCAGCTTGCGGCGCTTGACGATCAGCATTTCGCGCGGGTTGAGCACGGACATGGCCTGCCGGAGCCAACGGGTGCGGCGTTCTCCGTCGATGTTTTCTTCAACGATCTGATCCGGCAATGGTCCGCCATCGACCAGAAAGTCCATGCGTCCCGAGCCCGATTCATCATCCATCGTCAGCGGCGCGTTGAGCGATGTGTCCGGCCCGGACAGGCGGTGATCCATGGTCGCCACGTCCTTGACAGACACGCCAATGGCTGTGGCTATCTGGCCATAGAGCTGTGTGCTGGTCAGCTGCTCCTGACCGCCTGTCAGCTTGGCGCGCAGGCGGCGCAGGTTGAAGAACAGCGCCTTCTGCGCCGACGATGTGCCGCCGCGCACGATGGACCAGTTTTTCAGTATATAGTCCTGGATCGACGCGCGGATCCACCATGTGGCATATGTCGAAAAGCGCACTTCGCGGTCGGGGTCGAAGCGGGCAGCGGCTTCGAGGAGCCCGATATGGCCTTCCTGAATGAGGTCGCTCATCGACAGACCATAATTGCGGAACTTTGCTGCCATGGAGATGACGAGGCGCATGTGCGCTGCGGCCAGCCTGTGCATCGCCTGCTGGTCATGCAGCTCTTTCCAGCGCACGGCAAGCACATGCTCTTCGTCTCGGGCAAGAAAGGGAGCAGCCTTGGCCGCTCTCATCATGGCAGGGCTGGCGTATTGTGATCCCATCTCAGATCTCCCCTTCCAAACGCGTTCAAGGCACGTCGGTCTGTGATGATCTACGCACTCAATCGGGATTCGGATTTGGCCGGTTCACAAAAAATCAGGGACTGTACTAAAGACCAAGGCCTGCACAAAACACAAAGGCCCGGGGATTAGCCGGGCCTCTGATTGAAAAACGTCCGCAGTATTTATGCGGCGACGTCCTGTTCTTCGACTTCGGCTTCCGCCTCGACAACCTCTTCAGCGTCCGTCTTGGCACCGCGCTTGGGCCCCTTGGCAAGGTTGGCCTCAATAACACGCACAGCTTCAGTGTCCGACAAGCGGTTGACTGCGGCGATTTCACGCGCCATCCGGTCGAGCGCTGCTTCATACAGCTGGCGCTCGGAGTAGGACTGTTCCGGCTGGTTGTCGGCACGGTAGAGATCGCGCACGACTTCGGCGATGGCGATAAGATCGCCCGAGTTGATCTTGGCGTCATATTCCTGCGCACGGCGCGACCACATGGTGCGCTTGACACGGGCGCGACCCTGCACAACCTTGAGCGCGCGCTCGAGATAATCGCTCTCGGACAGTTTGCGCATGCCGATGGTGGCCGCCTTGGCGACCGGCACCTTGAGGCGCATCTTGTCCTTCTGGAACTCGATGACGAACAGTTCAAGCTTGAAACCGGCGACAACCTGCTCTTCAATCGACACAATTTGCCCGACGCCATGCGCCGGATACACAATGAATTCGCCAGTTTTGAAACCCTGACGCGTTGCAGTCTTCTTTTGCTGTTGGGCTACCATGAGCCTTATACTCCCTGCCTGCTCCAAATATCGACGGAGCCAAAATCGAGACGCCGGACCGGCACCCTTCGGCGGACAAGGCTAAAGGCACACAAACCCTGCAGGTGTCACAGACTTGTCGGGAGCAAACTGCCTTGAGACCAAGGCCGACCGCTCGGGAAAAACCTTAACCCGCTAGAGATGTCTGCCTTTCAATGATTGACGCGTATGCGCAAGAATTGTTGTCCTGCCGGGGGCATAACAGACCCCTAGCACAAAAACCCGCGCGAATCAATAAATTGCTGCACCGGCGAACAAAGGCCGTCAAGCTGCGTTAACTCGTGGTTAACCGTGTTGCCTCAGAGGCCGGAGACATCAGTCACCAGCGCCGGGCTCGGGCGAGAAGAATTTCTCGAACTTGCCTTCGACGCCGTCCATGTCCTTGGCATCTGCCGGCGGTTCGCCCTTGGCGGTGATGTTCGGCCATTTGACGGCGTAGTCCGCATTGATCTTCAACCACTTTTCAAGGCCCGGCTCAGTGTCCGGCTTGATCGCTTCGGCCGGACATTCGGGTTCGCACACGCCGCAGTCAATGCATTCGTCCGGATGGATGACGAGCATATTGTCGCCCTCGTAGAAACAATCCACCGGGCAGACTTCGATGCAGTCCATGTATTTGCAGCGAATGCAATTGTCGGTAACCACATAGGTCATTGCAGAGAGGCTCCAGCCGTAACAGTCTGACTTTAAAATCCAGTGCGTCGAGTTAGCGGCTTTGCACGGCCTTATCAAGCCAGTGCGCTGCGGCAAAACGGCGAAATGCGGAATGGAATTCCGCAAGATCGGCATTGGGTTGCCGGCTTGGTTCTCAGATTTCCTCAAGAAAGTCCGCGAAAAACTGTTCCAGCCTCTCGTGCCGCTGGCGCGCCATTGCCTCGCCGGTCAAAGTTTGGAACCCGTCCGCAAGCTTGAACAGCTTGCCCGGGAAATGATCAAGCGCATGACGCCTGTCATCAAGCGGGCGTGAAATTGCGACCGGTTCTGCCGGATCATAAAGCCCGCTGCCCATGCGCCCGGCGGTGTAGAAGCAGCGCGCCGCGCCGATCAGTCCGATGGCGTCCAGCCGGTCGGCATCCTGCAGGATTTTGGCTTCCAGTGTTTCGGGCGCGATCCGCGCCGAAAAACTGTGCGCCGCAATGGCATGCGCTGCCTGCGCGATGCGGTCTTTTTGCCAGCCCAGCGCAGCCAGCAATCCTGACGCCTTTTCCGCCGCCAACCGCGAGGCTTGCGCACGTCTTGGATCATTCTTCTCGACAGAGACGCAATCGTGCAGCAGCGCGGCAGCGCACAGGATTTCGATGTCACCGCCTTCGGAAGCTTGAATCTTCGCTGCATTCTTCCAGACGCGCTGCAAATGGGCGATGTCGTGCGCGCCGTCATTGCTGTCGATGGCATGGGGCAGGAGCTTTTCCGCAAGAGCGTCGAATGGCGAAAACAGATGCGTCATTGAATTTGAAATCCTGATGAACCGGGATATTCAGTCCCGGTCAAATATCTGCGCCCGCAGCCGCTCATAGGCGCGGCGCTCTGATTTTTCCGGCCGTCCACCATGTGTCGGCACAAGGCCGGTGTCCTTCGGCGCTGGCGCAGGGGTGACGTCCTCGAACAGCAGCGCTGCTTCGGGTGCAGGCCCGCGCCGCTCGCCGATGGCCCGGACGATCAGCACGCGTTCCACACGGTCAAGATCAATCACCAGCCGGTCGTCAGGCTTCACGGCATGACTGGCCGAACCGCATTTCAAGTCATTGACGGTGACCTTGCCGCCATCGGCCAGCTTCGCCGCAAGGCTGCGCGATTTGACCACGCGCGCGAAAAACAGCCACTTGTCGATCCGCTGCTTTTCCAAGGCTGGCTTTTCAACGCCTGACAAGGACCGCTTCTACTTCTTCAGTTGATCGCGCAACGCTGCAAGCTTGGCAAATGGCGAATCCGGATCAAACTTCGGCGCACGCTCCTCGCGCGGCTTCGGATTGCCCTTATACTCACCCTTCTGCTGCTCGGGACGCTTGTTGCGGTCATCGCGTCCGCCCTGCTTGAAGTCCGGCCGCCGGCCCTTGTTGTCACCGTCGTTACGCGGCGGGCGGTTGCCCTGATGGCGCGGGCGGTTCTCGCCATCAGCATTTGCAGGACGCTCACCAGCGGGCCCGTCACCTGCAGGACGACCGCGGCGGGGGCCGCGCTCGTTGCGGTTGGCGGGCTTTGCTTCACCTTCGGGACGTGCAACTCCATCGGCGCGCGGAGCGCCGTGATGCTGGCCTTGGCGCTGGCCACCCGGACGGCGGTTGCCGGCATTGCGCTCGCCTTGCTGGCGTGGCTCGAACTTGCCCTGCTTCCACAACAGCACCACTTTCGGCGCTTCCTCGGCAGCGGGTGCTGCCTCGCCATCAGCGGCGGGCGCGGATGTGTTGTCAGTTGCCGCTTCGGCCTCAGCCTTCTCGGCAGGCTCGGCGCGCGAAATGCGCTCGACGATGACTTCCGGCACTGCGGGCGCAGGCGCGGCTGCTGCCACGGCGGCGTCGATCTCACTTGTTTTCTTCTCAACCTCCTCAGCCGGCGTGGTTTCGGAGCGGTAGCCAAGGCCCTTCAGAATTTCTTCCATGTCTCCCGCAGTTGCGCCGAGGATCGACATCATCGCAGGCGTCACCATGAAACGCTCGCCGTCATAGGCACCAGCCGGGCGTGCGCCCTGACCCTGTTTCCAGGCCAGCGTCGGACGGATGAAATCAGCAAGGCGTTCAAGAATGTCGATGCGCACAGCGCGCTTGCCGAGATAGCGGAAACCGCCAATACGGTAGAACTCGCGGTCAAACGCCGGATCGGCGACAATCGACGTTCGTCCGGCAGAAAGCGCCGCCACCACATCGCCGTAGCCGGGCTTGTCTCGCGCATCGTTCTTCAGCGCCCAGAGAAGTGTAACCAGCTGCGCCGGAGCCGGCTTCAACAGTGCAGGCAGGAAAATATGATAGGCGCCAAAGCGGATGCCCAATTTGCGCATCGTCGAGCGCGCTTCCTGATCGAGCGATTTGGCGTCATCAGCCACATCGCGCCGCTTCAGGACGCCTTGTGCCTCATAGAGCCGGAACGCCAGGCCCTTGGCGACGCCTTCAAGCCCCTCGCCAATGGCAAGGTCTGCCAATGGCTTCAGGTGCTGGTCAATCTGGAACTGCACAAAACGAGCCGCCCGATGCTCCACCATCTCGCGCGATGAACCGGCAAGCTGTTCGTCGGCAAGCAGGATCACCCGCGGCTTCAGGAAATCCTCGGATGCGGCAAGTGTGGCCACCGGCGCGCCAAGCCAGCGGACAAAGCCGTCCGATCCCAGCGAAATGTCACCATTGGCGGATGCCGCAAAACGGTAGGCGCGGGCGTCATACTCGACGGCAAGCGATTTCATCGCTGCTGCACGAATCGCCTTGGCGTCTTCGCCATCGGACGGACCGTCGGCTGCAAACCGGAATCCCTGCAACTGGCCAACGATATGGCCTTCAACCAGCACGTCGCCGTTGACTGTTATTTCTGCCTCAAGCATCGCTTTCTCTCTTAACCGCTTCATCAGCACGCTTGTCCTGCGGTCTACAAAGCGTTTCGTCAACCTCTCGTGCAACGCATCGGAGAGGCGGTCTTCTATCTCACGGGTCTTTTCCTGCCAAGAGAGCGGCTTGGCAAGCCATCCGGGCCGGTGTGACACATAGGTCCATGTGCGAATCTGGGCGATGCGTTGCGAAAGAGCATCAATATCGCCCTCCGGATTGTCGGCCCGGCGCACCTGTTCGGCCATATAGGTCTCGTCGACATGGCCGCGCTTGGCAAGGTCGAGAAATATCTGGCCGACAATTTCCGCGTGTTGCGCCGGTGCGATCTTGCGGTAGTCTGGCAAGGCGCAGGCGTCCCACAGCGTTTCCACCCGGTGCGACTTGTCGGCGATGCGCAGGATGCCTTCATCCTTGATGAGGAAATGCAGCGCTTCCGCATCGACTGACGGCAGTGCGCGCGTCAGCCCATCGACAGGTGCATATGTGTCCAGTGAGCGCACGAGGGCCTCGACTGACGAGAAATCGAACTGCGCCGTGCGCCATTGCAGCACCCGCACCGGGTCAAACTCATGGCTTTCAATGCGCGCCACCTGTTCTTCGCTGAATGGCTCGGCGCGGCCCGTCGTGCCGAACGTCCCGTCGCGCACATGCCGCCCGGCGCGACCGGCAATCTGGCCAAGCTCGCCCGCATTCAGGTTGCGGAACTGGAACCCGTCATATTTGCGCGTCTGGGCGAACGCGACATGGTCAAGATCAAGGTTGAGCCCCATGCCGATGGCATCGGTAGCCACCAGAAAATCGACATCGCCCGATTGGTAAAGTTCCACCTGCGCATTGCGGGTGCGGGGCGAGAGCGCGCCGGTTACCACCGCCGCCCCGCCACGCTGGCGGCGGATGAGCTCGGCAATCGCGTAAACCTCCTCTGTCGAGAAGGCGACAACGGCCGAGCGCGGCGGCAGGCGGGTGAGCTTCTTTTGCCCGGCATGGACGATTTGCGAAAGCCGTGGCCGGGTGATGATGGTGATGCCGCGCAGCAGATGCTGGAGAATGCCCGCCATCGTCTCGGCGCCAAGCAGCAGTGTTTCCTCGTAGCCGCGCAGGTGCAGGATGCGGTCGGTGAAAATATGCCCGCGCTCCAGATCACCCGCCAGCTGAACCTCATCAATGGCAACAAACGCCGCCTTGGTCTCGCGCGGCATGGCTTCCACCGTGCAAACGGAAAAGCGCGCGCGCGGCGGCACGATCTTCTCCTCGCCGGTAATCAGCGCGACATTCTCCTCGCCGACCTTCTCGCAAACCCGCGTGTAGACTTCCCGCGCCAAAAGCCGCAGCGGCAGGCCGATGACGCCAGTCGGATGGGCGATCATCCGCTCGATGGCATAGTAAGTCTTGCCCGTATTGGTCGGCCCCAAAACAGCCGTCACCCCGCGCCCGGACAGGTTCAATGGATCTTGGATGGGACGGATCATGGTCATGGTCGGGCAGGGCGCTCGGCTGAAATGGCTTTTGTGCTTATGGCGTTAAATAAGGGATGATTGTGGCTTGGGTAGCATCGGGTGCTGGGCGTGTGCTGATCCAATGTCACGCATTGAAGTCAAATTGCAACTAAAACCCCAGCCTACTCCACAAGCCGCGCGCCGTATTTGAAACCTGACGGCCCACCTGCCAGTGTAACATCGCGCGGATTGGTGTTCGTGATCCTGACATCACTCGTGTCCTGCACCCAAAATTGGTCGCCGATCAGCGAATAGGTGGGCGAGTTTGCCTTGATCTGCGAGCCTCCCTTGAACCAGATATCCTGCTCGGGAAGGTACATCACGCCGTCAAACTCAAATTGCGAGCTTGAAATCGTGGTCCATTCCTCACTCTTGGATTTTCCCGCAAGTCCCCGGTCAGACATGAATTGCATGTTTGCATATGTCCCGTCCTTCGGCGACGTCAGCTTCACCACCGAGTTTGCCGAGACATCAAGAACGCTGCCTTCGCCTATGAGTGCAATCATGACTTCGGTACCCTGGAGCACCGAACCAGCGCCCAGTTTCAGAGGGCCGTCCTTCATGATATAAATGCCGGGAGAGAGCGTAATCGTGCTGTGCGGGGTGATGGTCAGACCACCGCAGTATGTGCCCGGCTGAAGCGTTGCCACCAGCCTGTCCAGCTTCGCGCCCATATTCATGCACGGTCCGGGGCTCGGAACCGGGAGACTGGCGAACGGGTCGCCGATCGGCTCCACATCTGTTTGAGGTGTGGGCTTGTAATTTTCGCCGTCGAACGAGCCGGAAACGCCGATGTTTGCAGCGTGGACGTAAGAATTCCGTCCATATTGCTTGATCCCTTCACCGTCCTTGGAATTGGCCATGATCGCGCAGTTATCGGCTTCAACTGACGCATTGCCATAGACTTCAAGCGATCGGGGCTGCGACGGGTTGAGGGCAAGCAGGCAAATCGGGTTCGACTCGCGTTTCTCCGCCTTTGCGGAGACTTTGATCTTCAAGAAATCGGCGCTCAGAATACCTGAGAACAGGTTCGGCATCTGCGCATCTGTGGTGCCGGTGACGCTGGTTCCGTCTACCTTGAACGTTTTGGTCATGCCGACGCTGACATCTGTTCTTGAAGCTGGCAGAAAGGTCGCCGGATTGTAGCCAACCATCGAGTAGGCGATTTGCAGCCGCTTTTTGTCCTCTGTCTCGTAGCCTGGCGTCATGCCTGCCAGCACGGCAGCATCGAGCTCCTGCTGCATCTCGCTTTCCTGCAAGAAGCGCTGCGAAAATGTGATCGCAATGCCTGCGGCGCCAAGCAGCGGAACTGCCACCAACGCGGTGCCAACAGCAAAATTACCGCTGCGGCAGGCAATGAATTTCATGAACGACATAATCGCCGGTCCTGCCATTGTGTCCTGAAACAATACAGGCAGGTTATTAAGCCAATCTGAAAGCAAACCCTAAAATGTGCATTCCATCCATTTCGCGCATTATTGGCTGTTGGCGAGCTAATTGATAGTCGGCTTGGCCGCCATCTTCGCGCCAATCCCCTCAAGCCTTGCCGCCATCTCCGACAGCGCGCCGGTCAGGGCGGCGTCGTTCTTGTCTGCTTTGGCGAGCGCCTCGTCGCGGGTCTTGCGCAGGGTTTCGAGTTCACTTTCGATGCCCTTGACGCGTTTTTGCAGTTCGACCAGTTCGTCCATCACCATGATGGCGGCCATGACGGTCAGGCGCTGGTCACCGATTTCACCGAAACCTTCTTTGAGGTGGCTGACGTATTTTTCAAAGCGCATGGCTAGATTTTCCAGATGCGCTTCCTGCCCTTCGTCACAAGCCATGCGGTAGGATTTGCCATCGATGGTGACGTTGACCTGGGCCATTTTGTTTCTCCTATCTGTCGAGCACGGCGCGGATGGTTTCCATGGCGGTCACAAGGCGTCGCGAGACTTCCTTGTTGGCCGCCGTCAGCCGCTCGCCGCGCGCTTCGGAATTGTCGAGCTCATTGGCGAGGCGCGAGCGGTCGGAGTTGAGGCGCTGCACCTCTTCCTCGGCTTCGGCGTAATTCACATCTTGCTCGGCGCGCGAGGCAACCGCCTCTTCCATCACCACGATTGCGCGGTTCATCCGGTCAAGAACCTGTTTGAGTGTGGGCTGTCCCGTCATTGCCTTGGCCTTCTCCTCTCGGCGGTCACCCGAATCGTGAGCGCCAGACGCCTTTGGTGTGCAAACCTTACAATCACCGGTTCACAGCCGTCAACAAAACTGAAATGAGCAGAAATTCTGACCTTCCGTAAGCCAAATGCTGCAAATGCGCCGGTTTTTTGTTGATTGCGGTCTCACTCCTGATATGTGTCCGGAGCGCTGCCGCAAACGGCGTTTAACCGGACCTTCAGACCGGATATCCGGTCGCTGGTTTCTTTTGTTGATTTATCCTGAAATGGACATCCCATGACCACTCGCGACACCCATGACTTGATGGCCAACGCCATTCGTTCGCTTGCCATTGATGGCGTTGAGGCTGCCAAGTCCGGCCACCCGGGCCTGCCCTTGGGTGCGGCCGATGTTGCGACGGTCCTGTGGTCCAAATATCTGAAATTTGACGCCGCCAATCCGAAATGGCCGGACCGCGACCGCTTCGTGCTTTCCGCCGGTCATGGCTCGATGCTGATTTACTCGCTTTTGCATCTCAACGGCTTTGAAGGCGTCACGCTCGACCAGCTGAAGCGCTTCCGCCAGCTTGGCTCGATCACCGCCGGACATCCGGAATGGGGCCACACGCCGGGCGTTGAAACCACCACCGGTCCATTGGGGCAGGGCATTGCAACTGCCGTCGGCATGGCGCTTGCAGAGCGGATGCTCAATGCCGAATATGGCAAGAAGCTGGTCGATCACTACACCTACGTGCTCGCATCTGACGGCGATCTGATGGAAGGTGTGTCTCAGGAAGCCATCGCCATCGCCGGTCATCTCAAGCTGTCACGCATGATTGTCATGTGGGATGACAATGGCATCTCCATCGACGGCCCGCTGTCGATCTCGGACTCGGTCGATCAGGTCAAGCGCTTCCAGTCCGCGGGCTGGCGCGCCGAGCGGATTGACGGCCATGATCCGGAAGCCATCTCCGCTGCCATCGAGCGGGCGCAGAAATCGTCCAAGCCGACACTGATCGCCTGCAAGACCATCATCGGCTTCGGCTCTCCCAAGCGCGCCGGTACCTCCAAGGCGCATGGCGAACCGCTCGGCACCGAAGAGGCCGCCGCGACCAAGGCCAAGCTTGGCCTGACGCCAGGCGAAGCGTTTGCGATTGACCCGAAGGCCCTCAAGGCCTGGCGCGCCGCAGGTGTCCGCGGCGCGGATGCCCGCAAAGAGTGGGAAGCGCGGCTCGCCACGCTTTCAGACGGAAAGCGCGCGGAATTCGAGCGCCGCATGAGCGGTATTCGATCACCCAAAATCGGCAAGGCCGTCGCCGCGCACAAGAAGGCGCTTCTCGCCGCGCCGCAGAACGTCGCCACCCGCAAGGCTTCCGAACTGGCGCTGGATGCGATCAAGGCGGTCATGCCGGAACTCGTCTCCGGCTCGGCGGATCTGACGCCTTCCAACAACACCAAGGCCAAGGGCTTTGAAACCGACGTGACGCCGAAGAACTTCAAGGGCCGATACATCCGCTGGGGCATCCGCGAGCATGGCATGTGCTCGGCGATGAGCGGCATTGCGCTGCATGGCGGGCTGGTACCGGTCGGCGGCACCTTCATGGTGTTCACCGATTACGCCCGCCCGGCCATCCGCCTCGCGTCCCTTATGGGAATCGGCGTCACCTATGTGATGACGCATGATTCCATCGGCCTTGGCGAAGACGGTCCGACGCACCAGCCGGTCGAGCATCTGGCGGCGCTGCGCTGCATTCCGAACCTGCGCACCTTCCGCCCGTGCGACACGATCGAGACCGCCGAATGCTGGCAGCTTGCGCTGGAGCGCACCGACGGCCCGACCGTTCTCTGCCTCACCCGCCAGAACCTGCCGCAACTGCGGACCAAGGCCAATGACAATCCGTGCGCGCAGGGCGCTTACGAACTGCTACCGGCTGAAGGCGGCAAGGCTCAGGTGACGATCTTCGCCTCCGGTTCGGAAGTGGAAATCGCCGTCAACGCCCGCAAGCAACTGATGGAAAAAGGCGTTCACGCACGCGTCGTTTCTGTCCCGTCGATGGAGCTGTTCCTGAGCCAGGACGAGGACTACCGCAAATCCGTCATCGGCACAGCGCCGGTGCGCATTGCGGTGGAAGCCGCGCTGCGCTTCGGCTGGGATGCGATCATCGGAGAGCACGGGCTGTTTGTCGGCATGACCGGTTTCGGCGCATCGGCTCCGGCGAAGGAGCTTTACAAGCACTTTGGCATCACGGCAGAGGCTGTTACCGAAAAGGTCATGTCCCGCCACAATCATTAACAGAGTGCATCGGCGGGAGTCCTGACTGGATTCCCGCTGAAAGCCCCGCTAAGAGACTTTTGACACCAGTTTCCGCCCGGCGCATTCTTGAACGCCGGCGCTCACAGGAGAGATGACATGGCTAAAATCCGCGTAGCAATCAATGGTTTCGGCCGCATCGGCCGCAATGTCGTGCGCGCCATCCACGAGTCCGGTCGCACCGACATCGACGTTGTGGCGGTCAATGATCTCGGCCCGGTCGAGACCAACGCGCATCTCTTGCGCTATGATTCAGTGCATGGCCGCTTCCCGCACGAAGTCACGGTCAACGGCGACTCGATCAAGATCGGCAAGGAGACGTTCAAAGTCACCGCCATCAAGGACCCGTCGCAACTGCCGTGGAAAGACCTCGGCGTCGATATCGCGCTCGAATGCACCGGTATTTTCACCGCCAAGGACAAGGCCTCCGCGCATTTGACCGCTGGTGCCAAGCGCGTCATCGTCTCGGCTCCGTCCGACGGCGCGGACCTGACGGTCGTATATGGCGTCAACCATCATCTTTTGACCAAAGACCACATGGTCATCTCCAACGCCTCCTGCACGACCAATTGCCTCGCGCCCGTCGCCAAGGTTCTGCATGACGCCATCGGCATCGACACCGGCTTCATGACCACCATCCATTCCTATACCGGCGACCAGCCGACGCTCGACACGATGCACAAGGATCTCTACCGCGCCCGCGCCGCTGCCATGTCGATGATCCCTACCTCGACCGGTGCCGCCAAGGCCATCGGCCTTGTCATTCCGGAACTGAAAGGCAAGCTCGACGGCTCGTCTATCCGCGTGCCGACGCCCAATGTCTCAGTGGTGGATTTCAAATTCGTCGCCAAGCGTTCGACCACGGTCGAAGAAGTCAACAACGCCATCAAGGCTGCGGCAGAGTCCGGCCCGCTCAAGGGCATCCTCGGCTACACACTCGACCCGAACGTCTCCATCGACTTCAACCACGACCCGCATTCATCCACATTCCACATGGACCAGACCAAGGTTCTGGATGGCACGTTTGTGCGCATCCTTGCCTGGTACGACAATGAATGGGGCTTCTCGAACCGCATGGGCGACACGGCCGTGGCGTTTGGCAAGGTGATTGGGTGACGATTGCCCGTTTTGAAATAGCGAACGCCCGGCCTCGTGACGGGCGTTTGCATCTGAAGTTCATTTCACGCCTTCGCCAGATCAAGTTCCATCACCAGATCAGTCTGGACATCGCCACCCAGATCAAAAGTCGTCTCGCCAGAAACGACAAACCCCGATTTCTTGTAAAAGGCGATGGCACGCGCGTTGCGTTCCCAGACAGTCAGCCAAAGGCGCGTTGCGCCTTCCTGCCTGCTTTGGCCGATGACATCATCTATCAAGCGCCGCGCTAGTCCGCCGCCATGCAGCGTGGCGTCGACATAAAGGCGCTTGAGCATCATTGATTTGCTCTCTTCGTCAAACAGGAAGTGCGCATAGCCTGCAATCTCTTCGCCGGTGGACCCGTTCTGCATGGCAAGAACGACGCGTGCCGACGTGTCGGCAATTTCTGCCGCCTGTTTGTCCCGCCCAAACGCCTCGGCCAGATAGTCAGCCATGTCCTGCGGTGAATTATCTGGCCCGAAAGTCTCATCAAACACTCGGGCGGCAAATCTGGCGAGCGCCCCGGCGTCCGCGTCATTCGCCCTACGCAATATCATGGCGCCAATTTCCGGCATTTCCTACCCCTCCGCCTGTCCCTTGCGATCTGGCTTGAAGCATAGCGCTGAATTCAGCCGAAGGGTATCGTTGGTGTCGGGACGGCGCGCAGAGGTCGCCGTATTTCCGCCTGCAAGCGTTCCTAACCTGCCTCAATCCGGCACGTTGTGTGGCATCAAACCGTCGGCCACGCTGGATGAACTTCGACATACCCAAATTTATGGAGGAAATACCCATGAGATCCTTGATCGCAGCAGGCGCAATCCTTTTCGCTCTCGCCGGCCCCGTTTTGGCCAACCAGTGCCCCGGGCTTTGGGCAAAAGCTGAAGAGGCGATGAAGACCGCAACCCTCGATGACGCAACCAAGACCAAACTGACGGACCTGATTGCCAAAGGCAAAGCCGATCACGAAGCCGGCAAGCACAGCGACTCCGAAGCAGAGTTGCTGGAAGCGCTGAAGCTGCTCGGCGTCAGCTGACCAGTTTGCCGCAAGTCGATCTGCCTGTCGCTGTTATGGTGGCGACCCAGCCTTCCCCCCAACGGGGAAGGCTGACATCACCCAATTCCTCCCGCAGTGCAAAAAATTCTTGCGCCGCGCCGCATCTTCGCCGCACTCTGACATTCACAGCAATTTCAGGGCATTTGGGAGATTCGGGGCGGTGGCAGACAGCATCTATATTCTGACGCTTGTCGGCACGGCGCTGGTGTTGGCGGCGGCGTTTTCGTCGTTGCTGGCGTTTCGCTTCGGCGCGCCATTGTTGCTGCTTTTCCTTGTCATCGGCCTCGTCACCGGCACCGACGGGCTTGGCATCGAGTTCGACAATGCCGACGCCGCTTATTTTGTCGGCTCAATAGCGCTGGCGCTGATCCTGTTTGACGCCGGTTTCGGCACGCCTGTGCATGCGCTGCGCCAAGCTGCTGCGCCTGCCATTGTGCTGGCGACATTCGGCGTGCTTTTGACCGTTGGCATCATGGCCGTGGCCACGCATTTCCTGATGGGGCTAGACTGGATATCGTCGTTCCTCCTCGGTGCCATCGTCGGCTCGACAGACGCTGCCGCCGTGTTCTTTCTTTTGCGTGCAGGCAACACGGAAATCCGAGAGCGCGTGCGGTCCACACTGGAAATCGAGTCCGGCTCCAACGATCCGATTGCCATCTTTCTCACCCTTTCACTGGTCAGAATTTTGGCGCTGGGCCAAGCGGTTGAACCATCGGCGATGATGCTCTCCATCGCGGCAGGCTTTATCAAGGAAATGCTGATTGGCTCCGTCGTCGGCCTCATTGGCGGTTATGTCATCGCCCGTCTGGTCGAGAAGATAGACATTGACCGCGGCCTGTTGCCGATCCTTGTGCTGGCCCTGTCGCTGATGGTGTTCGGCATAGCTGGCTTTGCGCATGGTTCCGGTTTCATTGCCGCCTACATCGCCGGTATTGTTGCGGGCAATGCCAATCTGCGTTCGGCCCCTGCCATCAAGCGCTTTCAGGACGGCCTGTCGTGGCTGTCGCAGATCATCATGTTCCTGATGCTCGGGTTGTACGCGACGCCGTCGCAGTTCCTGCCGATCCTGCTGCCGTCGGTGCTGCTTGCGGCAACGCTGATCTTCATCGCCCGTCCAATTGCCACGGGCATGTCACTCTTCCCATTCCGCTATTCAAAGGCCGAGACAGCCTTCCTGTCGTGGGTCGGCTTGCGTGGCGCGGTATCTATCCTGCTGGCACTGACGCCCCTGCTGTACAATGTCGAGGGCGGGCGCACGCTTTTCAACATCGCCTTCATCATCGTCATGGTCTCGCTCATCGTGCAGGGCTGGACCGTGCTGCCGCTGGCGCGCCGCCTTGGCCTTGTCATCCCGCAGCGCATCGGTCCGGTCGACAAGGTCGAGCTTGAGCTGCCGGGCGCGGCGCATCATGAGCTCCTTGCTTACCGCATCGTCGAAGGCAGCCCGGTGGCGCGCACGGGGCGCATCCCGCGCTGGGCGCGTCCCTCTCTGGTCATCCGTGATGGCCGCTCGCTGCAGTTTCAATATGCCGGCCGGCCACGCGCGGGCGATCATGTCTACATCTTTGTTTCCGACAAATACCCGCGCCTCCTCGACCGGCTGTTCGCCTCAAAGGCTCCGGTGTCCGCTGACGACGAGGATTTCTTTGGCGCCTTCGCCATTGATCCGACCCGCCCGGCCTCAGAGCTTTCCCTTGCCTATGGTGTCAGCATCACAGAGGCGGAAGGCAAGATGTCGATTTCGCAGTTCATGGTCGAGCGGCTTGGCGGGCGTGTCGAATATGCCGACCGTCTGCCGCTTGGTGACATTGAGCTGATCGTGCGCGACCTCGATGAGCAGGGCCATGTCATCGAAGTCGGCGTGTCGGTCGATCCGCAAATCGCCCCGCCGCGCATTCCGGCATTTCTGTCGGCGACGGAGATGGCGAAGCGGGCCAAGTCGTGGCTCGGCACCCTGCGGAATAAACCCACAGATGGCTGAAAATGCCCTTGCGGTATCGAGGTCGGTGTATATGTTCGCGGAAAATTTCAACCGGATTTTGACGGAGCACGGGCGATGAGCAGTTTCAAAACTTTGGACATGATCGGCGACGTTGCGGGCAAACGTGTTCTGCTGCGTGTTGATCTCAATGTGCCGATGGCTGAAGGCAAGGTCACGGACCTCACCCGCATCGAGCGCGTAGCCTCGACCATGACCGAGTTGGCGGACAAGGGCGCGAAGGTTATCCTGCTCGCACATTTCGGTCGTCCCAAGGATGGCCCGGATGTGTCAATGTCGTTGAAGCCAGTCGCGGTAGCCGTGGCGGATGTCATTGGTCGCAAGGTCGGCTTTGCCGAAGACTGCGTCGGTGAGAAGGCTGCAGCCGCTGTCGCTGCGATGAAGAACGGCGACATCCTTTGCCTTGAGAACACCCGCTTCCACAAGGGCGAGGAAAAGAACGATCCGGCCTTTGTCGTCGCGCTTGCCGCCAACGGCGATATTTTCGTCAACGACGCCTTCTCCGCCGCGCATCGCGCCCATGCGTCGACCGAAGGGTTGGCTCACCATATGCCGGCCTATGCCGGCCGCACCATGCAGGCAGAGCTTGAGGCTTTGGAAAAGGGGCTCGGTAAGCCCGTCCGCCCGGTCGTTGCCATCGTCGGCGGCGCGAAGGTTTCCTCCAAGATCGACCTGTTGCAGAACCTTGTGAAAAAAGTCGATGCACTGGTAATTGGCGGCGGCATGGCCAATACGTTTCTGGCTGCCCAAGGCATCAATGTCGGCAAGTCGCTGTGCGAGCATGACCTTGCCGACACGGCCAAGTCCATTCTGGCAGAAGCTGCGAAATCCGGTTGTGCCATCGTGCTGCCGGTCGATGGCGTTGTCGCACGAGAGTTCAAGGCGGGCGCTGACAATGTGACGGTTGAGGTGAGTGCGGTTCCGGCCGATGGCATGATTCTCGACGTCGGTCCAAAGTCTGTTCAGGCCATCACGGAATGGATCGTCAAGGCCAACACGCTGGTCTGGAACGGCCCGCTCGGTGCGTTCGAGATCAGCCCGTTCGATGCGGCAACTGTTGCGGCAGCCAAGGTAGCAGCCACGGAGACCAAGGCCGGGCGCTTGACGTCAGTGGCAGGCGGCGGTGACACGGTGGCGGCGCTCAATCATGCGGGCGTCGCCGATGATTTCACCTACATCTCGACCGCAGGCGGAGCCTTCCTTGAATGGATGGAAGGCAAGGCGCTGCCCGGCGTGGAAGTCTTGAAGGCTTAACCGCCTTCCTCACCGCGGTCATTCTGGGGCGGCGCAAGCCGAACCCGGAATCCAGAGCGCCAAGCGTGGATGTGTGGCGTTGCGGTCGGGCTTGTTCGAAGTGTAATTCGTGGATTTCGTTGATAAATATCAGCCAGTGGCGCTCTGGATTCCGGGTTCCGCTTTGCGGCCCCGGAATGACCGCCCGACTTGTAGAGCTGGCGCGTCAACCCGGCAAAAACGCCTCCAGTTCCTTCAGCACGCGCGGCCATTCCTGAAAAAACAGCAACTGGCCCGCGTCGTCGATGATCGTGACATCAAGATTCGGATACTGTGGCATCAGCTCCAGAACTGTCGCCTTTGGCGACTGCGGATCCTGCCCGCCCTGAAGCATCTTTATCGGCACCGGGCAGTTTCGGACCGTCGCTGACCAGTCGGTCTCCGAGTCTATGCACTCGCGCGAAAACGCCTCGTAGGCGATGTGCCAATCGGACAGGGCGATTTCCGAGCCGAGCAGCATCGCCTCGCGCACGTCAGGTTCGGCAAATGTGCGAATGTCGGCGGGCGATCCGGCGTTGACTGAATTGAGAAACTGCTCCTTGCCGATCCGCCGTGCCAGCGAGAAACCGGCGCGCACGAGGAAGGGCAGGATGAGAGGCGCATAGCGTGCATTGGCCAGAATGAATTTGTGCCATTTGCCCATCCGGTCATATTGCGCAGGGGTTGAAGTCGGCAGCGTGGCCGCGCATGCGAGAATGCCGGTCACCAGATCGGGACGGGCAATGGCGAGGCGCATGGCATAGCGCACATCCGCGCCGAGCGGCACGATGGCTGCCTTTTTGATGCCGAGATGGTCAAGAAGTCGCGCCAGATCCGCCGCCGTCTCGCCCGAATAATCAACGCGCGGCGGCAATTCGCCGGAGTGGCCAAAACCGGCGCGCACCGGGACAATGACCCTGATGTTGCGCCGCATGGCTTCTTTCTCGGCGCTGGCAGGCCAGCGGATCAGGCCATAGTCTATCGGCAAATAGAGGCACGGCCGTCCGTTCGGCCTGCCAAACTCGATCCAGTCATAGCGGCGGCTGCCCGGTTGCATCATGGTCTGAAACGGTATCGGAAGAAGTTTGCGCCCCGGCGTCGTGCGCGTGTCTTGTGTGGCCACGGACTGGCCGACAACGTCCATCAGGCTTAGCGTGATGCGGATGAGTTCCGTTTGAGAACGGGTTTCGGTCTTTGCCAGAATGGAGCGGATCTGGGTGCGCACGGTCTCCATCGAGCGTTGGCGCTCGGCGCAGATCGCCTTGATGCTCTTGCCTTCGACCAAGCCGCGGATGATCTCCACTTCTGCGTCGGTCAGCCGGAATGCTTCCTTCATCAGCGGTGTCAGATTTTCAGGCCAGCCAAGTTCCGATGTGCGCACGAACGCCAAGGCCTGACCCGAGGCGTCATGCACCTGCGCAACATGAAACACCACTGCGCGGTCTGTGTCGCCCGCTCCAAAGCGCAGCAGCGATGAGCGCCCGCTCTTGCCAGCCGCCAAATTTATGGCATCCATCAACTGCGATGTTTCGTCAGTGCTGAGCTTGAGTGCGCGGACGTCATTGCCGACGGATATTCCAAACAGCGTTTCCGCCGCATGGTTGGCCTCAAGGATCCGCCCCGTCAAGTTGCTGCAAAAGGCTGCCGCGACTTCTGTGGCCAGCTTTGTGTGCCATGACGGTTCTTCAGGCTCGCGCAGGCGGTTCAGAAACTCGCTGGCCCGGCTGGCATGCTGGACGATGTCAGCATCGACGGTCAGCAAGTCTGAGCTGTCGGCTTTGGCGGACTGATCGCGAAGCGGACCGATCCGCTTTTCCCACACGTCAAGCAGTTGCTCATACCGCGCAGGGTCGAGTGCAACGTCATATATATGATCGATGATCTCGGCCTTTTGCCGTGGATCAACACCCTGCATGATTGTGCGCCCCTTGGCCTCCGGACATCGGCATCTAAAGGCTGGAACGTAACACTAAACCGGATTGCCTGCCTTCCGCAACGGAAAAGAAGATTGCGTCGTTTGGTGCGCGCGCCCAAAACGTGGGCTTGGCACACGCTTTAACGTTAACGCAAAAATACCCGGCGTTCTAAATCGATTGAAATAAATTCAATCGATTCAAGCTCTTGGCAGGGTGTTCCCCTTGAAAATCCTCTCTGTTATGGGCGGATATGATAAGGGAGACATTCATGTCAGACACTCTGCAAGACATCGCAATCCGATTGGTAAAGTCCGGTAAGGGCATCCTCGCGGCTGATGAAAGCACCGCCTCGATCAAGAAGCGGCTCGAGTCCATCGGCTTGGAGTCAACGCCTGATACGCGCCGCGACTATCGCGAAATGCTGTTCCGCGCCGATGCGATGAACAATCACATTTCCGGCGTCATCCTGTTCGACGAGACCTTGCGACAGGACGCGGCGGATGGAACGCCGCTGCGCCAGCTGGTCGCAAATGCCGGCTCGCTGGTCGGCATCAAGGTCGACACAGGCGCGGCGCCATTGCTGAACTTTCCTGGTGAAACGATTACCGAAGGGCTCGACGGCCTTGCCGCGCGCGTTGCCGAGTATCATCAGCTTGGTGTGCGTTTCGCAAAATGGCGCAGCGTGATTGCCATCTCCAACGGGCTGCCGACATGGGGTGCCGTGCGTTCCAACGCGCATGTGCTGGCTCGCTATGCCGCCATTTGCCAAGCCGCCGGCATCGTGCCGATTGTCGAGCCGGAAGTGGTGATGGACGGCATTCCCGGCGACCATTCCATTGACCGTTGTCAGGAAGTCACCCGCTGGGTGCTCGAAACTGTTTTCTCCGAACTCAAAGAGGCCCGCGTCGATCTGTCTGGAATCATCCTCAAGCCGAACATGATCATTGATGGCAAGCACGCCCGCAAGGCTGGTGTCGAGGAAGTCGCCGCGCGTACAGTGGCCGTACTGAAGTCAACAGTGCCGTCCACGGTCCCCGGCATCGCTTTCCTGTCCGGCGGCCAGACCATGGAAGAGGCAACAGCGCATCTGTCGGCCATGAACGCCATGGGGCCGCTGCCCTGGAAGCTGACCTTCTCTTATGGCCGGGCACTGCAGTCTTCGGCCCTGAACGCGTGGGGCGGCAAGTCCGAGAATGTCGCCGCCGGCCAGCGCGCCTTCAATCACCGCGCCAAAATGAACGGCCTTGCTGCCGTTGGTACTTGGGTGGCAGAACTTGAGAAGGCAGCATAGCGCTGCTGTCTTCAGCAATTCGGACCTTTGCCGAGCGGCACCTTTGAAGCAACAATCGACTTGCTTTGCACACCCCTCCTGACAGTATGCTGTCAGGAGGGGTGTGCAAAGCAGTCTCTGCCGCAGCAAAGGAGACATGCGATGAGCAAGATGCCAAAGGATTCGGTTGCCTGGTTTGAAATTCCGGTCAGCAACCTCGACAAGGCCAAAGCCTTCTACAGCAAGGTGACCGGTTACACGCTCAAGGACGAAATCATGGGTGGGAACAAGACCGCCATTTTCGGCTATTCGGGCCATGAAGACATGTATGCGTCGGATGCCGTTTCCGGTCATCTCTATGAGGGCAAACCGGCGGCGAAAGGCAGCGGCGGCACGATTCATCTGGCGGTGGACAATGTCGACGAGGCCCTGACGCGGGTTGGCCCTGCCGGAGGCGAAGTGGTGTCGGAAATCATCGCCATTCCCACCGGACGGTTTGCCTATTGTTTTGATCCGGATGGCAATTCCATCGGCCTTTATTCGGCCTGACCCGTGCGACGCGCAGACCGGCTCTTCCAAATTGTCCAGCATCTGCGCGGTGGCCGTCTGGTCACCGCGCGGATGCTTTCCGAGCGTCTCGAAGTGTCCGAGCGCACCATCTACCGCGACGTCGCCGACCTGCAGTCCACCGGTGTGCCGGTCGATGGCGAGGCCGGTGTCGGCTACATTCTGCGCGAAGGGTTTGATCTTCCGCCGCTGATGTTCACGCGCGATGAGATCGTCGCGCTGGTTGCCGGTGCGCGCATGGCCCGTGCCTTCGGCGGTGCGGCAATGGCCCGCTCGGCGGAAGAGGCGTTGATCAAGATCGGCGCCGTGCTGCCGCCCGCATTGCAGGCGCGCCTGAAAGCCGTCGAGGTGCATGCGCCGGGCATCCTTTTGTCAGATGCGGAGCGGCGGCTGGTCGA
>JANPGC010000008.1:0-28259 GCA_031423755.1 Phyllobacteriaceae bacterium | reverse complement strand
CACATGGCCCGGAGCCAACCAGTTGGATGATGTTATCCCGTTTGAATCTCTCACCATGTCGCTTCCTCCCATACCGTGCATCGGCGCGGCTCCTTGCAGACCGATGCCGCGGCTCTCCGTCTGCAATCAAGTCCGGGTAATATCCTGCGAATCCACCATGTGACCAGTGACTGCCGTGGTGCCAATCACAAAATTCCGCAGTCGCGCGGCTTGCAGAATCGCGATTTACAACCTGCGAAATCAGTTATCCCATAAAGATAACGTAAGTTGTGCAATATTTTACAGACAAGGTAATTTATTTCATATAAAATGTGAAGTGTCAACGAGATTGGCAATTTCGTTACAACGTACAGGGCAGCGTCCGGTTGGTGTAGGGTTTCTTGCGGTTTGCGGAGCGAGCACAGTGCATGGAACGAAGGTCGTTATCACTGAGAGACGTAGATAATATCTCGTAATATCAGAGGTATGAAACATAAAAACTATTGTTTTCATAGGCGATGTCGGACAGGCTTTCAATCACTGGCAGGCTGGATTTCAGAAGATCATGGCTATCTGCCACCGCGCTTATGCCGCAGGAATTTTCTGAAAAGCAGGCCTTGATTTTTCTTCATCGACCCTAAAAGAGACAATTGACAGGCGTCGTAAAATATAACAATATAGATCACATTGATATCACAATTCTCTCATCGAGTTCTGATGGATCGCCGATGACACACAAGGCGTCTGGCTGACGGGAGGAAATCGTCGAGCCTGAAACGTCGAACGGGAGGTCGTTCATGCCGCATTATTTTGCCCCGCTATCGAGGGTGCTCGCCCGTGCATCTGTCGTTCTCGCGGCGCTCGAAATGCGCACGAACGCCGTTCGAATTCTGCTCCGTCTCTGCACAAATGGCGGGCGCAGGCATTTTCGCCTCTTGAGCAAAACTCAATTTGCGGGTTCTTGAAATGAGTACGCAGTCTGACACCAAACCCGACATCTCCGCCAAGCCAAAGCGTGGCCTGTTGTTGACAGCCGTTGCCGCACTTCTCCTTGTGGGGGCAATTGCGCTTGACACAAAGTTTGTGACAATCGGCTCAGAACACGACGTGCGCGCGGAGGTCTTCTCACCCGAAACCTTTGGCGCTTCTGAATTTCCGAAAACGCAGGCAAGCATTGAAGAGCGCGCCGTCGATGCCAAGACCCTCGCTGAGGCAATCCTGGCAAACAAGGCTGACGCCGGCAAGAAATATGGCGTCGGGGCGGTTGGACCGGTTATCCCGATCACGTTCACCGGCGTTGCTGGCGAGGCAAAGTCTGGCATCTACACAGTGGCCGCAGATGGCTTGCCTGAGGGCATAACCATTCGTGTTCAGACTGGCCCGGCAATCAATGGAACCGAGCTGCGCGACGCGACGGGCACCATTGTCTTTGGCCAGTTCACCAACCAGATCGAATATCAGGACGCCGGCTCTGCCCTGAACAATGAGATGAAGAGGCAGGTTCTGGCAGGCATTGATACCAAAACGTTGACAGGCAAGACAATCACCGTGACCGGTGTCTTCAAGCTGGTCAACCCGAAGAACTGGCTGGTCACGCCAGTGCGGATCAAAGTCCAATGACCGGCGCGGCAATCCCGGACAACCATAAGGGCGAAACCGTCCTTGCGGCGCGCAATGTCGCCAAATCCTATGGCAGCATTCATGCCCTGAAGGGCGTGAACTTCGACATCCACCGCGGCCAGGTCACAACGCTGTTCGGCGAAAACGGCGCAGGCAAATCGACGCTGATGAAAGTCCTTTCGGGTGTTGTCAAACCGACGTCCGGAGAGATCATTCTGGATGGCGCGCCGGTGACGTTCTCGTCCTCAACTGACGCCCGTAACCGCGGCATTTCGATCATCCATCAGGAGCTCAGCCTCGCGCCCAACATGAACGTGCGTGACAACATCTTTATGGGCCGAGAGATCATGACGGCCACCGGTGTGGACTACGCTGAAGAGGAGCGTCAGACCAAGGCGCTGATGGTCGAGCTGGAAGAGGTGATCGACCCGCTGACGCTGGTTGAGAACCTGCGCCTCGGCCAGCAGCAGATCGTCGAAATCGCCCGTGCGCTGTCGGTGAATTCACGCATCCTGATCATGGACGAACCGACATCGGCGCTGAGCGCCACGGAGGTTGAGGTGCTGTTCAAGGTGATCCGCGACCTGACCGGCCGGGGCGTGTCGATCGTCTATATTTCGCATCATCTGGAAGAAGCTCTGCAGATAACCAACCATGCCGTGGTGCTGCGCGACGGGACCATGACCGCTTACGCGCCACGCGCTGACATCAATCTGGAATGGATCGTCCGCAACATGGTTGGCGACAATTTCGACCTCGGCTCGCCGCCGGTCGGACACACGATCGGCGATGTCGCGCTCGACATTGACAATGTCAGTGTCGCCGATGCCGCAGGCGCAGGCTATTCGGTCGTTGACCGCATGTCGTTGAAGGTGCGCGCGGGCGAAATCGTTTGCATCTACGGGCTGATGGGGGCGGGGCGCACTGAACTTCTGGAATGCGTCGCCGGCAGGCTCAAGGCGACCACCGGAAAAATCCTGCTTGAAGGCAATGACGTTTCGCACCTGTCAATTGCCGACCGGATCGCCAGCGGACTGGCACTCGTGCCGGAGGACCGCCAGCGCGATGGCCTTGTCCAAACCATGTCGGTCGGCCAGAACCTGTCGCTTGCCAGCATAAGCGCCTTTACCAAGCGACTGATGACATCACGCCGCGATGAACAGGCCATTATCGACGAGACCATCCGCAAAGTAACCGTCAAAACCAGCAGCGGCCGCGCGGCCATCGGGTCACTGTCCGGCGGCAATCAGCAGAAGGTGGTAATCGGCAAAATGCTGGCGACCAACCCGAAAGTGCTGTTGCTGGACGAGCCAAGCCGGGGCATCGATATCGGCGCCAAGGGCGAAGTGTTCAAGCTGCTGGCGGAGCGCGCCAAACAGGGCCTTGCCGTCATTTACTCCACATCGGAAGTCGGCGAGTGCCTGAGCATCGCCCACCGGATCATCGTGATGCACCGGGGGCGCATCTCGGCGGAATTTGATTCAAACGTCACCAAAGAAAAGATCATGGCCGCCTCGGGCGAAGCCGTGAACCACTGAATTGTCGCGATTGTTGGAACGCTGATCATGTCACAGACGAGCACCACTCAAAAGACGGCCAAACCTGCTTCTGTAACGCCGGTTCCTGCCAAGCCGGTTGCATCAAAGGGCGGCGTTGATCTTGTTCACCTGTTGCTCGAAGGCCGCGCCTTCTTTGCGCTGATCGCGATCATCATCACCTTCTCGCTGCTGTCGCCCTATTACCTGACTGTCAGCAACTTCCTGATCATGGCCTCGCATGTTGCTATCTATGGCTTGCTGGCCATCGGAATGCTGCTGGTGATTCTCAACGGCGGCATTGATCTGTCCGTTGGCTCGACGCTTGGCCTGTCCGGCGTTATGGCCGGCTTCCTGATGCAGGGCGTCATGCTGGATTCGTTTGGCATCATTGCCTACCCGCCCGTTTGGGCAGTTGCCGCGATGACATGTGCATTCGGCGCACTCGTTGGTGCGGTCAACGGTATTTTGATTGCCTACTTCCGTGTTCCGGCCTTCGTCGCCACGCTTGGGGTTCTTTATGTCGCGCGCGGCGTGGCGCTGCTGATGACCAATGGTCTGACCTACAACAATCTCGGCGGCCGCCCGGAGCTTGGCAACACCGGCTTTGACTGGTTGGGCTTCAACCGTCTGTTCGGCGTGCCGATTGGCGTGATTGTACTTGCCGTTTTGGCGATCCTGTGCGGCCTGCTCCTCAGCCGCACCGCCTTTGGCCGCTGGCTTTATGCATCGGGTGGCAATGAGCGTGCTGCGGAACTCTCCGGCGTGCCGGTCAGGCGCGTCAAGATCACGGTCTATGTGCTGTCAGGCATTTGCGCTTCCATTGCCGGACTTGTGCTTTCCTCGCAATTGACGTCGGCAGGCCCGACCGCAGGCACCACCTACGAACTCACCGCCATTGCAGCTGTCGTCATCGGCGGTGCGGCGCTTACCGGAGGGCGCGGCACCATTGGCGGCACGATGCTCGGCGCATTCGTCATCGGCTTCCTGTCGGACGGTCTCGTCATCATCGGCGTCTCGTCATACTGGCAAACCGTCTTCACCGGCGCAGTCATTGTGCTCGCCGTCCTTCTCAACAGCATCCAGTACGGAGGCCGCGCACGGTCCTAACGATCTGGAAACCCACAAGCTTCCGCGTGACGGCGAACTGCCAAACGGCATGCCATTCACGGAAAGAGCCGGAGAAACCCGGCGCCACCCATACGCAACGGACTATTAACAACAAGGGAGAGACCTGACATGTTCAACAAAGCAAAACGCGTTCTGCTCGCAGCCGCAGCTGCTTCGACACTTCTGGCCAACGCAGCATGGGCCGATGGCCTGATCACCATCATCGTCAACGACCCATCCAATCCCTATTGGTTCACCGAAGGCGAAGTCGCCAAGGCAACTGCCGAGAAGATGGGCTACACGGCATCTGTCAACGCGCACAAGGGCGACACCAACGCCGAAAGCACGATGATTGACACTGCCATCACCAACAAGTCAGTTGCGATCATTCTTGATCCGGCCAATGCCGACGGTTCGGTCGGTGCAGTCAAGAAGGCCGTTGCCGCAGGCATTCCGGTGCTGCTTGTCAACGCCGAAATCAACCAGGAAGGCCTTGCAGCAGCGCAGCTCGTTTCCAACAACGCACAAGGCGCGGCGCTTGGCGCAACGCAATGGGTCGAAAGCGTTGGCGACAAGGGCAACTATGTCGAACTGTTCGGCAACCCGGCTGACAACAACGCCGCAACCCGCTCAAACGGCTATGAAACCGTTCTGACGCAGTATCCGGACCTCAAGAAGGTTGCCAAGGAAGTGGCAGACTGGGACCGCACCAAGGGCCATGACAAGATGCAGTCGATGCTGCAGGCAAACCCTGACATTCAGGGCGTGATCTCTGGCAATGATGAAATGGCGCTCGGCGCAATTGCAGCGCTGAAGGAAGCCGGCAAGCTCGAAGGCGTCAAGGTCGGCGGGTTCGACGGTTCGCCCGATGCGGTCGCAGCCGTCAAGGCAGGCGAGATGCAGTACACAGTGTTGCAGCCGGTCGCGGTGTTCTCGGCGGAAGCCGTCAAGCAGGCCGACGCGCTGATCAAGAACGGCAAGACCGGCGCCGCCACTGAAAAGCAGCTCTTTGACTGCCTGCTGATCACCAAGGACAATGTGGACAAATACACCGCACCGTTCACGCTTTCTGAATAATGACAACGCAAGGGCGCCTCTCTAGGCGCCCTTTCACCTATGGTCGCAGGAAGCGCGACCAAGGTCGTCATGGTGGTTTTGCACTAAGGCTTCGTTTCGATGTAAGGAACGGCCATGAGGCAAGTGAACATGAATCTATCAAGTAATATCGTCGATACAGGCGTCTCGCGCATGGTGTCCGATGAGGTGCCGAGCGACAGCCGCCACGCCCGCCAGATTGTCCGCCGCCAATTGATCACAGAGGCCGTCATGGCTGAGGGATCAATGCGGATTGAAGACCTGACGGATCGGTTTGGCATCAGCCTGATGACCGCCCACCGCGATCTGGACGAGCTTGTCAGCCGTGGCCTCTTGCGCAAGACGCGCGGCATAGTGTCCGCAGCGCCGACCAGCCTGATCGAATCGAGCGATGTTTACCGTTCCAGCCGCCAGTCTGCTGAAAAGCAGGCGCTTGCCGACGCTGCCATGCAGTTTATCGAGCCGGGCCAGGCGGTCTTCTTCGACGATTCGACGACAGTTCTGCAAATGGCGCGGCACCTGCCTGCAAAGGTGCCGCTGACAGCCATTACCAACTCGCTGACCCTGATGAACGCGCTGAAGGACATTCGAGACGTGACGCTGCTTGGTCTTGGCGGCCAGTTCTACAATTGGTGCAATGCCTTCATTGGACGAATGACCATTCACGAAATTTCAAGGCTGCGCGCGGACACGCTGTTTATGTCAATGTCAGCCATTACCGACGACATTGTGTTTCACCAGTCACCGGAAATGGTCGAGACAAAACGCGCGATGTTTGAATCTTCGGCAACGCGCATCCTGCTGGCCGATCACAGCAAGTTCGGCCGCCGCGCTCTGCACAGCTTTGCTTCGCTGACCGAGTTTGATGTGGTCATCGTTGATGATCATACGCCATCAACACACATCGAGCGGATGCGGTCCAAAGGCATCAAGGTGGTCGTCGCGTCGGTCGGGCGGGTATCAATGCCAACCCAAGCACCTTCCCCGGACTGACCGGTATGAAGGAGGGATGAGAGCACATGCCCAGCCTTCTTGGCATCGACAATGGTTTGACGGTCACCAAGGCAGTGGTGTTTGACATCGATGGGACGCAGCTTTCTGTCGCACGTCGCCGCGTGCAGCAGGTCATTCCAAAGCCACGGCATGTCGAACGTGACTTGGACGCGCTTTGGACGGCCACAGCAGAGGCGATTGCAGAGGCCATTGCCACGTCTGGTCGCCCGGCAAGTGACATTGTTGCCGTTGCTGCAACGGCCCACGGCGACGGGCTTTACCTGCTGGACGCCAACAAGAAGCCACTGGGGCCGGGGATCCTGTCGCTCGATAGCCGTGCTGCTGCGGTGGTGGAGGGCTGGGCGCAAAGCGGAGTGGCCTCTCAGTCTCTCGCGCTGACGGGCCAAACGCCGCATGCGTCTGCGCCCTCGGCATTGCTCGCTTGGGTGAAACACAATGAGCCTGAGCGATATGCGCACATTGCCCATGTTTTGAGCTGCAAGGATTGGTTGCGGTTTTGCCTGACAGGAACCATCGGGACAGACAGGACCGAGGCAAGCACGTCATTCACGGACGTTCGTACGCAGGTTTACGCGGCCGAGGCCTTGAAGCTGTTTGGTATCGTGGAGGTTCTGGACACGCTGCCGCCCGTTTCCGGGTCGGCAGAAATTGTCGGGCAAGTCACCGAAAGGGCGGCAGCCCTGACGGGGCTGGCTGCCGGAACGCCCGTTGCCAGCGGCCTGCATGATGTGACGGCATCAGCACTCGGCATTGGCGGCCACAGGCAAGGCGTCGTGGCGATTGTCGCCGGCACCTATTCGATCAACGAGGTGGTCTCGTCTGTGCCTTGCCTTGACGAGGGCTGGTTTTGCCGCAATGCCATCGAACCGGGCTTGTGGAACAATCAGGCGATCTCGCCTGCATCGGCGGCAAACTATGACTGGTTTCTCGACACGCTTTGCCAGAGCGACCAGCAGAGAGCTGCGGAAGGCGGCGTTTCTGTGCACGAATTGCTGGCTCCCGAGATTGACGCCGCGCTCAAGCGTCCATCAACCTTGCTGTTCCACCCTTACCTGTTCGGCTCGCCACACGGGCCGCAGGCGAGCGCCAGTTTCAGCGGTTTGCGCGGCTGGCATGACAGGGCGGACATGCTGCGGGCAGTGCTTGAGGGTATCGTGTTCAACCATCGTGTCCATATCGAAGCGCTGCGGCGGGGATTGACGTTCTCGCAGGCAAGGCTGACCGGCGGCCCGTCGCGCAACCCGGTGTTCGCCCAGCTGTTCGCCGATATTCTAGGCATGCCTGTGACGGTGACACAGACCGATGAAGCGGCAGCCTGGGGCGCGGCGCTCTGCGCTGGAGCGGCCATCGGCCTCTATGCATCGCCGCACGACGATCCGCGCGATCTGGACCGTATGTGCACGACCTTTGCGCCTGATGTGTCTCGCAGCAAGTCCTATGAGGCGCGCTTCCGGCTCCATTGCAAAATTTCCGCAACGACGGGCCCGCTGTGGCCGGAGATCGAAGCGCTCGGTGGATTGGCATGATGGCAGAGATTGACAGCCGCATCGAAGACATGAGCGCAAATGGTGTCGATGTTGTCATCATTGGCGCGGGCATCAATGGCGCGGGCCTGTTTCGCGATCTGTGCGAACAAGGTGTCAGCTGCCTGATCGTTGACAAGGCGGACTTTGGCTCAGGCACCAGCTCCGCACCATCGCGGCTTATCCACGGCGGTCTCAAATATCTGGAAACCGGCGAGTTCGGACTTGTCGCACAATCGACTCTGGAGCGGAACCTGCTGTTGAAGAACGCGCCGCATTGCGTGACGCCGCTGCCGACGCTGGTGCCGATTTTCTCTTGGACCAAGGGCATCTGGGCGGCACTGCGCACGATGGCGGGTGCAAAAAGCGCGCCGCGCAGCCGGGGCGTTGTGCTGATCAAGATCGGGCTGGCCCTTTATGATTTCTACGGCTCGCGCAACAAGGTCATGCCGCGACACAGGATGTTTTCCAAGGCCGCTGCGCTAAGAGACATGCCGCATCTGACCAGCTCCATCGTTGCAGCGGGCAGCTATTACGACGCCAAGATCAGTACGCCGGAGCGGCTGGTGTTTGAACTGGTCAAGGACGGCATGACCGCATGCGAACGCTCAGCCGGGCTGAACTACACGACGCTGATGCCTATAGGGGCGGGTGAGCTCAGTTTCAGCCGGGATAATGGTGGTCAATTTACCGTGCGGCCAAAGATTGTGATCAACGCAGCCGGGCCGTGGATCGACGTCGTCAACGCTGCTCTCGGCAATCCGGCCAAGCTCATCGGCGGAACCAAGGGCTCACACATACTTCTCGATCACGATGAACTGGTTCAAGGCCTCAAAGGTCGCATGATCTATTTCGAGGCGGACGACGGACGCATCTGTCTGGTCTATGACTATCTCGGCCGCGCGCTTGTCGGCTCGACAGACATGCCGGCATCCGATCCAGACATCGTTGTGTGCGAGGAATGGGAGATCGACTATTTCCTCGCCAGCCTGCGCGCGCTGCTTCCTGGCCTGATGTTTGAGCGCAGCCAGATCGCGTACAGTTACAGCGGCATAAGGCCATTGCCTGCATCCAATGCGTCCGACCCCGGCCTGATCAGCCGCGATCATTCAGCGCCAGTGCTGGAGCCGTCCGGCGACCGTCCGTTCCCGGTCATCTCGCTCGTCGGCGGCAAGTGGACCACCTTTCGCGGCTTCGCCGAAGAGGTCGCCGATAAGGTATTCGACCGACTGGGCGTCAGGCGCAGTGCTTCCACCAGAACTTTAGCTATCGGAGGCGGCAAGGGATTTCCTGCCGATGCGGCGGCGAAGCAGGTCTGGATTGCGAACGCGGCGGTGAAGACCGGTCTTGAGCCGAGCCGAATTGATGAATTGCTGGGGCGGTACGGAACGTGTGCGCTGGAAGTGGCTTCACACAAGGGGAAATGGACCGACACCGACCGGCTGCCCGACACGATGACCGTCGGCCTCAATGAAATCGACTGGATAGCCCGTCAGGAAATGGCGGCCAGACTCAGCGACATCGTCAAACGCCGGACAACATTGGCACTGACCGAAAATCTCACAAGAGCCGACATTGAGGCCATCGCGGCTGTGGCTTCAGAGGCGCAGGGATGGACGGCGGAAAGAACCGGCCAGGAAATTCAGAACTTGATCGCCGAACTCTCGGCCTCGCATGTCCGGATAGAGTAGCGTAGCGCGATTTGAGTCGCGGCAGCTTCCAATCCTCTCGCACCTGTCTCCCGTCAGACATTCCCAATGCAAATATCATCTCGCACGGCAATTAGCACTTGACGTTTGGAACGTTCCAGTTCAAATACATGGAACGTTCCAAATCGGGAGGAGTTGGGTGTGATCTGGGGTCTGGTTGGCGCGAGTACGATTGCAGCGCAACACATGATCGGCGCCATGCGCATGGATGGCGGCGAGCCGGGCTGGATTGTTAGCAGCAAGGCCGACCATGCCCACGCCTATGCCCAGACGCACGGAATTGCCAAGGCTACCGCTGACATCAATGACATGCTGGCAGACCCGGACGTCGGCGCCGTCTACATTTCCTCAACAAACGAAAAGCATCTGCCGCAGGCGCTGGCCTCGATTGCGGCGGGCAAGCATGTGTTGTGCGAAAAGCCGCTCGCAATGCGCTCGAATGATGCACGGATCATGGTCGAATCGGCGGCCAGGCGAGGCGTCGTGTTCGCTACCAACCATCACCTGCGCAACGCCGGTTCGCACATGGCAATCCGCGAATTGATCGCATCGGGTCGCATCGGCAAGGTGCTGTCAATGCGGGTGCACCATGCTGTCTATCTGCCGCCGCACCTGCAAGGCTGGCGCATCAATGACGCTGGCGCGGGCGGCGGTGTGATCGCCGACATCACCGTTCATGACGCGGACACCGTCCGGTTTCATCTCGGCGAGGATCCTGTCGAAGTCGTGGCGATGGCAACGGCCTCCGGCCTGGGGCAGGGCGTTGAGGATTCGGTCATGTCGATCTGGTCGATGCCCTCCGGCGCGCAGATCTTTGCACATGAAAGTTTCACTCACGCCCATGCGGGAACCGGCATCGAAGTGCACGGGACGGAAGGCTCGATCATCGCCAAAGGCGTGATGACTCAGCAGCCGGTCGGCGAGATTGCACTGGTGACGGACAAGGGCCGCGAGATGATCAGCTACAGCCCGCACAATCTCTATGGCCAAGCGGTGAAGTGTTTTGCCGAGGCTGTAATTGGCCATGGCACACCTGCTGCTGACGGTTGGGATGGCGTCAAGTCGCTGGCGGTTGCCGAGGCGGTGAAAGAAGCCGCCGCGACAGGCAAGCGCACAACTGTGAATTACGGCGGTTGACCATGGGCAAGATCGTTTCCTTCGCCGACGCCGCTGCCCGCATAGCCGACAATGCGGTGGTGACCGTGTCGTCTTCGTCGGCGCTGGGTTGCCCGGACAAGATGATGGCCGCCATCGGCGAACGCTTCAATTCGCAAGGCCACCCGCGCAATCTCACCATGCTGCACCCGATCGCGGCTGGCGACATGTACGGTGTCAAGGGCATCGACCACATCGCCAGGGACGGGCTGATCTCAACGGTGATCGCGGGCTCCTATCCTTCTGGGCCGTCGAACCTGCCAATGCCGGAAATCTGGAAAATGGTCGTCGAAGACCGGATCGCCGCCTACAATGTTCCGTCCGGCATTCTGTTCGACATGCACCGCGATGTCGCCGCCCGCCGTCCCGGTGTGCTTACAAAGGTCGGACTTCAAACCTTCGTTGACCCGGTCCGCGAGGGCTGCGCGATGAATGCCAAAGGCGCGGCAAGCCCGATTGTCAAACGCGTGGAACTGAACGGCGAGACCTGGCTGCATTTCCCCAACATCGCGCCAGACGTCTGCGTCCTTCGGGCAACGACTGCCGATCAGCGCGGCAATCTCACCTATGAACATGAGGGTGCCTATCTCGGCGGTCTCGATCAGGCGATTGCCACGCGCAACAATGGCGGTCTGGTTATCGCACAGGTCAAGCGCGTCACGGCCGCAGGGTCGCTGCGTCCCCATGATGTGCGCGTGCCAGGTCATTTGATTGACCTGATCGTGGTCGATCCTGACCAGAAGCAGACAACCGAAACTTTCTATGATCCCGCCATTTCCGGCGAGATCATGCGACCGTGGGAAAGCTTCAAGACTGCTGAGCATGGCGTTGAAAAGATCATCGCCCGTCGCGCCGCAATGGAGCTGAAGCAGGGGCAGACAGCCAATCTCGGCTTCGGCATTTCGGCCATGGTGCCGCGCGTGCTGCTGGAAGAGGGGCACGCCCAGTCTGTGACATGGGCCATCGAACAGGGTGCAGTCGGCGGCATGCCGCTGACTGGCTTCGCCTTCGGCTGTGCCTCGAATGCCGATGCCTTCATGCCTTCGCCGAGCCAGTTCACTTACTTTCAGGGCGGCGGCTTCGACATGAGTTTCCTGTCGTTTCTGGAAGTGGACGTCGAGGGCAATGTCAATGTCTCCAAGCTCGGCAAAAAGCCATACCTCACGGCAGGCTGCGGCGGCTTTGTGGACATCACTGCGAATGCAAAAAAGATCGTATTCTCCGGCTGGTTCGAGGCCGGCGCGGATATTGCGCTGACGGACACCGCGCTAAGCGTCGCCAAGCCCGGCAAGTTCACCAAGATGGTCGAAGCCGTCGAGCATGTTACCTTTTCCGGAAAACGCGCCGTCGAGACGGGACAGGACGTGATGTATATCACCGAGCGCTGCGTGATCCGCCTGACAAGCGAAGGGCTTGTCGCAACCGAGATCATGCCGGGCATCGATGCAAAGCGCGACATCATCGAAGCGTCGCAGGGCCGCGTAAAGGTCGCCGAAAACGCCAAGCTGATGCCGGCTGCGCTGTTGAGACGCGAACCGATGGGGATGACATTATGAGCGGCATCCTCTTCTCCGTCGAAGGGCGCATCGCCCAAATCACGCTCGACAATCCGTCCAAACTGAACGCGCTGACGCCGGCGATGCTGCACGAGCTGACCCGGCTTTGCGACGTGATCGACGACGACGCCAACATCGTCTGCGTCATTCTTGCCGCTGCCGGTGAGCGCTTCTTTTGCGCCGGGGCCGACATCAATGCCTGGGCCGACCTTTCGCCGGACGCATTCGCCCGCCAATGGGTGCGCGGCGGCCACCGGATATTCGACCGGCTGGCACGACTTGCCAAACCAACCATCGCGGCCATCACAGGCAACGCCTTTGGCGGCGGGCTGGAGCTCGCGGCCTGTTGCGACATCCGCGTGGCCGCGCCCTTCGTCCAGTTCGCGCTGCCGGAAACATCGGTCGGCATCGTGCCCGGCTGGTCCGGCACGCAGCGTCTTTACCGCCTGCTGCCGGAACCCGTGCTGAAGGAAATGGCCCTGTTCGGCCGCCGCCTGTCCGCGGAGCGTGCGCATGCACTCGGCTTTGTCGCCGAACTTTCGGACAATCCTTTGCAAGCCGCGCAGGCCATTGCCGCACGTCTCACCGAAACGTCGCCCCGCGCCACCGAAGTCGCCAAGTCCATGATCCACGCCGCTGCGGGCGAGGACACCGCCGCCATCATCGAAGCGCTCGGCAGCGGCATGACGGCGGCAACCGCCGACAAAGCCGAAGGCGTCGCAGCCTTCCGCGCCAAGCGCAAACCAAGCTTCCCGGGAGCCTGACATGACAAAGTTCACAGTAATTCCGGCAACCCGCACGGCGCTTCCGCAAGAGCCTTACAAGGGCCGCCATTTCATCAATGGCCAATGGCAAGATAGCGCTGATGGCAGGACATTCGACAGGGTATCGCCTTCGCACGGCGTGGTCGTCAGCGTCTCGGCGCTGGGCGGCGAAGCGGAAACCAAAGCGGCCATTGCAGTTGCGCGCAAAGCCTTTGACGATGGCCGTTGGAGCAATCTCTCCGGCAAGGCACGGGCTGCATATCTCCTGAAGGTCGCAGACCTGATCGAGAAGAATGTCGGATCCATGGCGCTTCTTGAAACGCTGGAAAGCGGCAAGCCGATCAGCCAGTCGCGCGGCGAAGTGGAAGGTTCGGCAGACCTCTGGCGCTATGCCGCCTCGCTCGCCCGAACCTTGCATGGCGACAGCCACAACACGCTGGGGCCCGATATGCTGGGCGTCATCCTGAAGGAACCGGCAGGCGTCGTCTCAATCATCACGCCGTGGAATTTCCCGTTCTGGATCCTGTCGCAAAAACTGCCGTTCGCACTTGCAGCGGGATGCACTTGTGTGGTCAAGCCATCCGAGATGACGCCGTCAACGACGGCGATGCTCGGCGGGCTGCTGGCTGAGGCCGGTATTCCTGATGGTGTCGTCAACATTGTGCTGGGCTATGGCCAACCTGTCGGTGCGATGATGACGTCGCATCCGGACGTCGACATGGTGACATTCACCGGCTCGACTGCCGTCGGCAAGAGCATTGCCGCCACAGCTTCCAACACGCTCAAGAAGGTCGCGCTGGAACTGGGAGGCAAGAACCCGCAAGTTATCTTCCCGGATGCTGATCTCGAGAGCGCGGCCGATGCGGTCACGTTCGGCGTCTATTTCAACGCCGGTGAATGCTGCAACTCCGGCAGCCGCATTATTGTTCATGAAGACATCGCGGAAGCCTTTGTGAAAATGGTCGTCGCGCTTTCGGCCAAGGTGCCGTTCGGTGATCCGCTCGATCCGGCAGCGCAGGTCGGCGCGATCATCTCCAACGCGCATCTTGGCAAAATAGACGGCTATGTCCGAGATGCAGAGAAGGCGGGAGCCAACGTGAGTTTCGGTGGCGCAGCCTTCTCCGTGCCCGGACTATCGGGCCAGTTTTATCAGCCGACGGTCGTATCCAACGTCTCTGCCGACATGGCAATTGCACGTGAGGAAGTGTTTGGACCGGTGCTGTCGGTTATGACATTCCGCACGCTTGATGAAGCCGTGGCGTTGGCCAACGACGCTGCATACGGGCTTTCGGCCGGCGTCTGGAGCGAGAACGTCCACACGTGCCTGTCCTTTGCCCGCCGCGTGCAGGCCGGGACGATCTGGACCAATACCTGGATGGACGGATTTCCCGAAATGCCGTTCGGCGGGTTCAAACAGAGCGGCTCTGGCCGCGAACTTGGCCGCTACGGCCTTGATGAATTCCTTGAGGTGAAAACGCTGACGATGCGGATCGGCCGCACGCGCGCGCCTTGGGTGAAGCCCGTCTGACGGGAGACATGAACGCATGAAACAGGAGGAACTATTATGCGCACAATGAAATTGACAATGATCGCCGCAATGGCGCTGGCTGGCTCGACAATCCTTGCCAAGGCGGCAGAAGTGGAAGTGCTGCACTGGTGGACGTCCGGCGGCGAGGCGGCCGCGCTTGAGGTTCTCAAGAAGAATCTCGAAGGCCAGGGCATTGCCTGGAAGGACATGCCCGTAGCCGGTGGCGGCGGCGAAGCGGCCATGACGGCCCTTCGCGCCCGCGTCACCGGCGGCAACCCGCCCACCGCCGTGCAGGCGCTCGGCTTCGACATCACCGATTGGGCCAAGCAGGGCGTCGTCGGCGACCTCAATGAAGTCGCCACCAAGGAAGGATGGGACAAGGTCATTCCGGCGGCGCTGCAGAACTTCTCCAAATATGACGGCAAATGGATTGCAGCGCCGGTCAATGTCCACTCGACAAACTGGGTTTGGATCAACAAGGCAGCTCTCGATGCTGCAGGCGGCAAGGCGCCCGAGACATGGGATGAACTCGTCACTGTTCTCGACAAGATGAAGGCCAATGGCATCACCCCGCTCGCCCACGGCGGCCAGCCATGGCAGGAAGCGACCGTGTTTGACGGTGTCGTACTCTCGCTCGGCGCGGACTTTTACAAGGCCTCGATGATCGATCTTGATCCCGCTGCATTGGGCGGCGAGAAAATGGTCGAAGCCTTCACCCGCTTTGCAAAATTGCGCACTTACGTGGATGATAACTTCTCCGGACGCGACTGGAACCTTGCTTCCGCCATGGTCATCGAAGGCAAGGGCGGCATGCAGATGATGGGCGACTGGGCCAAGGGCGAATTCCTCAAGGCCGGCAAGGTGCCGGGCAAGGATTTTGTCTGCATCCGCTTCCCCGGCACGCAAGGCTCCGTCACCTTCAACTCCGACCAGTTCATGATGTTCAAGGTCGGCGAAGGGCAGCAGGCGGCGCAGTTGCAGATGGCTTCCGACATTGAGAGCCCGGCCTTCCAGTCGGCATTCAACGTGGTCAAGGGCTCGGTTCCGGCCCGCACCGATGTGCCCAATGACGCCTTCGACGACTGCGGCAAGAAGGGCATGGCCGATCTTGCCGAAGCCAGTGCCAACGGCACGCTGTTCGGCTCCATGGCTCACGGCCACGCGGCGCCTGCGGCAATCAAGAACGCGCTCTATGACGTCGTGACTGCTGCCTTCAATGGCGAGCTCGAGCCGGCTGCCGCTGCAGCCGAACTCGCCAAGGTCGTTGCTGCTGCAAAGCAGTAACCTCCCGGCTGCCGGGCGGGACGGCAAACCCGCCCGGCAGACCCTGATACCCGAGAATGGCGCATTTCGGCCCGCAAACCGGCGGGCCGGGCACAATCGAACACGGACCGCATCCAGCGGCAGGAGGACAGGCAAATGGCGACGGTGTCGAAGCCCAGACATTCAAGGACGTCCGACAGGATCGGCTGGCTGCAGGCGAACCTGCCCAAGCTGGTGCTTGCGCCAAGCTTTGCGGCGGTGCTCGTCTGCGTCTATGGCTTCATCATCTTCACGGTGATCCTGTCCTTCACCAACGCCAAGCTGTTGCCGACCGACTTCACCGAGTTTGTTGGTTTCAGAAACTATGCGGCGCTTTTCGAGCATAGAAACTGGAAAATCTCCCTCACCAACCTCGCCATTTTCGCACCGATATACATCATCCTGTGCACGCTTATCGGGCTCGGGCTGGCCATCCTCCTCGACCAGAAAATCCGCATCGAAGGCATGCTGCGCCCGATCTATCTCTACCCGATGGCGCTGTCCTTCATCGTCACCGGCGTTGCCTGGAAATGGTTCCTTGATCCGGGCATCGGCCTTGAGGCGGTGGTGAAAAGCTGGGGCTGGGAGACGTTCTCGTTCCGCTGGATCAAGGACAGCGACATGGCGATCTACACCATCGTCGTTGCCGCAGTCTGGCAGTCGTCCGGCTTCGTCATGGCGATGTTTTTGGCGGGACTGCGCGGCGTCGACAATGAAATCCTGAAAGCCGCGCAGATCGACGGCGCGTCGAACTGGAACCTTTACACCCGCATCATCATCCCGCTGATGCGCCCGGCCTTTCTCTCGGCCTTTGTCGTGCTCGCCCATCTGTCGATCAAAACCTATGACCTTGTCATCGCGATGACCGGCGGCGGGCCGGGCAGGGCGACATACATACCGGCCATTGCCATGTACGACTTCACCTTCACCCGCCAGTCGATGGGCATCGGCGCATCCTCGGCCATCGTCATGCTGTGCATGATCGCTGCCGTCATCGTGCCTTACCTCTATTCCGAACTTCGTCAGGGGAGCCAGTCATGAGCGCCGCACCTTCCCAGAATGTTGCCGTCCGCACCTCGCCGCTCGTGCGCGCCCTCATCTACACGATGCTGATACTGGCTGCCGCCTACTACATGCTGCCGCTCTACGTGATGGTGGTCAATTCATTGAAACCGCTGGAGGAAATCCGGCAGGGCCAGATGATGAACCTGCCGCAGGCATGGACGCTGGAACCCTGGCGCTCGGCATGGTCCACCGCGCAAATCGGGGTGAGCCCGACCGGTCTGGTGCCCTATTTTCTCAATTCGTTCCTGATGGTCATTCCGGCAGTCATCCTCGCCACGGCGCTCGGCGCGCTCAATGGCTACGTCCTCACCAAATGGCGCTTCCGCGGCGACAATTATGTCTTCGGGCTGATGCTGTTCTCCTGCTTCATTCCGTTCCAGATCGTCATCATCCCGATGGCGGCCGTGCTTGGCTTCCTTGGCCTGTCCGGCACGATCCCGGGCCTCATCCTCGTCCACACCGTTTACGGTCTGGGATTCACGACGCTGTTCTTCCGCAATTTCTACGCCGCCTTTCCGACAGAGCTTGTCCGCTCGGCGATGATCGACGGCGCGGGCTTCTTCCGGATATTCCAGCGCATCCTTTTGCCGCTCTCCGCCCCGATCATCATCGTCACGGTCATCTGGCAGTTCACCAATGTCTGGAACGACTTCCTGTTCGGCGCATCTTTTTCGGACTTCGATAGCTTCCCGATGACGGTCGCGCTCAACAATCTCGTCAACTCCTCGACCGGCGTGAAGGAATACAACGTCCATTTCGCCGGCGCGATCCTCGCCGCACTTCCAACCCTCATCGTCTATGTCGTCTCCGGCCGCTACTTCGTGCGCGGTCTGATGGCCGGCGCCGTGAAAGGCTGATTGCCATGACCATGCATTCCCAAACACCGTTCATGCAGATTTCCGGCCTGCGCAAGCGCTTTGGTCCGGTCGAAATCCTCAAAGGGATCGACCTTGATCTGGAGAAAGGCGGCTTCCTCGTGCTCGTCGGCCCGTCCGGCTGCGGCAAGTCCACGCTCCTCAACACCATCGCAGGTCTTGAACCGATCACCGAAGGCACGATCAGCGTCGATGGTTATTCGATCAATGACCTGCACCCGTCCAAGCGCGACATCGCCATGGTCTTCCAGTCTTATGCGCTCTATCCGAACATGACGGTTGCGGGGAACATCGCCTTCGGCATGGAGATGCGCGGCGTGCCAAAGACAGAGCGCGACAAGGCGATTGAGAGCGTCTCGAAAACTCTGCAGATCGGCCATCTGCTGGACCGCAAGCCAAGCCAGCTCTCCGGCGGTCAGCGCCAGCGCGTCGCCATGGGCCGGGCGCTGGTGCGGGATCCCAAACTCTTCCTTTTCGACGAGCCGCTGTCGAACCTTGATGCCAAGCTGCGCGTGGACATGCGCGTCGAGATCAAGCGGCTCCATGTCGCGACCGGCAAGACCATTATCTACGTCACGCATGACCAGATTGAAGCAATGACGCTGGCGACCAAGATTGCGGTTCTGAAGGATGGCGAATTGCAGCAGTTCGGCACGCCGCACGAGGTGTACAACAGGCCGGACAATATATTCGTGGCCGACTTCATGGGCTCGCCCGCGATGAACCTGCTGCCTGCGACAGTCGCTGCGGGGATGGGTGGCAACGTGCTGGAAATCGCCCGTGAAGGCGGTGTTGTCCAGATCGCCGTTCCAGAAAGCATCACCTCGTCCAAACTGCAGTCGGGCCAGAAGGTCATTCTCGGCATCCGCCCCGAAGCGATCACCGACAAGGATGGCGCCGACCGCCACTCCAAGGCGATCGTGAGCATCAATGGCCGCGTCGAAATCGTCGAACCCGCCGGGTCGGACACCTACGTGATCACTCATCTCGGCGGCAAGGAATTGACGGCGCGGATGCGGGCCGACGCCGATATCAAATCAGGGGAGACCGTGCCGTTCGCCTTCAATCTGGAAAAGGCCGTGCTGTTTGATCCGGCGAGCCAGAACCGCCTGTAGGCGCATTTGGCCAAGTGAGATTACCGGGAGAGTTAAGAGAATTTTGCCGCAAGGCTATGGATAATGCGGTTGCCGCAGTCTTGTATTTTCAATGCCGCCAAATGTTCACACATGGAGATTGAACATGAGGATATTGCTATTGGCTTCATCGATGCTTTTAAGTTTCGCTGCGCCTTCGCTGGCCGAACCTTCGGTGGAGGTGATGCACTTCTGGACGTCAGGCGGCGAGGCTGCGGCCTTGTCTGCGGTCAAGGATAAGGTCGTGGCCGAGGGCGTGACCTGGAAGGACAGCCCCGTCGCAGGTGGTGGCGGCGACGCCGCAAAGACCGCGCTGCAGGCGCGCATAGCGTCCGGCAATCCACCGACAGCCATGCTGATGCTTGGCCAGAATATCATCGATTGGGCCAACCAAGGGCTGCTCGGCAATGTTGACGCGATTGCAGCAGCGGACGGCTGGGATGCACAGTTGCCAAAGGCCGTACAGGACTTCACCAAGATCGGCGGCCACTACGTCAGTGTTCCGACCAATGTGCACCGCACGGACATGATGTGGGTTTCGAAAGCGGCATTTGACAAGATCGGCGCGGCCTACCCCAAAACGTGGGAAGAGCTGAACGCGCTTGCGCCAAAGTTCAAGGAGGCGGGCATCACGCCGCTGGCGCACGGCGGACAAGCCTGGCAGGAGGCCTACATGTTCGAGGCCGTCGCGGCGGGCGTCGGCGGTGCGGACTTCTACCGCAAGGCGCTCGTTGATCTCGACGATGCATCATTGCGCGGCGAGACGATGGTCGCGGTGTTTGACGAATTGGTTCAACTGCGCGGCATGATCGACGAGAACGCATCTGGGCGTGACTGGAATCTGGCAACCGCGATGGTCATCAACGGCGAAGCGGCGATGCAGATCATGGGCGATTGGGCCAAGGGAGAGTTCACCAGCGCCGGCAAGGTTTCGGACAAGGACTATGCCTGCATTCCGGTGCCGAAAGCCAGGGGTGACGCGTTCGTCTATCTCGTCAACTCGCTGTCGCTTTTTGCGCAGACCAGCCCGGACGCGATCAAGGGGCAGGATGTGCTGGCACGGGCGATCATGGACCCTGAAGTGCAGGTCAAGTTCAACCTTGCCAAGGGTGCCATCCCGGCGCGGACAGACATTGACCTGAAGGCAATGGATGCCTGCGCGCAAGCAACATCGCAGGCGCTCACATCCAATGACAAGGGAGGCACGGCCGTGCCAACCTTCGCCGGAACCCATGCGGCAAACTCGGCCGTCGTCAGCGCAGCAACAGACGCAATCACCGAATTCTTCAACTCAAAGAAGACGGCTGCTGAGGGCGCAACGCTTTTGGCTGACGCCATCGCCTCTGTGAAGTAAGACTCTCCGGCCGGTGTGGAAGCCACGCCGGCCGGAGAGACCAACAAGGGATCTGAAAATGAACACTGCAAGCCCCGACATCGTCATCATCGGCTCCGGCATGGGAGGGGCGTCGCTCGCCGCCGGGCTCGCAGGTTCTGGCGCAAAAGTGCTCATTCTCGAAAAGGGCCATCGCATACTCGACACGCCGGAAACACGGGACGAGCGGGCGATATTCCAGCGTGGCTTCTACAGCCCGAAGGAAACCTGGTACGACAAGGACGGCAAGCCATTCACCCCGGGCAACTATTATGTCGTCGGCGGCAACACCAAATTTTACGGCGCAGTGCATTTCCGCTACCGCAAGGAGGACTTCTCGGAGCTTGCCTTTCCGGAAGGCGGCGTATCACCTGCGTGGCCGTTTTCTTATGACGAGTTTGAGCCTTGGTACTGCAAGGCCGAAGAGCTTTACCAAACACGCGGCACGCCGGACGAAGACCCGACCGAGCCGACCCATTCCAGACCTTACTCGCACGAGCCTGTTCCGGACGAGCCTGCCATGGCACTGGTGCGCGCGCGCTTGAAAAAGGCTGGCCTGCACCCGGCTAGTCTACCGCTTGGCTTGGACATCGACCGCTGGCTGAAGCGCGCCAATACCGGGTTCGATGCGTTCCCGGACACTTTGACCGGCAAGATGGACGCCGAGAGCTGCGGCCTCGCGGCGGCACTGAAAGACCCCGACATCACGCTCGAGACCGGCGCAGAAGTGATACGGCTGGAGACAGACGCGGCCAACCGCATCAGCGCGATCGTCTATCGCCACAACGGTGAGGAGAAGCGGCTGTCGCCTAAACTCACCATCCTGTCCGCAGGCGCGGTGCGCTCGACGGTGATGCTTCTGAAATCTGCCAATGCCAAGAATCCGAACGGCCTTGCGAACAGTTCCGACCAGATCGGCCGCAACTTCATGAACCACAACGCATCGTTCATGCTGACCATCGACCCGCGCACCATCAACGATTCAGTCTATCAAAAGACGCTGCATTTCAACGATTTCTATTTCGACGACGGCAAGGGTTCAGGCCCGCTCGGTCAGGTGCAATTGCTGGGCCGCGTCACGGCGCCAATCCTGAAGTCACGCATTCCACTGGTTCCGGAGTGGGCGCTCGGGATGCTGAGCCGCCGGTCTGTCGATTGGTATCTGTGCAGCGAGGATCTGCCGCGCCCCGAAAGCCGTGTGCGCATTGACGGCGACAGGATCATTCTCGAGTGGCGGCGCTTCAACATGAAAGCGCACGAAACGCTGGTGGCCCGCACCAGGGAAGTCATGAAGGCCGCAGGCTATCCGATTGTCCTGACGCAGCTCATCGATGGCAGGCTGCCGTCGCATCAGTGCGGCACATCGCGCATGGGAAATGACCCGGCCACCGCGCCGCTCGACCCGTATTGCCGCAGCTATGATCATCCGAACCTGTTCATCGTCGACGCCGGCTTTCTGCCGACCTCGGCTGCAGTCAACCCGTCGCTGACCATCGCGGCGCAGGCGCTGCGCGTTGCTGACCATATCCGGAAAACGGAGCTGAAATCGTGAAGCGGGTTGCCATCGTCACAGGTGCCGCACGCGGCATCGGAGCAGCCATTGCCGCGCGGCTTGAGGCGGATGGCTTCACCGTCGCCCGCCTTAACCGCACGCCTGCGCAAGGTGAATTCCGGTTCGACCTTGGCGACCTCTCCACTCATCAACCCGCCATCGATGCCGTACTGGCAGAGCATGGCCGCATTGACTGTCTCATCAACAACGCCGGCATCGCCTCGCCCAAACGCGGCGATTTTCTCGATCTCGCACCGGAGACGTTCGACACGGTCATCGAGACGAATCTGCGCGGCACGGTGTTCTTCACGCAGGCCGTCGCCAAGGCGATGCTCGCAAACCCGTGCGAGAAACGCCGCTCAATCCAGTTCATCACGTCGGTCTCCTCCACCATCGCCTCGCCGGAACGCCTCGACTATTGCATGTCCAAAGCCGGTCTTGGCATGTTTGCCAAGGGATTGGCGTTGCGGCTGGCGGCGGAGGGTATTGATGTGTTCGAGGTGCGCCCCGGCATCATCAAGACCGACATGACGGCAGGCGTCACTGGAAAATATGATGATCTCATCGCCAAGGGTCTCGTGCCTGAGGCCCGCTGGGGCCTGCCGGAAGACATCGCCGCCGTCTGCGCGGTACTGGCGTCTGGGGCGCTGCCGTTCTCGACCGGGTCCGTTATCGACGCAGGCGGCGGCCTGCACATTCCGAAACTTTGAAAGAGACGCCATGGCTTACGACTATGTCATCATCGGCGGCGGATCAGCGGGATGTGTGCTCGCGGCGCGCCTGTCGGAAAACCCGGATGTCAAGGTCCTGCTTCTCGAAGCAGGCGGCACGGACCGGCATCCATTCTACCATGTGCCTGCGGGCTTCGCCAAAATGACCAAGGGCATCGGCTCATGGGGCTGGCAGACCGTGCCGCAGAAGCACATGAACAATATGGTCATCCGTTACACGCAAGCCAAGGTGATTGGCGGGGGATCGTCGATCAATGCGCAGCTCTACACGCGCGGCAACGCGCTCGACTATGACGAATGGCGGCAGATGGGATGCGACGGCTGGGGCTACCGCGACGTGCTGCCATACTTTCGCAAGTCCGAGGACAATGACACGTTTGACAATGAGTACCACGCCAAGGGAGGACCTCTCGGCGTGTCACAGCCGATCTCGCCGCTGCCGATCTGCGAGGCATGGTTCAAGGCGGCGGGCGAGATGGGCATCCCGCGCAACCATGACCTGACAGGTGCTTCACAAGACGGCGTCGGCTACTACCAGCTCACCCAACGCAACGCGCGCCGCTCGTCTGCTGCAATGGCCTATCTTGGACCGACCAAAGGCCGCACCAACTTGACCGTCAAGACCGGCGCGCAGGTCAAGCGCATCATCATCGAAAAGGGCAGGGCCATCGGCGTGGAAATGCTGGATGGCACAAAGCATCTGGCCGCGCGCGAAGTAATTCTCTCCTCCGGCGCCATCGGCTCGCCGCGCATGTTGATGCTGTCGGGAATTGGTCCGGCGGATCATCTGAGATCTGTCGGCGTTATGCCAGTTCTCGACCAACCCGGCGTCGGCTCCAACCTGCAGGACCATCTCGACTTGTTCGTCATCGCCGAATGTACTGGCGATCACACTTATGACAAATATGCCAAGCCGCTGTGGTCTGCTGTCGCCGGTCTGCAATATCTCCTCACCCGCAAAGGGCCTGTGGCATCAAGCCTCTTCGAAACCGGCGGCTTCTGGTACGCCGACGAGAACGCCCGCTCGCCCGATATCCAGTTCCATCTCGGCCTCGGCTCCGGCATCGAGGCAGGTGTCGCAGCGATGCCGCATGGTGGCGTGACGCTGAATTCCGCATACTTGCGCCCCCGCTCACGCGGCACGGTTCGCCTTTCCAGCGCCGATCCGAATGCCGCGCCGCTCATCGATCCGAACTATTGGGCCGATCCATACGACCGCGAAATGTCGATCCGGGGACTCAAGCTCGCGCGCGAGATGATGCGGCAAAATGCGCTGAAGCCCTACGTCATGGCCGAACGTCTTCCAGGGCCGGAGGTTGTGAGCGAGCAAGACTACTTCAATTATGCCTGCAAGAACGCCAAGACTGACCACCATCCGGCGGGAACCTGCCGCATGGGCGCGGATATGGAGGCAGTCGTCTCGCCTCGTCTGAAATTCAACGGCATCGAATCCTTGCGTGTCGCGGACGCGTCAATCATGCCGAACGTCGTTTCATCAAACACCAACGCGCCGACCATCATGATTGCCGAAAAGGCGGCGGACATGATCCGTGCCGACAATGGCCACGCCTGAGGACCAGACAATGCTGAACATGCCAACCTATGCCGGCACAATTGAACTTTACCGCCTCATTGGCGATCCCTTGGAAGTGCGCACGCCGCGCGTGCCGCTGACCCGGACTGCGTTTGCAGCGGCCCATGTCGTCTCCGATCCGCTCAAGGAGCGAAGCCCGTGGGACACGCGCCCTGCTGTGGACTGGGACGCAACGCTCGGCTTCCGGATCGGCTTGTGGGATCAGGGCCTCGGCCTTGCCGAAGCCATGGATACCGCCCAGCGCGGCATGGGCGTCGACTGGCTGACGGCCAAGGAACTGATCGAGCGCACGATGAAGGCAGCCAAAGTCCATCCCATGAAGCCGCGCGTCGCCTGCGGGGCGGGCACGGATCATGTGGCGCTGGCTGACCTGCGCGATGCTGATGCCATCATTGCCGCTTATGAAACGCAGATGGCAGCGATTGAAGCGGCAGGCGGCCAGCTGATTCTGATGGCCTCGCGCGCCTTCACCGCCATCAGCGCGGGCGAAGCGCTTTATCGAAAAGTCTACCGTCGCCTGATCGACCAAGCGAGGGAGCCGGTCGTCCTGCACTGGCTTGGCGACATGTTCGATCCGGCTCTCAAGGGCTATTGGGGATCGACAGAGGTGAACCGCGCGACAGACTTCGTGCTCAGCCTCATCGAGGAAAATCCAGGCAAGGTCGATGGCATCAAAATTTCGCTTCTCGACGAAGCGCATGAAGTGGCATTCCGCGCCCGTCTGCCGGAGGGCGTGCGGCTCTACACCGGCGACGATTTCAACTATGCGCCGCTGATTGAAGGTGACGGCAAGCACTTTTCGCACGCGCTGCTCGGCATATTCGCGGCCATCGCTCCGGCAGCGAGCCAGGCGCTGGAGGCGCTGGCGCTGGGCGACAATCAAACGTTCAGGTCGCTGCTCGAACCAACCGTGCCGCTCAGCCGCGAAATCTTCAAGGCCCCGACCCGCTTTTACAAAGCGGGCATTGCATTCCTTTCGTGGATGAACGGTTGGCAAACCCACTTCATCATGCCCGGCGGCTTCCAGTCGAGCCGCGAGATCAACCATTACGCGCAAGTTTTCCGCCTTGCCGATCAGGCGCGCTTGTTGACCCAGCCGGACCTCGCTATTGAGCGCATGCGCACGTTGCTTGCGTTGCACGGGGTCTCCTGAAAGGCATAGGCATGAACCGTCGACCGACTATCATCGACGTGGCGAAAGTCGCCGGACTGTCGAAGTCAACGGTGAGCCTTGTCTTGCAGGACAGCCCGCTGGTGAAAGACATCACCCGCAAGGTTGTACGCGAGGCGATGGCCTCTATCGGCTACGTCTACAACCGCGCCGCCGCCAATCTGCGCACCGCCAATGTCGGATTGATTGGGCTGGTCATCAACGATCTGCGCAACCCGTTTTTCACCGAGTTCGCGACGTCGGCGCAGATGGCCTTTTCCGAGCATGGCTACGCGACCGTGATTGCCAACACCGACGAGAACCCGACCTTGCAGGCGCAGGTCGTCAACTCGATGATTGAGCATGGCGTCTCGGCGCTGGTGATCTCGCCGACCTATGGCAGCGAGGAGTTCACCTTCGGCCCGTTGGTCAAGGCCGGCATTCCGGCCATGCAGGTGTTGCGGCAGGTTGACCAGCGGACGGATTTATTCCCGTTTTCCTCGCTTGCATACCCCGATGGCAGCCGAGCGGCGGCACAGCATCTGATCGAAACGGGGGCACGCAAAATTGCCTTTGTCGGTGGCCTGCAGGAACGCCCGATCACCCGTGAGCGCATGTCGGGATATCTCGAAGTCATGCATGAGGCAGGACTGGAGCCGCTGATGCTGCATGGCCGGGCTACGCGGGCTTTCGGCAATGAGGCGGCGCTGCAGCTGGGCAGGGACATGCCCGATGTGGACGCGGCAATCGGCTACAATGACTTGATCGCGCTTGGCATGATGTCCGGTTTTGCCCGGCTTGGCCGTCAGGTGGGACGGGATTTTCGGCTGGTCGGCTTTGACGACATCGAAGAATGCGCGCAGGTCTGGCCGCAGCTGTCGTCTGTCAGTTGCGATATCGCAGCATTTGGCCGTCAGACGGCGCGGACAATGCTCGACTGGCTGGAAGAGGGGACGCGCCCTGAGCCTGAAGCGCGCGCGCCGGTCAATCTGGTCGTCCGTGCATCCAGCGGCGGGCTTGATTTATGAGCATCCCCAGCCCGGAAAAGTTTCTGCGCTCCCTATTTGACCGCGCGGTCGAAACCGCCGACCCGATGCGCATCGTCCCCGCACATCTGCCGCCGCGCCCCGCAGGCCGCGTGGTCGTCGTTGGCGCGGGCAAGGCGTCGGCGCGGATGGCCGAGGCGCTGGAAAGCGCATGGGGTCCGTGCGAAGGGCTGGTCATCACCCGCTACGGTTATGGCCGCCAATGCAGGGGCATCGAGATTGTCGAGGCCGCACATCCAGTTCCAGACGAAGCCGGTTTCAATGCCACGCGGCGCATGCTCGAACTGGTGTCGAACCTCAAAGAATCGGACTTCGTCGTCGCCCTGATTTCCGGCGGAGCATCGTCGCTTTTGGTGCAGCCGGTTGAGGGCGTATCGCTTGCCGAAAAGCAGGCCGTCAATGCCGCGCTGCTCTCCTCCGGCGCGCCGATTGGCGAGATGAACATCGTGCGCAAACACCTCAGCCGCGTCAAGGGCGGCCAGCTCGCTGCCGCCGTTCACCCTGCGCGGCTTCTGACGCTGATGATTTCCGACGTGCCGGGCGACGATCCGGCGTTGATCGGCTCCGGGCCAACTGTGGCAGATGCGTCATCGGCGAAAGATGCGATTTCCATTCTCAAGAAGTGGAACATCGCCGTACCGCCGTCCGTCCATGCCGCCCTCGCGCAAGGCTCCGGCGTTGTCGCTCCCGGTGATCCACGCCTTGCCTCCACCGAAAACCGCGTCATCGCCGCACCCCGCCAGTCGCTGGAAGCCGCAGCCGGTCTTGGCCGCCAAGCCGGACTTGACGTCCGCATCCTCGGCGACCGCATCGAAGGCGAAGCGCGCGATGTGGCACGGGCGCAGGCTGAGATGGCCATCGGCATTCAGCAGTCAATGAAAGGCGACGACCATCCCGTCCTTCTCCTCTCCGGCGGCGAATTGACGGTGACGCGCCGGGGCGACGGCATCGGTGGTCCCAATGCGGAGTTCATGCTGGCAATGGCAATTGCGCTGCAGGGAGTGCCATGCATTCACGCGCTCTCATGCGACACAGATGGCGTCGACGGCGCTGCTGAAGTCGCCGGAGCGTTGATTGGTCCAGACACGCTGGCGCAAGCGGGAACTCTCAATATCCACCCGCGAGAGTTTCTTGACCGCAACGACAGCCACGCATTCTTTGATCGTTTGGGCGCGCAGGTCATCACCGGCCCGACACTCACAAACGTCAACGACTTCCGCGCCATCCTCATCGAACCGAAAGAAAATCCATGATTGAACATTGCGTCTTTTGCCAAATTCGCCCTGAAGTCACATCAACCGCACTGGCCGATGTGTTCGAGCGGCTCGGTAGTCTTCTGCCAATTGTCGATGGCATGGTGGATTTCCGTGCCGGTCCAAACCGCGATTTTGAAAACAAAAGCGGCATCTACACCCACGGCTTCGTCTGCACCTTCCGTGATCGCGATGCGCATCTCGAGTACGAACGGCACCCCATTCATGCGGCTGCCGGACGCGATCTGGTGGCATTATGCGTCAACGGCTATGAGGGAATTACCGTCTTCGATCTGCAAGTGTAGCCGCGCTGCTGGACTTCCCCTCTCCGTCACGGGCTTCGCCCGCGACACCCTGCCCGGGGAGAGCCACGGGTCTCTCCCGTCCTTCGGACCCCGCAAAGCGGGCGAGGTTAAAGCGGCGCACACTTCCCCGGCATCGCACCTGCTTTCGCATTCGATCATTTCAAAGAACTGGGAAACAGGGTGTGTGGTCCTGTCTTTGGCTGTAGATAAGCATGTGACATCGCCACACACCCTGTCCGGTGGGTTTGCACTGACAATGCCTTTGCGCGCGCCGTAGTCGCAAGCATCGCTCC
>JANPGC010000007.1:0-4742 GCA_031423755.1 Phyllobacteriaceae bacterium | reverse complement strand
CGACAAGCATCCCGAGCTGATAGAAATGGTCTTCGGCAACTACACAAAGATCGTCTATCTGGCGCAAACGGTGGACGAAACACTGCAGGCCAAGGCCAAATGGGCGGCAGACTATCTCGGGTTGGACTATGAATACCGGTTTACCGGCATGGGCGATCTCGAACCGGCTCTCAAAGCGGTCTGATATTCAAAATATCGCAATATTTCTATGGATAAATGTTTGAAATTGGTGCTCTTTCACCAATTCGTCATCAGTGTCATTGTAATTGTCCGTGTGGAGGACGCGTAGCCTTGTTTTCGCCCGAGAGTCCGGAGAGTGAAGTGCCAGCAATGGAGCCGGATTCGGTGACTGATGAAATTTTGCCCGCACCAAAAAGGCGTCACCGCCCCCTCTCGAGGGTTTTGAGAGATTTCGCGCACCACAACACCGGTGATGTCAGTCTCGGCAGCCTGCGTTCCGCGCTGGGCGACCGGTCATTTGCAGCCCTTCTTGTCGTTTTCTCGTCGATCAATCTCATTCCGATCTTGCCGCCAGGCTCAACACTGGTCTTCGGCATTCCGCCGTTGATCATCGCCGTTCAAATGATCCTCGGCCACAAGAGCGTCTGGCTTCCTAAAACCTTGCTCAACCGGTCCTTTTCAGCCCCGCGTTTCAAGTCGATCATGCGCGCGGTCACGCCGCGCCTTCGCCGCATTGAACATTACATCAAGCCGCGCCTGTGGCCGTTTCCGGTCATGCTTGGCGAACGGCTTGTGGGCGTTCTGTGCGCGTTGCTGTCGATTTTGGTCATTCTGCCAATCCCCGGAGCAAACTGGATTCCAGCCTTCGCCATGGTCCTCATGGGCCTGTCGCTATCGCAGCGCGACGGCATATTGCTGACGCTCGGCCTCTCTATCGGCATCGGTTTTCTGGCGTTTCTGTTTGCCATCGCCGGCACCGTTCAGTCCTTCGCGCACGGTTTGTTCTGAACAAACCCGTCGAACTTGCCTCCGGCAATGCCCTGTCGCACACAGGCGTCGCTTTTTGAGTGAACGGCGTCGTGCCGCAACAAGCTCAATTGCATGGCAAACTGCACCTTCCCATAGAATTGGAGTCCTTTGATGGCTGACCTTATAATCGTCTATTGGCGCGATATTCCGGCGCAAATCATCGTCAAAAAGGGCCGCCAGACAGCCAAGCGCGAGTTACCCATCCGCTTCACGGAAGCCATCGACATGTGCGCCATGCGCATCGGCGCCAAAGACGCGGATGCCTACCTTGCCGAATGGCGGCGTGCCGATCCGACGCCAGTCTCTGACGAACTGGAGGCCGAGGCTGACAAGGCGTTCGCTTCCATCGAGACGGAGTTTACCCACGACCGGCTGGTTGAACTGGTCAAAGCAGAAGGCCGCGCCAATGTCTGACACGACGGCCACGCCTGCTGTGGCCAAACCGGCCGCAGCAAAGAAACCGGCGCCGAAGCCCGAGATCGGTCCCGTCCGCTTTGCGGCAGACGGCCGCCGCCGCCGGACATTCACCATCAAATACTGGTCGATCCGCCATTCTGGGCTGCTGGAGAAGCTCTACAACGGCTTCGAGAAAACACTCCTGCTCGCCGCGCCGCTGTTAAAGGCCATCGGTCACGAGCGCCTCGAAAAGCCGATGGCGGCGCTGGAGCGCGGCGTCAAGGGCGCGTTGTTTGACTGCCGCATGTGCGGCAAGTGCGCACTGTCATCGACCGGCATGTCCTGCTCGATGAATTGCCCCAAGCAATTGCGCAACGGCCCCTGTGGCGGCGTGCGTGCCAATGGCAACTGCGAAGTGATCGCCGACATGCCCTGCGTCTGGGTAAAGGCATGGGAAGGCTCGCGCGACATGGAAGGCGGCGACAAGATTTTGGATGTGCAAAAGCCCGTGGATAATTCCATCAAAGAGACGTCAACCTGGCTGCGCGTCGTGCGCGAGAAGACCGGAGCCTCCGCATGAGCCCCGACGTCAATCCGCTTGATCCGAGCCTGCCGCTCGATCCACTGCCCGGCCATTCCTCGCGCGGTCGCCTTGAGCGCGTGTTGCGCCGAGGCGAATTCTCGGTGACCGCCGAGCTCAATCCGCCGGACAGCGCCAACCCCGAAGACGTCTATGAGCGCGCCCGCATTTTCGACGGCTGGGTCGATGCCATCAACGCCGTCGATGCCTCCGGAGCCAATTGCCACATGTCCTCCGTCGGCATCTGTGCGCTTTTGACCCGCATGGGCTACGCGCCGATCATGCAGATCTCCTGCCGCGACAAGAACCGCATCGCCATCCAGGGCGATGTGCTCGGCGCCGCCGCAATGGGCGTTGCCAACATCCTGTGCCTCACCGGCGATGGCGTCCAGACCGGAGACCAGCCGGGCGCCAAGCCTGTCTTTGATCTCGATTCAATCTCGCTGCTCGAAACCATCAAGATCATGCGCGATGAGGCCAAATTCCTGTCCGGCCGAAAGCTGACAACGCCGCCGCCGGTGTTCCTCGGCGCAGCGATCAACCCCTTCGTGCCGCCGTTTGACTTCCGACCCCTGCACTTCGCCAAGAAAATCCGCGCCGGCGCGCAATTCGTTCAAAGCCAATATTGCTATGATGTGCCGCTGTTCCGCGAGTTCATGAAACGGTCATGCGACATGGGCTTGCATGAGCAATGCTTCGTGCTGGTCGGTGTCGGCCCGCTCGCCTCTGCCAAGACCGCGCGCTGGATGAAGAGCAACGTGCCCGGCGTCCATATTCCCGACGCGATCATCAAACGCCTTGAAGGCGCGGCCGACCAGAAGGAGGAAGGCAAGCGCATCTGCATCGACATCATCAACGAGACCAAGGAAATCCAGGGCGTGCATGGCGTGCATGTCATGGCCTACCGGCAGGAGGAATACGTCGCCGAGATCGTCCACGAATCGGGCGTGCTCAAAGGCCGCCGCCCATGGCAGCGCGAGGCACGGCAGGACGAGGCCGAGATGGTCAAGCGCATCGACACCCTGCTGCACCGCAAGGAAATCTCGCCGGAAAACATGGCGGCAAAGGCTGTGCATGCGCAGTGAGATTGCTTCGGCCTCAGCGCCGGTCCCCTCTCCCCAAAGGGGCGAGGTTAAACAAACCACTGCGGCTTTAACCTCGCCCCGCGTGCGGGGAGAGGTGTCGGCGAAGCCGACGGAGAGGGGACTGCCGCCAAGACCGAAAACAACGACTTTCCATTTGCCGCAAGTCGCATAACCATATAAAGAACTCTTTATATCCTTTCTGGAGACCAGCATGACCCGCACCATCGTCGCCTCGGCCACCCGCGAAATCATCATCGGCTTCGACCAGCCCTTCTGCGTCATCGGCGAGCGCATCAATCCGACAGGGCGCAAAAAACTTGCCGCCGAGATGCAGGCCGGCAATTTCGACACCGTCATCCGCGATGCGCTCGAACAGGTCGCAGCTGGCGCAACCATGCTCGACGTCAACGCCGGCGTCACCTCGGTCAACCCGAATGAGACCGAGCCGGGCCTCCTCGTCCAGACCATGGAAATCGTCCAGGGCCTTGTTGATGTGCCGCTCTCCATCGACAGCTCCGTCTCCGCAGCGATTGAAGCCGCATTGAAGGTCGCCAAGGGCCGCCCGCTCGTCAATTCGGTAACTGGCGAAGAGGAAAAGCTCGAAGCCATCCTGCCGCTCTGCAAAAAATACGACGTTCCGGTCGTTGCCATTTCCAACGACGAGACCGGCATCTCCATGGACCCTGACGTGCGCTTTGCAGTTGCCAAAAAGATCGTCGAACGCGCCATGGATTACGGCATCAAGCCGCACGACATTGTCGTCGATCCGCTGGTCATGCCAATTGGCGCATTGGGTGATGCGGGCCGTCAGGTGTTCGCGCTCCTTTATCGCCTGCGCAACGAACTCAAGGTCAACACCACCTGCGGCCTGTCCAACATCTCTTTCGGCTTGCCCCACCGCCACGGCATCAATGCCGGGTTCATCCCGATGGTTATCGGCGCAGGCATGACCTCCGCCATCATGAACCCGTGCCGCCCGCAGGAAATGGAAGCCGTGCGCGCTGCCAACGTCTTGAACGGCACCGACCCATCCTGCGAACAGTGGATAAAGACCTACCGCGATTATGCGCCTGCCGCGCCCGGCGCAGCACCGGCCCCAGCCGCCGCGCCAACCGCAGGCGGACGCCGCGGCGGCCGCGCGGCGCGTGTGGGTGCATAAGCGCAGATGAAAAAGACCCGGGCATCGCTCACCGACATCGGCCTCTTCGCCCCGCAGGTCATTGCCCTGCGCATGTCCCGCATGATGCTTCCGGATGCGATGCGCACCGCCAAAGATCATGCCGAAGACAAGCGCATGGTGGAGGAAAAAACCAAGGCGGCAGCAGACGGCATTCTCGCCGCCAACATGGAATTTGGCCAGCAGATGATGAATGCCTGGATGGGCATGGCCTTCGGCAAAATGCCGAAGCCGATGAAAGCCGCCGATGCGGTCATTTCGGCAGGTTTGAAGCCGGCGCGGCGCAAGGTGAAGGCGAATGTGAAGAGGCTTTCGAAGTGAGACGAATGGCGGCAAGTTCACGTCGAGGCACCCCCACCCCTAACTCCTCCACTCACGGGGGAGGGGAACAGGCGCGGAGATTCTCCTCCCCCTTGAGGGGAGGAGTTAGGGGTGGGGGTGCCTCGACGTGAACTTGCCGCCATTCGTCTCACGTCGAAAGCCTCTTCACATTCGCCTTCACCTTGCGCCGCGC
>JANPGC010000006.1:0-2303 GCA_031423755.1 Phyllobacteriaceae bacterium | reverse complement strand
ATCGACGTCGGGGCTGAGCACCGGTTTGGCGGACGGTTTGTGGAAAAGGCGATCCAATTCTCGATGGTGCTGCCCGACATCAACCAGACGCAGCGCGGTTCGTTTGTCCGCAACCTCCTGATACCGGCTGGCTCGAAGGGTCCAGCGGCTGCATCGCCCGCTACGGTGACTTCGCCTCCACGGGTTGAGCTATCGGCAGGAACAGACCTCGCCGCCGTTAAAGAACTAGAGGCGGAGGCCAAGGCGGTGCTGGACATTGACGACTACCGTGAGCGGGAAGCAGCGGCGGCGCGGCTTTCACAAGCCGGAACCATGAACTGGCTCGGCGTTGAACAGAAGCAGCGTTTCGAGACAGACATGGCCCGAAAGATGTCTCTGCGTGCCGCTACCGACAAGACTGCGGCCAAGGGCACAAGCCACATGCTGGAAGGGTTGGTTGCGATCCTGCCGCCCAACCCGCGGCAGATCAAGCGGATCATCAACACGCTTTCCCTGCTGCAGCAGGTGCTGCGCATCCGCTATCCGCAAAGGGTGCCCGGCTCGCCGGATTGGCAGCTTCTGGCGCGTTGGGTGGTGCTGATGGTTGAATGGCCAATGAGCTGGTTCACGCTGACGCGCTTTGCGGCTTTGGCGGAACTGGCGGTCGAGTGTTCCCAAGGCAAGTCTGAGGACGACATGACAGGCAAGATCAACAGAGGCAAACTTTTGGGGACGCTGCCGAAAGACGGCGGCTGGCCGATTGCGCGGAGCCTGGCGGCAAACCAGACCGTCTTGCAGATTCTGACTTTTGACGGGCCGGAATGGCACCGTGGCAATATAGGCGCGGCGGAAATCAAGTGGCTGTCGGAAGTCATGCCGGCGACCAGCGGCCAATTGCTGTCCGCCGGACAGGTGGAGAAGCCACCCGCTCAAACGGCCGCCCCTGCGGCGCAAAAGCCTGTGGCATAAAAAGGCCGGGATCGCTCCCGGCCTTTGGACTTTCCTCAGTGCGGGACGCTATTTCTTCAAGGCCACCGGCGCCACCAGCGAGGTGATGCGGCGGATGGCGACGCGGCGGTTCAGCTCTTCCGGTTTGGTTGTGTTCACCTTCAGATAGCGCTCGCCATAGCCCTGCGTGCTCAAATTTTCCGGCGGGACGCCGAAGGCATTGGACAAGGCGTTGGCGATGGATTCCGCCCGCTTGTCTGACAAGGTCAGGTTGGCGATGTCGGTGCCGACCGCGTCGGTGTGGCCTTCGATGAGGAAGGTTTCGGCGGGGTTCTTTTCGAGCAGTTTCAGCATTGCATTGGCAACACTTTCAAGCTTTGCGATCTGGTCTTCCTTGATGTCGGCTGTGCCGAAGCCAAAGGTGATTGTGTCGAGATCAATGCGCCGCACCATATCGCGCACACGGGCTGAGCGCTTCACTTCATTGACCGAATATGTGCGCTCTACGCGCTCGACCGGCGGCTTTTCGAGGAAGTCGTAATAGACCTCTTCCTCGTTGAAATCCTCCGGCTCATTGTCAAAGACGCTGACCGAAAGAATGTAGTCGCGGACCGGGACGTTGAGGCGCAGCGGCGGCAGGTCGAGGCCCGGGTCACGGAACACGACTTCCTCTTCGCTGTCATATTCCGGCGAATAGGCCAGCATGACTTCGCGGCCATCGGGAAGGATGCGCGAGCGCTGGATGATATCGCCGTAGCGGTTGCGGATGGTCACCACCTGCACGCCGTTCTCGCGCACGATGGTTTCGCGCGTCCGGCCGCGTGGCAGGCGCTCGACAAACACTTCATCATCCTTCTGCGTCAGACGCGGGGCGTCTGGTGATTCGATGATGAACACGTTGTCCACGTTGATGATCGTGCGGTTGTCGATAACTTTGACAATTTCCACATCGCGCGGGGCTTCGGGTGCGGGCAGGGAGGTCACACGTTCGCCAACCTCGACGATGGCTGACTCGATAACAACAGGCTTGATCGCCTCCTGAGCAACCGCATCCGTTGCGGGCGGTGGCGGCGGCGGTGTTGCAGGTTCTGCCACGACCGGCGCAGGCTGCTCACCTTCAACTGGCGCGACTGGTGTTTCCTTGGCGCTGTCGAGAACCGGCGCTGCGTTCTCCGGCAGCGGTTCTGGCAGCTTCTCGGTCACTGGATCTACGGCAGGTACTGCAGCAGGATCTACGACTGGAGCAGCGGGATCAGTTGCGGTCGCAGGTGCTGCAGGAGCTGGCTCGGCAGGTGCGGGTTCTACTGCAGGTGCGGCTTCCGCTGGATCGGCCTCGTCTGAGGCTGCGGCAGCATCTGCGGCGGCGTCTTCCTCTG
>JANPGC010000005.1:0-20887 GCA_031423755.1 Phyllobacteriaceae bacterium | reverse complement strand
GAAGGCGCCTTCCATGGCCGCACGCTGGCAACCATCGCCGCTGGCGGACAGGCGAAATATCTTGAGGGCTTCGGACCGAAGGTTGATGGGTTCGATCAAGTTCCCTTTGGCGATCTGGAAGCCTTGAAGGCAGCTATCAGCGACGACACCGCAGCCATTCTCGTAGAGCCGGTGCAAGGCGAAGGCGGCATCCGTCCGTTGGAAATTGAAACGCTGCGGACGCTTCGCCAAATCTGCGATGAACGCGGCCTGATGCTGATATTTGACGAAGTGCAGTGCGGTTCAGGCCGCACCGGAAAGCTGTTCGCGCATGAATGGGCAGGCATCGAACCTGATATTCTGGCTGTCGCAAAAGGCATCGGTGGCGGATTCCCGCTTGGCGCTTGCTTGGCGACAGATGAAGCCGCCAAAGGCATGACGCCCGGTACGCACGGCACCACCTACGGCGGCAATCCTCTGGCCATGGCCGTCGGCAACGCCGTCATGGAAGTAATCGCTGAACCTGACTTCCTTCAGCACGTCCGCGATATCTCGCTACAGTTCAAACAAGGCCTCGCCGCAATCGTTGACCGTTATCCAGATGTATTTTCGCAAGTGCGCGGCCTTGGTCTGCTCTGTGGTCTCAAGTGCGTTGTGCCGAATATCGAAGTGATGAACCGCCTGCGCGATCACAACATCCTGACTGTTGTCGCCGGAGACAACGCCTTGCGTCTTCTGCCGCCGCTCACGGTCACTGCCGAAGAGGTTCGGCTTGGCCTCGACGGCATCGAAACCGTCGCACGGGAAATCAGGGCCGCTGCGCATCGCAAGGCAGGCTGAAAAAAATGACATCCAAATCTGTCCGCCACTTCACTGACCTGTCCGCCATTTCTGGGCAAGACTTGCGCTTGATGATGGATGATGCCAAGCGCCTCAAGGGGCTGCAGAAATCCGGCAAGCCGGAACGCCCGTTCGAAGGCAAAGTGCTTGCCATGATCTTTGATAAACCTTCGACCCGCACCCGCGTGTCGTTCGATGTCGGCATGCGCCAGCTTGGCGGTGAAACCATCATGCTGACCGGGTCGGAAATGCAACTCGGTCGTTCAGAATCCATCGCCGATACGGCCAAAGTCCTGTCGCGTTACGTCGATATCATCATGATCCGCACCACCGACCATGCCCGCATGATGGAACTTGCCGAGCACGCGACGGTTCCGGTGATCAACGGCCTGACCGACGATACGCATCCGTGTCAGATAATGGCCGATATAATGACCTATGAAGAGCATCGCGGCCCGGTTAAGGGCAAAACTTTCGCTTGGTCCGGCGACGGCAACAATGTCCTCCACTCACTGGCGGAAGGCGCAGCCCTGTTCGGCTTCAATCTCAACGTCGCCGTTCCCGAAGGTTCTGAGCCGCAAGAGCGGTACATGCAGTGGGCGCGCGACCATGGCGCGACGGTCAAAATCAGCTCTGATCCGATTGCCTCCGTCACCGGCGTGGATTGTGTTGTAACAGACTGTTGGGTGTCCATGGGGCAAGAGGCCAGAGCGCGGGGACACAATGTGTTTCTGCCCTATCAGGTAAACGATGAACTGATGCGTCATGCAGCGAAAGATGCGCTCTTCATGCACTGTCTTCCCGCCCATCGCGGCGAAGAGGTTACGGATTCGGTGATAGACGGCCCGCAGTCGGTCGTGTTTGACGAGGCAGAAAACCGGCTTCATGCCCAGAAGGCCGTGCTGGCGTGGTGCTTGAAAGGCGCGCACTGATCATGTCTGAATCCGCCCCAACTCACGCTTTCTCCGGCGATGATGCCGTCGTCCCGTTTCACGTAGAAGCGCTGGACGCACGCGGTCGCGCGGTGCAACTCGGCCCGGTGCTCGATGGCATTCTTGGCCGTCATGACTACCCTGAGCCTGTTGCCAAATTGGTTGCCGAGACAGTCGTGCTGGCCGTGATCCTTGGAACTTCGCTGAAGTTTGACGGCAAGTTTATCATGCAGACCAAATCAGATGGTCCAGTCGAGCTTCTGGTCGCCGACTTCCGCTCTCCCCACGCGGTCCGTGCCTATGCCCGCTACAACGCGGAACGTCTTGACGAAGCGGTGGCTGAAGGCCGCACCAGCCCGCAGGAATTGCTCGGCAATGGGTTTCTGGCGATGACGGTCGATCAAGGCGAGTTCATGCAGCGCTATCAGGGCATAGTCGAGCTTGACGGCTCCTCGCTTGAAGAAGTTGCCCGGGCGTACTTTCGTCAATCCGAACAGATCCCGACCGAAGTGCGCCTCGCCACCGCCAAGCTCATGCAGCGGACGAAGAATGGCGAGATAAAGTCGAGCTGGCGCGCTGGCGGCATCATCGTTCAGTTCTTGCCCGACTCGACCGAGCGCATGCGCCAGCGCGACCTGTCAGGTGGCGATGGTGACGACGGCAATGGGGATCATCAGGAAGATGACTCTTGGATAGAGGTCAAAGCCCTGACCTCAACCATCCAGCCCGCCGAACTCGTTGATCCGGACATCAGTGTCGAACGTCTGCTCTATCGCCTGTTCCATGAGCGCGGCGTGCGCGCTTATGAACCCACGCGTGTGTTCGATGAATGCTCTTGCTCGGAAGACAAGATTCGCGGTGTTCTGGAAGGCTTTACCGCCGAGGAAATCACCGACAGCATTGAAGACGGCAAGATCACGGTAAACTGTGAATTTTGCTCAACAAACTACGTGTTCTCGCCCTTGGAGTTCCTGAAGCAAGACGCGTGACGTCAATTCAAGATTCGCCTCGTCCCCGGCATATCGAGCGAAAACGCAGGTATCGCCACGCGGAACGGATTGCCCGCATCGTCAAGCATTTCATAATGTCCCGCCATCGTGCCGGATTGCGCCATCAGCGGGCACCCCGAAACATACTGGTAGCTGTCATCGGGCCCGAGTATGGGTTGCTCACCAACAACGCCGGGTCCGCGTACCTCTTCGATATGGCCGGTCTCGTCAACAATCCGCCAGTATCGCGCCACGAGTTGAACCGAACGGTTGGAATTGTTGATGATCGTGATCCGGTAGGACCAGACATGCCTGCCGGACTCAGCGTCGGACTGATCCGGCCGGTACCAAGGCTCGGCAGTCACTTCGATCATGTGGGTGGTGGCCTTGTACAATCCGGTCCGCTTTCGTCTTGCTCACAATATCGTTGTTTTGTCGCGAGGGACAATTCTGGTCAAGTGCGCGCGATTCCTATTGGTCGCGGGGTAAACAATGTTTGACGGCATCGGGCGCAAGGCAGTTGATCCCTTATTGGAGCGGCTAGGCTCCATGATTGCGGCGAGGGGAGTATCCGCCAACTCCGTCTCCGCTTTGGGGTTCCTTCTTGGCTTTCTCGCCGCTATATCTGTCTGGCGGCATGCTTACCTGATTGGCGCGGCCCTGATAATCCTAAGCCGCCTGTGCGATGGGCTCGATGGCGTTGTCGCCCGCGCCAATGGTGCCAGCGATTTGGGCGGCTACATCGATATTGTTTTGGACTTCGCCTTCTACGGCATGATCCCCTTCGCCTTCGCGCTGGCTGATCCAACCGCCAACGCCGTATCTGCCGCCGCGCTGCTGCTGAGCTTCTACATCAACGGTGCCAGCTTCCTCGCCTATGCCATCCTTGCGGCAAAGCGCGGCGAGGAAACAGAAGCACGGGGCAAAAAATCCATCTTTTTCACGACGGGATTGGCCGAAGCCAGCGAAACACTGGCCGTCTTCGTAGCCGCATGCCTCTGGCCAAATTGGTTCCCGGTATTGGCTTGGTCGTTCACCGCGATCTGTATTTACACCGCACTGTCACGGATAGTGTTGGCTCGGGCGACATTCCGTTGATTGCAAAACCAATAACTGTTATTGGAACTCATGACGATTTTGGAGACCAATCATGGCAATAAGCGCAGAACTTGGCAGCCAGCTCGAGGCCTTCGTCACTCAACTTGTCGAGAGCGGTCGCTACAATTCCAAAAGTGAAGTGCTGCGCGAAGGCGTGCGCATCATTCAGGACCGCGAAACAAAATTGGCTGCCATGCACGCTGCGATCAAGCGCGGCTTGGCGGACGCTGACGCGGGCAGGGTCCGTCCAATAGATGCGGTATTTGACGAGCTGGAGGCAGAGCTCGATGCCATGGAGCGGACCGACGTTCAATGAAGGTTCAATTATCGGCTACCGCCACCGCAGACCTAAAATCTATCGCGAGATACATCGCCCGTGACAATGTGAAACGGGCAAAGCAAGTTTCCAAGAACCTGCGCTTGGAATGCAAAAAAACTTGGTGACCATCCAGCGCGGTTCGTCCGCGTTTCCGGATTCGAAAGTGTTCGCAAGCGCGCAAATGGAAGCTATCTCATCTATTATCGCGTGACTTCAGAAGCAGTGGATATCCTGCATATCTTCCAAGGCGCGATGAATGTCGATCAATCCGAATTCGACTTGCCAGACAATGAAGTGCTCTAAGCGTTCGCCGCCACTTTCAGCGCATCCGCCACATCTTCAATAAGGTCATCACCGTCCTCAAGCCCGAACGACACCCGCAACGTCCCGCCGACGATCCCAAGCTCATTGCGCGCATCATCGGAAAGGTTCTTGTGGGTTGTCGTAGCCGGATGGGTGATCAGGCTCTTGGAATCGCCGAGATTGTTGGAGATGCGGATGATCTTGAGCGCATTCTCAAACGCAAACGCTGCCGCTTTGCCGCCCTTCAGGTCAAAGCAGACCATCGTCGAGCCGCCGGTCATCTGTTTTGCAACGATATCCGCCTGCGGATGGTCAGCCCGACCCGGATACATCACTCTGGCAACCGCACTGTGATCTGCCAGATAGTCCGCAATCCGCGCCGCATTCTCCGTCTGCTGCTTGACGCGCAGCGGCAGGGTTTCCAATCCTTTCAGCAAAATCCACGAGTTGAACGGAGAGATGCCCGGGCCGGAGTGTCGGTGATATTCATGCAGGTTCTTGTCGATCCATTCCTTGGAGGACAGCACGACGCCGCCCAGGCAGCGTCCCTGTCCGTCAATGTGTTTGGTCGCCGAGTAGACAACCACATGCGCACCCAGTTCCAGCGGCTTCTGGAACAGCGGCGTCGAAAACACATTGTCGACAACAAGGATCGCGCCGCACGCATTAGCGATCTCGGCAACTGCCTTGATGTCGATCACTTCCAGCGTCGGGTTGGTCGGGCTTTCGAGGAAGAACAGCTTGGTGTTCGCCTTCACCGCCTGTTGCCATTCGTCCAGATTGCGCCCGTCCACCAGCGTGAACTCAATCCCATAGCGAGGCGCAAGTGTCTCAATCACCCAGCGGCATGAGCCAAACAGCGCTCGGGCAGCAACGATGTGGTCGCCCTGCTTGAGGCTGCACAGGATTGCCGCAGCAACGGCGGCCATGCCAGACGTCGTCGCGCGCGCGTCTTCAGCACCTTCCAACGCGCACATGCGCTTTTCAAACATGTCTGTGGTCGGGTTGGCATAGCGCGAATAGATAAAGCCCGGCTCTTCGCCCTTGAAGCGCGCTTCGGCCGCTTCGGCGGTGTCATAAACAAAGCCCTGCGTCAAAAACAGCGCTTCCGATGTTTCGCCGAAGCCGGACCGCAACGTCCCCGAATGCACCAGCTGTGTCGCCGGACGCCATGTCTTCTGGTCTGCCATCTTGAATTTCCTCAACAAAAAACCGGCCATGCAAGCGCAAATGACCGGTTTCCACACGGTCCTTTAGCAACTTGTTTAAAGTGGCTGCAAGCCGACCGGCCAAATCACCACTGAACTGGATTGTGTATTACCGCGTAGCGGCTCTTGCGTCAATTCGGCTGACGGCTATGACACTGAGAGTCTGACCCAAAATTCGGTTTGATTAGTCAAATGGTGTGATTTTCGAGAACCGGAGCGGAGCGCACCTTTGGGTACGTGAGCACCGGAAGCACAGAAAATTGCTTCAGTTGGCCATCAAAGTGAATTTTCAGTCAGGCTCTGAAACCAATCGAGGCGTCATGTCCGAGCGCACATCCGGCATCTTGGCCGATCACCACATACAGGCTCTGTTCGCGTCCGGCGCGCTCAAGTCCGAACGCCCGCTTGACGCCGATCAAATTCAGCCGGCGAGCCTCGACCTGCGCCTCGGCGCCAAGGCCTACCGCGTCCGCGCCTCCTTCATGCCCGGCCCGAACAAACTGGTCATGGACAAGCTTGACCAACTGAAACTGCACGAGATCAACCTGACCGACGGTGCCGTCCTTGAAACCGGCTGCGTCTATATCGTGCCTCTGCTCGAGAGCCTCGCGCTCCCCGCCGAAATGGCCGCCGCGGCAAATCCGAAAAGCTCCACTGGCCGGTTGGACATCTTCACCCGCGTTATCGTCGACCGCGCCCAAGAGTTCGATAAGGTTCCCGCTGGCTACAACGGCCCGCTCTATATCGAAATATCGCCGCGCACCTTCCCGATTGTAGTCCGCCAAGGCTCCCGCCTCTCTCAAATCCGTTTCCGCAAAGGCCGCGCTCAGATTGATGAGCTGGAACTGGCCGCCCTTCACGCCAGCCAGACACTGGTCAACGACGACAGGCCGAACATTTCCGGCGGCGGTGTGGCGCTGTCTATTGACCTCACCGGCAAGAGTGATCGCCTGATCGGCTATCGCGGCAAGCATCACACAGCTGTCGTCGATGTTGACAAGAGAGCCGCCCATGATGTCCTCGATTTCTGGGAACCGCTTTACGACCGCGGGTCCGGCGAACTGGTGCTCGACCCCGATGAATTCTACATCCTTGTCTCCCGCGAAGCGGTGCACGTCCCGCCGCTTTTCGCTGCCGAAATGACCCCGTTCGATCCGCTCGTCGGCGAGTTCCGTGTACACTACGCCGGCTTCTTCGATCCGGGCTTCGGCAATGTCGGGGCAGGCGGCATCGGCAGCCGCGCCGTGCTTGAAGTCCGCAGCCACGAAGTTCCGTTCATTCTCGAGCATGGCCAGATTGTCGGACGACTTGTGTATGAGCATATGCTCGCCAAGCCCTCGGCGCTTTACGGTGCAGACCTTGGTTCGAACTACCAGGCGCAGGGCTTGAAGCTGTCCAAACACTTCCGCTGATCACTGCATCCCTTGACAGCCGCACCGCGCGCAGCGATGTAAGGGCGGCTGCGGGTATGATGTAATGGTAGCTTGTCAGCTTCCCAAGCTGATCGCGCGGGTTCGATTCCCGCTACCCGCTCCAAGTTGCATTTTTTTTCAAGGAGACCAAAATGGCTGACCGCGTGAACGGTTTCCTTGGCGACACGCCTTTTCGTATCTTCATCAAGCTGGCGATCATCTCGCTCATCGTTGGCGTCGTCATGCGCTCGCTCGGCTGGATGCCGCTCGATATTGTGCGCATGATTCGAACGCTTTTCGAGCGGATTTGGAACATGGGTTTTGCCGCTTTTGCCGACATTGCCGACTATCTTATCCTCGGCGCGGCAATTGTCATCCCAGCGTTCATTCTGCTTCGCCTGATTGCAATGCGGCGCAGTTGATCCGTCAGGCAGAGATCGATTTTGCGGCCCATTCGGCGGTCTTCCTTCCACCATGCTCCCCAATCGACTTGGCACCTGACTTGTCCAAAGCGGACGAAAGGCCTTTAACAATCGTACTTGCCAATCCGGGTCCCTCGTAGACGAAACTTGTGTAGAGCTGTACCAAATCCGCCCCGGCTTCGATCTTCGCCATCGCCGTTTCAGCCGAATTAACACCACCCACACCGATAATCGCTGCGTTCCTGCCGACCCGCTGCCGCATCTTGCCCAAAACAATAGTTGAGCGCTCAAACAGGGGCATACCAGACAGACCCCCGGTCTCCTTTCGGTTCGCGCTTGTAGTGCCTGCCCGGGAAAGCGTGGTGTTGCTGACAATCAACCCCTCAAGCCTCTTGTCCAATAGCTCGGCTGCCACATCGTCCAGATCAGGCTCAGTCAGGTCTGGCGCAATTTTCAGAAAAACCGGAACAGTCCTTCCGGCCTCGGCAGCCTTCAAATTGCGTGCGGCCATCACCCTTGCAAGGAGTCCGGCGAGGCTTGCCCGCACTTGCAAGTCACGTAATCCTGGCGTGTTTGGCGACGAGATGTTGACTGCAAAATAAGCGGCCATTTCATAGAAAGTGTTGATTCCACGCACATAATCGTCCGCACGGTCAATACTGTCTTTGTTTGCGCCAATGTTCACACCGACAAGTCCGGACTTGTTTGCACGCCCCTCCAGTCGCGCAAGAGCGGCCATGTGCCCTTCATTGTTGAAACCAAGCCGGTTGATCACACCTCTGTCTTCAATCAACCTGAAAACACGCGGTTTCGGGTTGCCCGACTGCGGTTCGGGCGTCACCGTACCAATCTCTGTGAAGCCAAACCCTAGCCCAAGCAGCGCATCCGGCACTTCGGCATTCTTGTCAAAACCAGCCGCCATGCCGAGCGGATTTGGGAACGAAAGCCCCGCCGCCGTCACCTTGAGTCTTGGGTCGGGTGCACAAAACGGGCTTGGCACAAGGCCTGTTTTCAGCGCTTTGATCGCAAATCCATGGGCCTGCTCGGCATCAAATCCAAACAGGACCGGCCTCAGCAACGCCGAAAACAGATTGCTCATCAGTCCAACTCCGGAAACCGGTGACTGCCGGTTGCGTCAAGCGGCAGCGGTCTTGCCCAAATTACGTCTTCGGTCGTCATGGGCCTGTAAAGATGCGGGAAGAGCTCATTGCCTCGTGATATTTCATACTTCAGGGCCTTTCCAAGTCTTGGCGCCGCTACGGCAACCAGCACCAGGTCACTTTGTCCTGCAAAGTGCTTGGCTGCGGTCTCGTGCATCTGGCTTTCGTTTGACAAATGAATATAGCCGTCAGTGACGTCGATCAGGGCTCCCGTGAACACCCGCTTGGACTCAAAATCAGCCCATTGTGCGGTCGTCATGATTTTATAAACAACCTGATGCATGCGCCATTTCACTCCGATGAGCCGCCGCTAGCAGGATTCCTGAATAAAGACAAAGCAGCGGCGCTTCTGTCACCAAACTTTTGAACTTGCTGGTCGCATTTGCGGCGAAGTCAGCCATTATGCCTGTTGCACGACTGCAAACTATCGGAGTTACACCATGCGCCTGTTCATAATCATGCTGTCAGCACTGGCCGCGTCTACGACGGCTGGAATTTCCGAAGACTTGACCCGTTATGCGCTTGAAAGGACTGCCGATGGGTACGTTCGCATGGACAAGTCCACCGGTGAAATGTCCATCTGTAAAGAGCAAGGAGATCAACTGATTTGCCGCGTTGCCGCCGATGACAGGGTTGCAGTCGATGATCAGATCGCCGGCATCGAGCAGAGACTGACGGCGCTGGAATCGAAACTCAAAGCTGTCGAAAAATCCGGGCTCACTGGTGGCCAAAATCTTCCCACCGACGAAGAGTTTGAAAAGACCATGGGCTACATGGAAAAATTCTTTCGCCGGTTCATGGGCGTCGTCAAGGAACTGAATGATGAAGAGAATGGACCTCAAAAGACATGAATCTTATGCGATCGCTCTACGCTTTTCTTGGCGTTTGCCTGACTGTCCTCATTGTGCATGCAATTATCGCAGGAAATTTCTGGCAGGCAGGAACCTGGCTGACGACTGATCCGTGGGGACTTGTCACATTGGCGGACCTCTATCTGGGCCTCGCGGTGTCGGCAGCCATCATGGCAGCTTTCGAGCGAAAATTGTCGGTACTGCTCTGGATCGCGCCGTTGCCATTCTTGGGAAATGTCTGGACTGCCGCCTGGTTTGTCCTTCGCCTGCCAGAAATTGTTCGGCGGCTCCGCTCGACACGCTGAGCCGTGCAGTACGAATTTTCACCTCGGAATTTCAAGCTGCAGATTTGTCTTGAACATTGGCAATAATGATCAATAGTCATCGCCAGATACCGTGCGCACACGCTGGGAGGCTCCGTGACCGCAAGACTGACATTCGTCGTTGTCGATGACCACCCGCTTTTTCGTGGAGCAATCAAGGAAACACTTCGCTCCGTGGATGACAAGGTTTCCATTTTGGAAGCGGGTGATTTTGAGGCTGCCAAGAAAATAGTGTCTGAGACGCCAGATATTGACCTGGTCCTTCTCGATTTATCGATGCCGGGAACCAGCGGTCTCTCCGGACTGGTGACGTTGAGGGCGCTTCAGCCTGCTGTTCCTGTGGTCATCGTGTCGGCATCCGACGATGCCGCGACGATCAGGCGCGCCATAGAGCTCGGCGCATCAGGTTACATCAAGAAAAGTTCAAGCTTTGAAGAAATCCGCGCAGCAATCACCGGTGTTTTGTCAGGTGGAATTGTCTCGCCCGTCAATGTCAATTTGGGCACTGAAAACGACCCTGATATTCGCGACTTGATTCAGCGCATCCGGACTTTGACACCGCAGCAGGCGCGCGTCCTGGGCATGCTGGCGGAGGGGCTGCTCAACAAGCAAATTGCCTACGAACTCAAAGTTTCGGAGGCCACCATAAAGGCCCATGTCTCGGCTGTTCTGCAAAAGCTGAACGTAGATAACCGCACACAAGCTGTCATCCGCCTTGGCAAGATCGGGGTCGACGCGCTTCCGCCCGTTACGTGACCTATTCCGCTGCAACTTCCGCGCGGTTGCGCATCAGGGCGGCGCGAAGCGACGCCGGCTTCACTGGTTTGTTGATGATGATCACGTCAGCAGCATCAGCGAGCGAGCGCACTTCATGCGACCGGTCCGCAGTCAGCAGCAGCGCAGGCAAATCATGTCCAAACTTTTCGCGCATCAACGCAATCACTTGCAATCCATTCTCCTGGTCCAGATGATAGTCAGCCAGCACTGCATCCGGTCGCTCGGCTTTCAGGGCCTCTTGGCCGTTTGTGACCGTCGTCACAGTGCAACCCCATTGCACCAGCAGCGACCGCATCCCCTCAAGGATACGCCGGTCATTGTCTATACAAACCAGACGAAGCTGTGGCATGCGGACCGAGCTTCCGGCAAAAGTACGGATGGCAGTGTCGGTGAAGTCGATCGCCGGCGAGACCGGATTGACCGACAAGGCCATGACAGTTCCTTTATTTACTGCCGATTTCATGGTTAGCTGCAGCTTCAGTACGCGCGAGATGCGGTCAACAATCGAAAGACCAAGACCGAGACCCTCAGCCTCTCTCACGCCATCTTCAAGGCGGGTAAACTCGCGGAAGACCGTTCTCGCCTTGTCTTGCGCAATACCAATTCCACTGTCGGCCACTTGAATTTCGGCGTGGTTTCCGCGGCGGCGCACACCGACCACAATACCTCCCGTCCTCGTATACTTGATCGCGTTTGAAACCAGATTTTGAACCAGTCTTTGCAACAGGTTTCTGTCTGTCCGGATGTGAAGGGATGAGTGGACGACAGACAGCTTCAACCCCTTCTTTCGTGCCAGCGGCATAAAATCGGTTTCAATCTGCTTGAGCAGCGATCCGAGAGGGAACGTCGTCAAGTTCGGCTTCATTCCTCCCGTGTCAAGGCGCGATATGTCGAGCACCGCGCCCAGAATTGTTTCGACGGATTCGAGCGATGACTCAATTTTCCCGACAATATCTTCATTCTCGCCCTTGCCAAGTTTCTCGCTGAGCGAAGCGCTGTAAAGGCGTGCCGCATTCAAAGGCTGAAGAATGTCGTGACCAGCGGCAGCCAAAAAGCGTGTCTTGCCGAGGTTCGCTTCTTCCGCAACGCTCTGAGCCTTTGCAAGCTCTGTGTTGACAAGGCTCAATTCAGCGGTGCGCACAACCACTCTCTGCTCGAGACTTTCGTTGACTTTTCTCAACGCCTCATCGGCCAGAACGCGCTGCGTTATGTCTGTATAAGTGGCAACAATCCCGCCATCCGGCATTTGATTGGATCGAATTTCGACAATCCGCCTGCTGACAGCAAGGTCCACCTGCCAAGGCACACCGAACTGGGTCAGCCTTTGAATTGTCGAGTTGTTAATCTCGGCGGTAATGTCGCCGCGCTGCTTCAAATGGCCAAGCACGGACGCCAAACTTGTGCCGACTTGGCCAAACTCGTCAGGCAGATCGAAAAGCGTTCTGAACTGCCGATTCCAACATGTGAGCCTGAACTCTCTGTCAAAAACAGTGATGCCCTGTTCCATTTGATCCAGCGCGATCTGCAGTAGGTCACGGTTCTGTTGGAGTGCTTCTGATGCATCATCTAAGAGACGGTATGCATTGCGGCTGGATTGGTCGTTTCGCTGAAAGAGGAGCGAAAGGATAAGGCGTGCCGATGAGGAACCGACCGCGCTCGCAAGCAATTGCTCGGCAAATCTGATGGTTGCAAGATCTGCCGGAGCGCTTCTTACAATGGTTCGGCCCTCGCGCCGTTCAAAGGTGAGGAATGAGCGGTCTGTTCTCTCCACGCCGAGATAGCGCGCAATCGTCGCCTTCAGATCGTCCGCTGTGACAGCCATCCCAAGGCGCCTCAGATTTGGCATGGGGACAAGGTCTCGCGGCACAAATACAGCCGCCTGAATCCGTTCCAGAGGCGTTGCCACCCTCGAAAGCGAGCCAAGCATAAACATGACCAGGTTTACAGAGATGCTCCAAATGACTCCATGCGTCAGCGCGTCCGTCTCAACGCCGAGCAAATGTTGTGGGCGCAGCGCCGCCAGCCCAAACAGACCATTTTGCACAACATTGTTATCGGCACCCGCCAGTGTCGGGAAAAGCAGCGTGAAAAACCAAAGCAGAATGCCCGCGCCCATGCCCAGCATGGCACCGCGCGCATTGGCGTTTCGCCAGATCAGTCCGCCGATAAACGCAGGTGCAAACTGGGCGATGGCCGCAAAGCTGATGAGGCCGATTGACGCGAGCCGGTAATTGTTGGCGGCTTCGCGATAGTAGGCATAGGCCGCAATCATGATGAACAATATCGCGGCACGGCGGACGTTCAGGATCGTTGCCGGCAAGTCTTCATCAAGCCCTCTTTCCTTGCCTGCGTAGCGGCGCAACATGAGCGGCAAGACAAGGTCATTTGAGATCATGATCGACAGCGCGACGCTTGCGACAATCACCATTGCAGTAGCCGCTGAAAGCCCACCAATGAATATGAGCAGCGAAAGCCAAGTCGCGCCGGCCGATAGCGGCAAGGCCAATACGAACAGGTCCGCCGGTGTGTTTGGCGGCAAATGAATCAGTCCGGCCAAAGCAATTGGCAGAACAAAAAGGTTGATGGCAACCAGATAAGCCGGAAACAACCAAGCTGCGGTGCGCAACTCGCGTTCATCCCGGTTCTCGACAATCATAACGTGAAATTGCCTGGGAAGAAGTACGATCGCAAATCCCGAGAGGCAGATCAACACGAGCCAGGTCGATACCGGTGTGTGATGATCCAGCGCTGCGATAGCAGAGGTGCTCGACCCAAGGGATGAGAATGCCTCACTCGGTGCACCGAAAAGAAAGAATGTGACTGCAATTCCAGCAGCCAGAAACGCAGTCAGCTTGATCACTGATTCAACTGCGACAGCGAGAATCAGCCCGTTCTGGTGTTCGGTCGCGTCAGCGTGGCGGGTTCCAAACAGGATGGCGAAAACACCCAATGCCACGGCAACCAGAAACGAAAAGTCAGCGATAACAAATTCACCCGCCATCATGGTGCCGCCAAGATGACGCGTGAACAGGGCAAACGAGCCCGAAATGGCCTTCAGCTGAATTGCGATGTATGGGACAGCGGCCAAAGCGGCGATGCAGGTGGCAAGTGAAGCCACTCCAAAACTCTTGCCATAGCGCGCCGCCAGCATGTCAGCGACAGACGTTATGCGCTCAGACTTGGCCAGTTTGATAATCCGGCGCAGAAAGCGGTACCCAAACGTGAAGACCAGCACCGGCCCAATATAGATGCCTAGAAACTCAAGTCCGCGCTCAGCTGCCAAGCCGACAGATCCAAAAAAGGTCCAAGACGTGCAGTAAATTGCTAGACTGAAGGCATAGACGTAAGGCCGGGGGCGGTTGTTTCCTCCGCGTTGGCCGTGCCTGTCACCAAAGCTCGCCACTGCAAAAAGCAGCAGCACATACAAAATCGCACTGGCAAGAACGACGGTTTCGGTCACGCGATTCCTCTGTCATCTTAAATACATCCAACGCAATCACGGCCTGCCGCAAATGTCCACCATGGCGAAAGTTCAACGCTGGTTCGTCTGTGCTTTCGCGCCTTTGCGCCATGAGCTTGATACTTACATTCATTTTTGGTTGTGCTATGCCACTGTCGCAAGCAGGACAGTGCCTGCGCTGAACGGGGGTCCCGCACGGACTGCGGGGACATAAACGGAGATTGGGAATGCTGAAAGAATTCAAAGAGTTTGCCATGAAAGGCAATGTGGTTGATCTCGCTATCGGCGTGATTATCGGCGGCGCGTTTGGGGGGCTGGTCAACTCGGTCGTCAACGACATTATTATGCCGATTGTTGGCTACATCACTGGCGGCGTGGATTTTTCCAATATGTTTGTACAGCTTTCGGGCGAACAACAGGCCACGCTGGAAAAGGCAAAAGAAGCGGGCGCAACCCTCGCTTATGGCAATTTCATTACTTTGTTGATCAATTTTCTTATCATCGCATGGGTGCTGTTCATGGTTGTCAAAGCGATGAATCGCATGAAGAAGCCCGTTCCTGAGGCAGCGCCAGCCGCTCCGCCGGCTCAAGAAGTGCTGCTCGCCGAAATTCGTGACTTGCTCGCCAAAGGCGCAAAATAACAGTCTGGCCGTGACGGCAGTTGATAAACCCCGGCGCTTGCGCCGGGGTTTCTTGTTGTGGTTTTAAGGTGTCCATAGCAAAACGCTGCAGCAATCAGGAACCGCCAATGGAACTTTTGAATTCGCTTCGCACATCAGCAAGGATGGCGCCCGAAAGCGGCATAGTGGCTGTGATGAACCGCGGCCGCACCAAGGAAGGCATCATTCCGCTTTGGGCCGGGGAGGGCGACCTGCCAACGCCAGACTTCATCCGCAATGCTGCTTCAGACGCGTTGCTGGGCGGCGAGACATTCTACACTTGGCAACGAGGCATACCTGAACTGCGCGAGGCCCTCGCGCGGTATCACAATCGACACTTTGCGACCGATCTCAACTATGAGAGTTTTTTGGTTACCGGTTCAGGCATGCAAGCCATCCAACTTGCGCTCCAGGCGATTGCAGGCAATGGCGATGAAGTTATTTACATGGCGCCTGCTTGGCCAAATTTTGCCGCTGCTGCTGGAATTGCCGGCGCGTTGCCGGTCGCGGTGCATATGGATTTCGGTGCCAACGGCTGGTCATTTGATCTTGAACGGTTGAAAGAGGCAATCAGCCCTCGCACCAAGGCAATCTTTATCAACAGCCCGTCCAACCCAACAGGATGGACCGCAGACCCGGAGACTTTGCGCAGCGTCTTGGAACTGGCCCGCAGGCACGGCCTATGGATCATTGCAGACGAAATCTACGCATTGTTTCACTATTCCGGACTGCGTGCGCCATCCTTTTTGGATGTTATGGTCCCAGAAGACCGGATTGTCTTCGTCAATAGCTTCTCGAAAAATTGGGCAATGACCGGTTGGCGCGTCGGCTGGCTGGCGGTTCATCCGAAGCTGGCGCAGGTGTTTGAGAACCTGATTCAATATTCGACCTCCGGCGTTGCCCAATTCATGCAAAAGGGCGCGGTGGCGGCGTTGGATCTAGGAGATGACTTCATCCGCATGCAAGTTGATCGCGCGCGACTAGCCCGCGATATCCTTTGCAAGGCGCTCATGGAGACAGGCAAAGTTCAAGCTGTGCCACCTGAGGGTGCCTTCTACCTGTTCTTCAGGCTGGACGGCATCAAGGATTCAATGGCTGCGGCACTCTCAATTGTCGACCACGCCAACATCGGCCTGGCTCCGGGGTCGGCATTTGGCAGTGGACTTGAGGGTTTTTTCCGCATCTGTTTCAACCGGAACCTCAGTGATATTGACATGGCGGCGGATCGCTTGGTCAATTGGATTGACAAAAATGCATGATAGGAACAGGTGTTTTTCAGTGTTTGCAGGTTCTGATGCTTGAAGCAGCCCGGTAACAATGCGATGCGATACTCGACAGGTCCGTTCAGGCGATCCAGATGAAAATAGACGTGGTCAAAAAATTCTTGCTTCGTGGCATGGTCGACATCGGCATCATCTCGTTCATAATCAGTGTGCTCTTGCTGACGCAGCCGATCTACATGCTCCAAGTGTATGACAGGGTTCTGCCATCATCGAGCCTGAACACACTGATCTTCCTGTCAATGATCACATTTGCTGCGATCCTCGTGCTCGGACTGCTTGAGGTTTTCCGCCAGCTTTACGCGTCCAGACTGTCTGTCAGACTGGAAAGCGAACTGGGAGCAACTGCGTTTCTCGCAGGCGCACAAGGCCCAAACGCTGAAATGGGCGACACGCAGCCTTTGCGCGACCTGGCCACCGTCCGAAACTTTGTCAGTTCACGCGTCTTGCAAAGTCTTTTCGATCTGCCGTTCGTGCCGGTGTTTCTTCTCTTGCTCATTTACATTCATCCCTACGTCTTCCTGCTGACCGTGGCAGGCCTTGTTGTTGTTGCGCTGGTTGCATGGGCAAACCAGCGCGGTGTGGAAGAGTCAGGCAAGAAAACAGCCGAAAATGCGATGAAGGCAATGTCTGCGGCGCAGGCGTTCACCCGCAGCGCCGAAACAATCCGCGCCATGGGCATGGCACGCAACACGGTTGGCATTTGGGGCAAGGCAGAAGCTGACGCATTGCGTTCCGTTGATGAAACAACCGCAATCAATGCCTGGTACGGCGGCCTTTCGCGCTCCATTCGTTTGTTGCTGCAAATCGGCATAATGGGTTTGGGTGCATGGCTTGTCGTAGGGGGCCAGATGACGGCGGGCATGATCTTTGCTACCAGCATGGTTTCAGGGCGGGCGCTCCAGCCAATTGATCAGCTCGTGGCAGGCTGGCGTCAGATATTTGATGCGCGTCTGGCTTGGGAACGCCTCAAAAAATCACTGTCAAGAGTCGATGTTGCAATGACGCCCAAAACCGGATTGCCGGACCCTTTGGGTGACATCCATGCTGAAAACCTGATCTATGTGCCGCAAAGCCGAAAGGCGACTGAACCGCTTATCAAGCGTTTGAATTTCCGGATACCTGCGGGAACATCTGTCGGTCTCATCGGTCCAAGCGGTGCGGGAAAATCCACGCTTGCGCGGCTGATCTGCGGCGCGATCGAACCAAGCCAAGGCAGTATTTGCATCGACAAGGCTGACATAAGGCAGTGGGATCGTGACAGGCTCGGAAAGTTCGTTGGCTATCTGTCACAGGAAGCGGATCTGCTGCCCGGCACTGTGGCGCAAAATATTGCGCGCTTCGCACCTGATGGAAATGACGAAGGCATCGTTGCTGCGGCAAAAAAGGCGCAAGTCCATGACATGATACTTGCGCTGCCGAACGGATACGGCACTTTGCTTGGCCCGGGAGGCATGACGCTCTCAGGCGGTCAGCGTCAGCGGATCGGACTTGCAAGAGCATTCTTTGGCACTCCAAAGATATTGATTTTGGACGAGCCCAACTCGAATCTGGACGCGGAGGGCGACGCGGCGCTGGAGCGGGCGCTTCAGCAAGCGAAAGCGGAAAAAATTACCGTGGTTATGGTCACGCAGCGCAAGACCAGCGCTGACAAACTCGACAGTTTGATGATCATCCGGGATGGCCAGATTGAAGACTACGGGCCGCGCGAAATAGTGGTTGAAAAGCAGAACGCCAAATTGCGCGAGTTCATCCAAAAGCAACAGGCCGCAGCACAAGCCCAGCCGCAGCGGCAGACACTGCCGAACCTGAACCAGATCAATCAGGACAAACTGCAATGAGTGCTGCATCAGACTATTCCGATTGGGCGCGGGATATTCCGACGTCAACACGCAAGATCGCATTGGTGTCTTACGGTACTGTCTTCGTGTTCATGTTGGCCTTCGGCATCTGGGGCGTCAAAGCGCCGCTTGATGGCGCGGCGATTGCGTCAGGCGTCATTGCCGCCGCCGGCAAAAATCTGGCGATTCAACATCTGGAAGGCGGAAACATCGAAGAGGTGCTGGTGCACGAGGGCGAACGGGTGAAAGCCGGCGCGCCATTGTACAGGCTTGATCAGACTGTTCTGCAAGCCCAGTTGAACCGGCTCACCAAAGCGAAATCATCTTTTCAGGCGCGCGCCGAGCGCCTTAAGGCCGAGCGGGATGGCAAGACTGAGCTGGTCTTTGCGCCGGAATTGCGCAACTCCACTGATCCGGACATTGTTGAGATTGTCAGCGAACAAACCAATGATTTTCAAACTGGCTTGCGCCGTCACCAGTCTGAAATCAGCATTCTGCGGCAAAGAGTATCGGCACTTGAGGAATCGATCGCTGGCCTTGACTCGCAGAAGAAGGCCGCCGACGACCAGTTGGCCATCGTTGATGACGAAATATCACGCAAGAAGAAGCTCTTGGACAAAGGCCTGACTGATCGCTCGCAATTCACGGCATTGATGCGCAATCAAGCGGAATTGCTGGGACAAATCGGCGCAGTGACATCCAATATCGCGAGCGCGAAAACCCAAATCGTCGAGGCCAAGCAACAAATAGAGCGGGCGATGACGCAGCGGATTGAACAGGCTTCGAAAGATCTGACCGACATCCGGCGGCAGGAGACAGACTTTAACGAGCAGATCACTGCCGCAAGGTCAGTGCTCGCCCGGACCGTCGTGACTGCGCCGGTTGACGGAATTGTCATTCGCCTGAACATCAACAGCAAGGGAAGCGTCGTGCGGCCCGGCGAGACGCTGCTCGAGCTCCTGCCGACAACCAGCGATTTGATCGTCGAAGCGAAAATGGACCCGCGTCAGGTGGACGCCATTCGTATCGGACAAGACGCGCGCCTTCGTTTCATTGCACTGAACGCACGCTCGACGCCTGAGGTCGCAGGTCAGGTTACTTTCATTTCGCCCGACAGCCTCATCGACGAGGCGACACGCCAGGCATACTACGCAGTCAGGCTCAGGATTGATAAATTGCCACGCGAAATCGCGGCTGATCAGGTGTTTCCGGGAATGCCTGTCGAGGTTTTCATTTCGACGGGTGACAGGACGTTTGCTGAATATCTTGCCCGCCCGATCACTGACTCGTTCTCCCGCGCTTTCCGCGAGGAGTAAGACAAAAGGTTCCTGATCCGGCAACTCCGCAGGGCAGTCTCATCGACCCACTTTGCAGTCTGTTGTTTTTAGGTCGATACTGCTGCTCAGCGTCAGAAACTTCAATCGCTATGGACGCGTCTGGTAGGGAAAAAGGGGAGGCCTGGATGGCAATTCTGGTGACAGGGGGCGCGGGCTACATCGGCAGCCATATGGTCTGGCGATTGCTCGACGCTGGTGAAAACGTGGTCGTTGCTGATCGCTTGTCTACAGGTTTCGACTGGGCTGTTCCGCAGGAAGCAGTTCTTGAACGCGGCGACATCGGAGACCCCGTGTTTCTGGACAAGCTGTTTGCAAGGTACAAGATCGAGGCAATAATTCATTTTGCCGGCTCAGTGGTTGTTCCGGAGTCCGTCGCAGACCCGTTAACCTACTACGACAACAACACTGCAAAATCGCGGCTTTTGATCGAGCATGCAGTGAAGAGCGGCGTTGGCCAATTTATCTTCTCTTCCACCGCTGCCGTCTACGGCAATGTCAGCAGCGAACCGGTCACCGAGGCCGCACCGACTGTCCCAGAATCGCCGTACGGGCGTTCCAAACTCATGACGGAGTGGATGCTGCAAGACGCAGCCGCGGCTCATGGTTTAAGGTTTACGGCACTGCGCTATTTCAACGTTTCCGGCGCCGACCCCCTTGGCCGCACAGGGCAATCGACCAAAGGCGCAACCCACCTTCTTAAGGTGGCCTGCGAAACCGCCGTCGGCAAGCGGCAATCAATGCAGGTTTTTGGAACGGACTATCCAACTCCGGATGGTACATGCCTGCGAGATTTCATCCATGTCACCGACTTGGTGGAAGCGCACTATCTCGCACTCAACCGACTGCGCGAAGGCGGCGGCAGTCTGATCGCCAACTGCGGCTATGGGCGCGGGTTTTCCGTGCTGGATGTCATCAATACGGTAAAGAAAGTTGCCGGCCGCGACTTCGACGTTGAGTTCAGCCCGCGACGGGCAGGCGATTCCATCTCCGTCGTAGCCAATTCAAATTGCGCCAAAAGGGAACTCAATTGGCAGCCAAACCACGATAATTTAGAGCTGATTGTGAGAACAGCGCTGGATTGGGAAAAGTCTCTGGAACGCAGAAATATGACATAGTGATACATTTTAGCCTCAAAGCTTAAAATTTAATAATATATAAATTAGATGCGGGAATAAATTATAATAATAGTCAAAAATTAGATTTTATAAATTATTATAAATCTTTTTTCAATTTATTAAATCTATTTGACTAAAATATTAATATCTAGATCTATTTCTATTTTTTTTAAATAGCAATCATTTATATGTGTCCTTAGGTATAAGATATCTATTTTTTCATTTTCTAAAATGTCCAAGATGGCAATTATTTGACCATTTAGTTTATTTAGCATGTCATTATGCGCAGTTAAGATAGTTACACCAATCTGGTCATTTTTGCTGATGCTTCTGATCCTGATCATAATTTTTTCAGAGACGCCTGAAACAAGAACTACGCTTAGGTCGGTGAGGGGGGCACCAACATTGGACTGTCGCCGGTCTGTGACACTGGAACCAAGATTTGCAGCAAAATTCTGGACAATGCGGCTGCCATGCAAAATTGACTGCTGCATTGCGAATGCGGGACGCTCGCAGAACAGATCATGTTGCCAGATTGCATTTTCAGTGGATGAAAAATCCGGCCCGGCAACCAAAGACTGT
>JANPGC010000004.1:0-4176 GCA_031423755.1 Phyllobacteriaceae bacterium | reverse complement strand
ATAATCTGCCCTACACGGGAAAGCTGGTGAACTTGCATGTGGAATATGCTCGCAATGCCGTTCGGGGACCTTCCGCGATAGTGACTCAAAGCCATGCGCCCGACGAGTTTCGGGTCGAGTTGCGGGCGAGCCTACAGCGATATTTGCGGCATGAGCACGCCCGAGAAAATCCGGTCGCTTGAAGGCTTGCTCAATGGGGAGCCGGAGGCGACTGAGCCGCTGGAGCGGCTGACCGGCGCCTTGCGTTCCGGCGTTCCGGCGGTCGAAGAGTTTCGCCTCAGTCATAATCTGGCTGCTTCAAAGAACGGGTCCGGGAGCTGGTACCGTGTCAAAGCGCGCCCTTTGACGCTGGCCGACAGCGGGCAGCAACTCTCCATCTGGCAGATTGCCGACATCTCCAATGAGCGCGCCGAGCAGGAGCGGTTCTTCCGCGATCTGCAACTCGCTATTGACCATTTGGATCAGGCACCTGCGGGCTTCATGTCCACCAATTCCGACGGATCGGTTGCCTATCTCAACGCAACGCTCGCCGACTGGCTCGGCATTGATCTGGGCACGTTCCGTCCCGGCATGATGGACATGTCTGACCTTATCGCAGGCAACGGGTCGGCTATCATCGACTCCGTGCGGGCGGAACCGGGCACAGCGCGCAGCGCGGTTATTGATCTCGACATGGCCAAGAAAAACGGACAGGCGCTGCCGGTGCGTTTTTATCACCGGGTCCAGACCAACAAGGACGGCACTTCCGGCGCATCTCGCACGATCATCATCAACCGATCGGCAGGCGAAGACGGCCTTTCAGAACAGCGCGCGGCGGAGGTGCGGTTCACGCGCTTTTTCAACTCCGCGCCGATGGCCATTGCCGCGCTTGACAAGGATGGCAAAGTCCTTCGCACCAACGGCCCTTTCCATAAGCTGTTTTCCGGCCTTTTTGATCATGATGCGGTTGACAGGCATCTGGCGCTCGAAGCCGTTGTTCATGAGCGCGACCGCGCATCGTTCCGCCAGGCCTTGTCTGCGGCAGTCGCGCGGCAGGCCGATATTTCGCCAATCGACAGCGTGATGCCCAATGACGAGTACCGGAATTTACGCTTCTATTTCAACACTGCTGCCGATGAGGCCAGCGAAGAAGGAGGCGAGGCGGCGTTTGTGTATGCCGTAGAGGTCACCGAACAGAAGGCCTTTGAGGCGCAGATCGCGCAGGGGCAGAAAATGCAGGCGGTCGGCGAACTTGCCGGCAACATCGCGCATGATTTCAACAATGTGCTGACGGCCATCATCATGTCCTCGGACTTGCTGCTCACCAATCACCGGGCGTCTGATCCGTCCTTTCCGGACATCATGAACATCAAGCAGAACGCCAACCGGGCCGCCTCGCTTGTCCGGCAACTGCTGGCATATTCCCGCAAGCAGACGCTGCGGCCACAGGTCATCAGTCTGATGGATGTGGCCGCGGATTTGCGTATGATGCTGACGCGTCTTGCAGGCCCGGAAGTCACGCTCAAGATTGAGCATGGCCGCGATCTTTGGCCTGTGCGCGCCGACGTCGGCCAGTTTGAACAGGTGATTGTCAATCTTGTCGTCAATGCGCGCGATGCCATGCCGCGCGGCGGCACGATCAGCATTCGAACACGCAATGTCGATGCGTCCGAAGTGGCGTCGCTTGGCCGCCGCGAGATGAATGAATCCGATTACGTGTTGATGCAGGTCAGCGACACCGGAACGGGGATTCCCGCTGCGATCCGCGAGAAGATTTTCGAGCCGTTCTTCACCACCAAAGAGGTTGGCAAGGGCACCGGCCTCGGCCTTTCGATGGTGTTTGGCATGGTGAAGCAGACAGGCGGGTTCGTCTATGTCGATTCCGAGGAAGGCAACGGCACGACCTTCAACATCTTCCTGCCGCGCCACATCGCCGAATCCGGTGCTGCCGAGGAGGCTGCGTCTGAAGGATTGCCAAATTCGGTTACGTCGCAGCCGGCAAAATCAGCGCCTGCGACAGATCTGTCGGGCACTGCCACAGTGCTCTTGGTCGAAGACGAGGATTCCGTGCGGATGGGTGGCATCCGGGCGCTGCAATCGCGTGGCTACACGGTGCATGAGGCGGCGAGCGGGGTTGAGGCGCTTGAGGTGATGGAAGCGCTTGATGGCAAGGTCGATATTGTCGTTTCCGACGTGGTCATGCCAGAGATGGACGGGCCGACACTCTTGCGGGAACTCCGTGCGAAATATGGAGATATCAAGTTCATCTTCGTGTCAGGGTACGCCGAAGACGCTTTCGCCAAAAATCTGCCGGCTGATGCCAAATTCGGCTTCTTGCCAAAGCCGTTTTCGCTCAAGCAGCTTGCGGCAGCGGTCAAGGAAACGCTTGATCAGAACTGACATTTGGAACGTCGGCCAGATTAATCTTGTCGGCACTTATTGCTTGCGGCAAACAGGCAGTGAAGGGTAAAGACTTGTGAAGAGGCGGGCCTTGATATGAGTGACGAACTGGAATCGGGCATAATTGCCCTTTTTGAACAACATGCCGACAAGGCTGCAGGACCTGTTTCTGTCGAGACCCAGCTGGAGAAACTGGGCGTTCATTCGCTTGAGCTGACAGAAATTGTTATGGACATTGAAGACAAATACGGCGTCGAAATTGATCTTTCGACCGTTGAGACTTGGCAGTCGTTCAAGACCGTCGGCGATATTGTCGATGCCGTCAAAGCGTTGCTGGCAAACAAAGCTTGAACGCCTCGGTCACAAAAATCGTCATAACCGGAATGGGTGCCCTGTCTTCCATCGGGACAAATGCGCCCGCCGTCTGGCAGTCGATGCGCGATGGCGTCTGCGGCATCGGGCCGCTGACGACGATTGCCCTTGAAACGCTCAAGGGCAATGTCGGCGCGGAAATCAAGGTGCTTCCCGACATCGGCCTTGACCACCGGCGCCTTGTCACGATGGATCGATTTTCGCTTCTTGCTGTTTTGGCTGCGGACGAGGCGTTCAAACAGTCTGGACTTGCGCTTTCGGAGAGTGCCCTGTTGCGGGCAGGCGCGATTGTTGGCGTCGGCACATTTGGCGGCATCTCGATTGACGAAGCCTATCGCGCCGTCTGGCGCGACGATAAAAAGCACCCGCCGATTTTCACGGTGCCCAAGGCCATGCCCGGCGCTGCGGCAGGGCAGGTGAGCATGCATCTCGGCCTCAAGGGCGTGGTTTTTGGTGTCAGCTCTGCCTGTTCGTCGTCCAATCATGCAATTGGCGCGGCGGTTGATGTGCTGCGCTCGGGCCGTGCCGATGTGATGCTGGCGGGCGGCGCGGATGCGCCAATCATTTTTGGTGTTCTCAAGGCCTGGGAAGCCTTGCGTGTGCTGTCGCCTGAACCATGCCGTCCATTTTCTGCGGACCGTGCGGGTCTCAGCATTGGTGAAGGCGCGGGAATGTTCGTGCTCGAAACCGAGGCCCATGCAAAAGCGCGCGGCGCGGTGATATTGGCCGAACTTGCCGGGTTTGGCATGACAGCCGACGCGACAGACATTGTTGCGCCCGGCGTTGATGGTCCGACGCGGGCCATGCGCGCCTGCCTTGAGGATTCCGGGCTGAACGTGGACGAGGTCGACTATGTCAACGCGCACGGCACCGCGACCAAAGCCAATGACATGATCGAAACGCAGGCAATCAAGCTCGCATTTGGCGGCCATGCGATGGCGCTTTCTGTGTCTTCGACAAAATCCATGCATGCGCACTGCATGGGCGCTTCCGGGGCGATTGAGCTGATCGCGTGCATCGGCGCGGTGCGAGAGGGCATTGTGCCGCCGACAGTCAACTATCAAACACCCGATCCGGACTGTGACCTCGACGTCACGCCCAACGTCGCCAATCAGCGCGTCGTTCATGCCGCAATTTCCAACTCGTTCGCATTTGGCGGCACCAATGCCGTGCTGTGTGTCAAGAAATATTAGGCGAGGCTAATCAAGACCCTATTGCTGCCTTATTCCTGACTAGTGTTCGCGCACTCTTCGGGATACATTCCCGTGAAGTTTGTTTTTCAATCGGGGATAAGACACATGAAGCGCATTGTTACCTTGGCCGTTCTCGGCTCCTTGCTCGCGGCCTGCACAACAACAAACCCCTATACTGGCGAACAGCAGGTCTCCAAGACGGCTGGCGGGGCAGCAATTGGCGCTTTGGCTG
>JANPGC010000003.1:0-6034 GCA_031423755.1 Phyllobacteriaceae bacterium | reverse complement strand
CATAACCTAATCCCATCGACACGGCCGACGAATATTTGTTCTTGATGTCATAGGTCGTCGAGCCGAACGCGCGCCAATTTTGCTTGAACTTCACGCTGCCCGCACCCGTCACCTCGTGGCGGTCGACGTTGAATCCGTATTGCGGCTGCGCCTGAATGTAGGCGTAGCGAAGTGAACCCGAAAGCGGCGTTCCCGTATAGGCAAGCTCGGCTTCGCTTCGGCGCACCTCAAACGTCTTCTCGTCAAATCGGCCGCGCGCTGCCATCGACCAGCCGCTGCCTGACGAAAGACCCGCAGCAGCGACATAGTCCGACGCATCAGTTTCGAGGCCCGAAAACGCTCCGGCGGCAACGAGGTCAGGCGATGCAAAGGAATTCACACCTGCAAGATGATAGGACTGACCGAACATGGCGTTGGCAGTCCAGCCATTTGAGAAGGTGCCGGAATAGCGCAAGCCAAAATTGGCCCGCGTTCCGCCTTCCATGCGGTCCCAGCCCGAGAACTTGTCGCGCTCAAAGAGATTGGAAGCGTCAAAAACCATGCTCTGTGCGTCTTCATTTGGCAGAAGTCCGGCGAAACGCTCATTGTTGCGCATGAATATCTGCGCGACAGGCTCCAGAATATGGGTGGCCGAAGTGGTCGAAAACAGGATAGGCCAGCGCACGTCCAACCCTGCGGTTGCCATGCCCCGGAACGCTTCTGTTCGCACCAGATCAGCCGAGTCGATCAAGTCACTGTCGCCGCGCAGCGCGAGCAGCGGCGTGAGTGCAAGGCCGCCGGGCAAAATCACCGTACGCTTCCATTCCGCCTCCGCTGAGAAGCGCGCCGACGTTCCTGAAGCACCAATGAGATTGCCAAACCCATTCAGCGCCGGATTGGTTATCAGATCGCGCTCGTCCCGGTCCACACCGCGCACGTTGAAATCCAGATTCAGCTCGCCGCCAAGCACCGGGTCTGCGCTTGTCAACGAATAGTCACTCGATCCCACCCAAGGATGACGATCGTCGCCGCCGTTGGCTGACGGAACGGCCTGTTGAACGTTGAACTTGTAGGCATGAAAGTCGAGATAGTTGCGGCCAGACAAGCCGGTCAGATAAATCTCGTTCTTGCGGTTGTATTGGTTATAGCGGTCGATGGAGTAGGTGTAGGAGAAATTCTTGTCGCTCTGCGCCATCACGTCCCAGCCGAACGTCCAGCGCGGGTTGAGTTTGAACTCGCCTTCAGAGCCGATCATGCCTCGATTGACATGATTGCGGTCCACATAGCCAAAGCGGAATGCGTCAGGCTCATTCTGGTGGATGCCTGCGATTTTGAGCGAGTAGGCGCCGTTGGCAAGACGCTGCCGGAATTCGGCCTCCGCAAGGAAACCCTGACGGCTGTAGATCGTGCCGTTGAACAAAAGATCGTAGCTGGGGGCGAGGGCCACATAGAAAGGAACCGTCACGCCAAAGCCAAGCTCATTCTTGTAGCGGATGCCGGGGACCAGGAAGCCTGTCTTGCGCTTGACTGTCGGGTCGGCAATCTCAAACGCGGGCAGGCCGGCAATTGGCATTCCAAACAATTCGAAGCGACCGCCTTCGAAACGGATCGTCTTCTTCTGCGCGTTCCAGATGATCTTGCGCGACTTGATCTGCCAAATCGGCGCTTTCTCGGGATTGTCGCGGCAAGGCTCGCAGGCAGTGTAGACGCCATTGTTGAAGGTTGTGATGTTGCCGCCCGTGCGCTCGGCGCTCTCGGCGGCAAAGCGCGTGTTGTCGATGGTCTCGACGCGCAAAGCGTTGACGAATCCATCGCGGAAGTCATCAGTTATGTCGATCTGCTCTGCGTAGATGCGGTTGCCATCAGTCTCGATGATCTCGACGTTGCCGTTGGCGCGCAGACGCCCGGTTTTCTGGTCGTACACCACTTCTTTGGCAACCAGCTTGTTGCCGCCGTAATCAATCTGCACGTTGCCTGAAGCGGTAACGGTTTCCGCGCTGTTGTCGTAAATCAGCTCATCAGCGACCAGCAGCAGTCTGGCGTTCGGAGCGACCTTCGCAGACGCCGCAAGGTCTTCAATGCTTTGAGCAAAAGCGGTGTTGGAAATCGACAAGGCAAACAGGCAGCCAAGCGCAGTCGACGCGGCCAAAGCAACCACGCGCGAAACAGGCTTCCTATTGTTCACAGGGCCACCCAACTAACCGTCCTCCTTGTGCAACAGGAAGGATACTCCAAATAAGAAGGCCACCACCACCGGGAACCATGCCGCAAGACCGGGCGACACAATACCGGCCTTGCCGAAAGCCTTGACCAAAACCGTGACGACATAAAGCATGAACCCCGCGAGGATGCCACCCAGAATCATGGTTCCGGACTGGCCAAAACGCACGAATTTAAGCGTAACTGTTGATGCAATGAGCGTCATGACCACCAAAAGCGCCGGAAGTGCCATGACCGAGTGAAACTGCATGGAGAATGCGTTTGCCTGATAACCAAGCGCGCGGGCAACTGCAATCTTTTGCGGCAGCGCAAAAAACGGCGTCATTTCGGGGATTTGCAGCCGTTCCTGCACCAGTTCCGGTGTCAGGTTTGTTGCGATATCCAAGGTGGCCCGACGTTCGGGCGGTGTTCCCGGCTGTGAAATGATGACCCCGGTGAGCCTCCAGTTTTTCACCTGCAATGCCGCCCGATTCGCATCAATGCGCTGTTTGACAGACCCACCGGCATCAATGACCATAAACAGCGGAGAGACCAGTTCCGTGCCGTCTTTCAGAACGGTTTTGGCGCCGATAATGATCTCGCCGTCATCGCTTTTCTGCCTGAGCCAAGGGATAGACAGGGCGGAGGAGGCACCTGCCTTTCTGGAACCGAACGGTGCCTGCATTTCCTCTGCCAGAAGATAGGTTCTGGCCGCCAGCGGATTGATGACGATCACCGAGGCGACGCCGAAAACCAACGCGCCGAGGCAAATCGGCAGCAGAAATTGCCAGGCAGACAAGCCAGCTGAGCGGGCAATCACCAGTTCGTACTTGCGGTTCAGCTGCACCAAGAGCGCCATGCTGGCAAACAGGCCGACAAAGGGAATGGTCTGCTGCAGGATCATCGGCACCTGCAGCGCGGCAATGCTTAGTCCGATGGAAACACTATACTGCGCCACGCCGGAAAGCCGGTCATTGATCTGCGTGAAGTTTGTGACAAACACCATGGCCATGATGCCAGCCAGAAAATAGCCGACGGTGACAAGGTATCGTGTGAAAAAATAGCGCCCAAGCGTAAAGCCAATCATGCCGCCTCTCCTGTGGAGGCGCGGCGGAAGCCCGACAGCCTGATCCGCAGTGCAAACAGGACCTCACCCACTCGGGACAGCAAGTCCGCAGCCCGCTTTCGCACCGAAGCCGGCCATTCGATTGTGATGTTGCGGGACGCCAGGTACGCCGGAAGAAATATGCCCGCAAGTGGTATGAGATAAACCCAGATCGCCGCGTAGCGGCTGCTTTCGGCGGCATCTTCGCCGAATATGCCTACCCAGCGCAACACAAACGCCGCTCCGACGGCATTCAGCATTGTGACCAACGCGGTTTGGCGATGGGAACGGGCCATGCCGCAGGCACCGATTGCAATCATCGCGAACGCCAGTGGATAGAGCCATTCTGAAAAACGCCGGTGCAATTCTGTGCTGTAAAGCAACGGCTGCTTCTGAAAGATCACGTCGTTGGGATCAGGGGACCATAGATAACTGGTTGTCTGGTCTTTCGGCAACAGCCTGAGCGTGGACCCGGCCGCAGAAAATTCAGACAGGTCAAAGGCATAGGACGAGAAGCGGATGATGGAGACCTGTCCGTCCCGAACCGTCTTGCGGTGAATTTCGCCATCGGTCATCAACAAAAGATTGGTGTCTTCACGGCGCACGACTGACCCCTTGCGGGCGTAATAGATCATGTCGAGCGCCGGATCGCGCGAATCGGCGATAAACAATCCGCCAAGCTGGCCGCCAGCTTCGCGCTTGGACACTTGCATGAAGACATTTTTGTCAACCTGCCGAAACGAGCCTTCCTGAATGAGCAGCGACACGAAATCCGCGCGCGCCTGCGAGACCAGAAAGCGGGCGGACTGGCGTGAGTAAGGTTCAACAAAATTGCCAAAAAAAATGGTGATCGCCGCCGCCAGCGCCGCCACAAGAATGATTGGCCGGTAGATCATCAGTTTCGGTGTTCCGGCCGCATGGACGACTGCAAGCTCAGAATCCGTGCTCATGGTGTTCAGCGTCTGCGCGGTGGCGATGAGAATTGCGAACGGCATCACAATTGGCACGATGGCCGGGAGAATGAGCAGAGACAGATACAGGAACGAGCCGATGGACTGGCCGGTATCCGTAACCAGATCGACCTTGGTCAGAGCCTGAACGATCCAGACAATGCTCAAAGACGCAGCGGCAGCGCCAGCGGACTGAACAAGGATGCGGCGCAGGATGTATCGCTCGAGAACCTTCATGGGTTCGGGTCGACTCCAGTTTCTAGTCCCGGCGCCCCGCAACGCCTGCATTTCCCGACCGGCGCTATCACGACGGTCTGGAACACTCAAATGCTAATTGATCTTGGCTAACATGGGGCGAAGAAACAAGGTTTATGAATGGTGAAGCAATTGCCACGCTTGCAAATGGCGCTAATTGCCGCAAAACAGCATATCAACACTGACACAAACGGATTCCCCACCCATGGCGCAGACCCCGACCATTGCCTTTGCCAAACCAGGCAAACAGCCCTCCGGCGTGCTTTTCATCCTCTCATCGGCTGACGGCAAACAATCTGAAACCGCACGCGGCTTTGCCGGTCCCTCGCTGGACAAGGCTATTTTCGCCGCCGACTTCAAGGGCAAGGCGAACAGCTCGGCAGAAGTGCTGGTTCCATCGGACACTGCGCTTGATCGTCTTGTCATTGTTGGAGTCGGCAAGGCTTCGGAACTCGATGCGAATGGCTGGATGAAGCTTGGCGGAACCGTGGCGTCCAAACTGGGCAGCGCCAAGGCGGCAAGCGTTTTGCTTGAAATGGACGGGCAGGCCGTGTCTGCGGACAATGCGGCGGACTTTGCGCTCGGCGCTCTGCTGCGCGCGTACACGTTCGACAAATACAAGACCAAGAAAGATGACGCGGCAAAACCTGCATCTGCGGCCAGGATCACCATTTTGACTGCTGAAGCTGCTGGCGCGAAGAAGGCCTTTGCAACGCGCGAGGCTGTGCATGGCGGCGTGATTTTGGCGCGTGATCTGGTCAATGAACCGGCAAACGTTCTGGGGACACTCGAATTTGCGGCCAAGGCGAAAGAACTTGAAGCGCTGGGCGTGAAGGTCGAGACGTTGAACGAGAAGCAGATGGCCAAGCTTGGCATGGGCGCGCTGCTTGGCGTGGCGCAAGGTTCGGTCCGCCCGCCGTTGATGGTCATCATGCACTGGAACGGCGGCAAGGCGAAGGACAAGCCGATCGCTTTCGTCGGCAAGGGTGTGGTTTTCGACTCCGGCGGCGTTTCAATCAAACCCGCTTCGGGCATGGAAGACATGAAGGGCGACATGGGCGGCGCCGCTGCTGTCACCGGCCTGATGCATGTTCTGGCTACGCGCAAGGCGAAGGCCAATGTCATCGGCATTATCGGGCTGGTGGAGAACATGGTCGACGCCAATGCGCAGCGGCCGGGAGACATTGTGACATCAATGTCCGGCCAGACCATCGAAGTTTTGAACACCGATGCGGAAGGTCGCCTGGTTCTGGCCGACGCGCTGCATTACTGCCGCACCAAGTACGATCCGAAGTTCATGATCAACCTTGCAACGCTGACCGGCGCGATCATTGTGGCGCTTGGGTCGCTGCATGCCGGCCTGTTTTCCAACAATGACGAGCTGTCGGCGCAGTTGACGGCTGCGGGCCTTTCCACCGGCGAGCGGCTGTGGCGCATGCCGATGGGACCGGACTATGACAAGCTGATCGACACCCCGAATGCCGACATGAAAAACATCGGCGGCCGCCACGCCGGTTCAATTACCGCAGCGCAGTTCATTCAGCGC
>JANPGC010000002.1:0-7670 GCA_031423755.1 Phyllobacteriaceae bacterium | reverse complement strand
AGCGGGTGGATAAAGTGCCATTGTCAGGGCTGTGATGTCAATGATATCAATGGGTTGGCGACAGAATGTAGCGGGATAAGCTTGCGGTTTTGGGTGCTGTGATCCCCTCATCTGCCTGTCGGCATCTGACCGGGGCGAGCCACCGGTCTCGCCCGCCTTCGGCCCCCATTGGAGAAATGGGGAGAAGACGGCTAGTCTTCGAGGGTCGGCGATAAGCCGTCTTCTCCCCGCTTCTCCAGCGGGGAGAAGATGCCGACAGGCAGATGAGGGGCGCGTCCGCGATTGGCGCATGGATCGTCCACATCCCCTGACTGGCAAGCAATTTGGTTGCGGCAAGGTTAACAGTCGTAAGAGACATTTTACCAAACTGCTTTCCGGTTTCGTAATCGCCCTTTGATACCTTGTTTCTTAATCAGACCCCGATCCATGTGGATTCGGGGCGTTCGGGTCAGGGTTGGCACATGAAAATGTTTCGTAAGCTCATAAAAAATGAGGAAGGCAATTACGCAGCCATTCTGGCCATCGCGGCATTGCCGATCATGGGCGCTGTGGGCCTTTCAGTTGACTATTCCAACGTCACCCGCCTGAAAACAGAGTTGCGCGACGCCGCTGACTCCGCCTGTGTGCCGGTGGCGAAAATGTATCTGTCCGGCGATTACACGGATGCGCAGGTCTATGCGGCCGGCAAAGACTTTTTCGACAGCAATTTTGTCTCGGACGGCAGCTTCCTGCAGAATGTGGAATTTCAGGTCACCCTGCCCAATGCCACCGGCAACACCGAAAAGCTGCTTCGTTGCGTCGGCAAGCTGACATACAAGACCATTTTCGGCCCCGTTCTTGCCGGGCTCACACGCACGCCGTCGTCAAAATATGTCTACATGCTCGAAGAATCGACGATGAAGATGAAGAACGTCGCCGAGATCGCCTTGGTTATGGACGCGTCAGGCTCGATGTCCGATACAACGCTTTCCGGCGGCACACGCATGACACTGTTGAAGGCAGCGGCCAAGGATCTGGTCAAGGATCTGGTCAAGGAAGGCGTCAAGCTCACCAACTCTTCGACAGCGGTCAAATTCTCGGTGGTTCCTTTCTCTGCATCGGTGAATGTCGGTGCTGACAAGAAGACCGAGACATGGATGGATCAGAACGGCATTTCGCCGATCCATCATGAGAACCTCAATTGGGGCACAATGAATTCGGCGGCGTCCCAATGGAAATCCATCGGCACCAACAACGCGAAATTGGATTCCGCAGGCAAGCCGCTAACCCGCTTCACCATACTCGACAATTTGAAGTTTGCCGACGGCGGCACTGAAGCAGGAGCAAAAACTGGTTGTAAAGTCTGGGAAAAAGACACAACGACATCAACCGATATCAGCACGAACACGAAGTATGACGAGGCCTGCGCGGTGAAAGATCGCACCGGAACGCTGACTTATCTTTATCCGAGCAAGTCCGCAGATCGAGCGACCCTCGCCACTAAAATGGGCACAACCGATGCAGCGTTGAAGGAAAAGTATGTTTGGAAGGGATGCGTGGAAGCGCGTCCTTATCCTTACAACTTGAATGACACTGTGCCGACGACTTCTGCACCAGGTTCCTATTTTGTGCCCATGGTGGCACTCGATGAATACAACAGTGACCGCTACGGCGACACAAAGTCGTCATCCACAACGGGTGGCGAATCCAGTGCGCTGAACAACTGGTGGCCCGACCCGGTCCTGCCTGCCACAGATACAAACTCCACACGCGACATAACGAAGGCATTTAATGGATTTGCCGCCGCATCATCTTTCTCTGCCGCGTGGAAAACTTCGACAGGACGGGCGCGCCAGTCAGACGCCAACAAATATTATCTCGAAACCCCCTATCTTCTGGGCTCGACATCAAGCTCGACATCGACCAGCAGCTCCGACATGCGCAAGGGCCAGTGGCATTACTTCAAGGCCGACGTTGGTGTGAACACTGCTTGCACGACGACGCCGATCACGCCGCTGACCGGCACGGAAGCCACGGTGCTGAGTGCCATCGACGCGCTGCAGCCGACAGGCAACACCAACGTCACCGAGGGTCTCGCCTGGGGCTGGCGCACGATTTCGCAAGCCGCGCCGTTCACCGAGGGCGTCGCTGACACAAACAAGGCTGTTGACAAGGTGATCATCGTCTTCACCGACGGCGCGAACACCTACTCGGCCATGAGCTCGAGTGCCGATTATGCCACAAGCGTGTCCACTTATGCTGCCTATGGCTACACCGGCTGGGCCAACAATCTGGCCGCGCCGAACAACACAGCCACTGGCACGCAGACCAGCGCCAGCAACAAGGCGCGCATTTTTCAGGGCACCACTGTGTCGCAGACAACCAGCAACTACTCGACTGCAATGATCACGCAGATGGGTGAGCTGTGCACAAACATCAAAACGACAGACAAGGTGCTCTTGATGACCGTGGCTCTGGACCTCGACAAAACAATCACGGCGGAAAACCAGATGATCGAAGCGTTGAAGGCCTGCTCGGGCGACTCCCGCACCCGCAAGACTTCGGCTGGCGTCAAGGAAAAGATGTTCTGGAACGCTTGCACGCGCACCGTGTCGGACGGCTCCTGCACCACGCTTGATGACACGTTCAAGCAGATCAAGGACGAGCTGTCGAACCTGCGGTTCGTAGGATAAGGCGTTCATCTGAACTGACAAATCTGAAACGAAGGCGCGGATGGCAACATCCGCGCCGTTGCCGTTCATCTGGTGGCGGAGTGTTCGCTGCCGGACGGGACGGCATCAAGGTCGGACCTCAGCGCACGGGGCGGGGCTGCCTTGGAACTAGTGACATGCCGGACACCGGCATCCTCCAGCATCGCTTGCAATTCTTCCGTCTCTGCGTTCAGCCCGATAAATGACACGGACTCGATTTTGGCCCTGCTGACCAGCGAGCGCAGCACATCCACGGCCGCATCATTGCTGAATTCACTGGCGGCAGCCAGAATATAGGCCAACGGCAGCTTGGCGCGGGCTTTGCGGATTGCCAGCGACGCGAGGTCGCCAGACACTGCAAACTTCACACCCGTGGCGACGATTTTGTCCAATGCGTCCCGCTGCAAGGCAACTGTCCCTGTCATCCTCGCGGGAATGGAAAAGATCAGCCAATTGGCGAGATTGGGGCGAGCGAGCATGACACTGACGAGGTGCTTGACCTTGGCCGGATCAGCCAGAAACTCCGCCGTCAACCCGCAAATGACCGGTGTCGGCGCAGAACTTCCGTCTTCAAGCTGTTCGCAAATGCGCATGGCGTGAGCAATCAACTGGTCGCAAAACTCCGCCCGGTCGAGAGTTTCAGGAAGCTTCTCGTCAGCGGCGAAGTGTTGGCCTGCAATTTTGCCAAATGCGATGTAAGCCGTCGGAACAGCATTGGGCAATTCAAGGACCGGCTGCAGTGTCAACGAGAACGGGCCGGTATCAACCTGCTTCTTTGTGCCTTTTTCCGCGGATATATGCTGGCGGGCCAACCTCTCTGGCAGTGCAAAACGGGTCTTGGTCCGCTCAGCCTTCAACGGGCTGTGCGATTTTGCGGGTGGCGTTGGCGCAAGGATGATGGGTGCTGTACGTTCCACTTGCGCGGAAGCGCCGCGTTTGGGAAGCGCCGTTGCGGACGGCGTGGCAAATTGGGCACTGCCCTGCGACAACATGGTCACGCGGGTTTGCGCCAGATCGTTGCGCTTCTCCAGCCGGTAGACGGCTTCTTCAAACCTGGCGGCAAGGAGCGCGTGGTTCTTCTTGATTTGGACCAGCTTCGCATAGGAGGCCACGGCGATTCCTGCGGCAGGCGCGGCGATCGCGAGCGCGATCACGGCAATCCAGTAGGGAATATCGGCACCCGGCCGCAACGCTGCAACGATGCCGGCGCAAACGATGGCGGCTGAAAAGAGCAGCAAAAACCGTTTCATCACGCCTGACGCTCCGCATACGCATGGTTAACAATTGGTTTAAATATTGCACGCACTTTGCCCGCCGCCAAGCAAAAGCTGATGACAAGGTGAACTGGCTCAGATAATCGACGCACATTAATGAATGCGGGGCCGGGCAACATATGAACGTCATCAACACGCTCGATGACCTTGCGGATCGATACGACATTATTCTGTCAGATGTCTGGGGCGTTGTGCACAATGGCGAGCGCGCTTTTCCAGCCGCTGCGGCAGCTCTGACGAGGGCGCGCGAGGCGGGCAAGCGTGTCATTCTCATTACCAATTCGCCCCGACCGCGTGATGGCGTCATCGCACAGCTTGGCGCACTTGGCGTGCCAGCGGAGGCTTATGACGCGGTGGTCACGTCTGGCGATGTGACGCGAATCCTGATCGAAGAAGCGCCCCGGAAAGTCTTTCACATCGGCGGCGAGCGTGATTTGCCGCTTTATGACGGCACCCATGCCGAACTGGTTGAGGAGCAGGAGGCGCAGGTCATTGTCTGCACCGGGCTTTTCGACGATGAAGCCGAGACCCCGGACGACTATGCCGACCTTTTGGCGCGTCTGCGTTCGCGCAATCTGCCGATGATCTGCGCCAACCCGGATATTGTCGTTGAACGCGGCGAGCGGATGATCTGGTGCGCCGGAGCGTTGGCGCGCGACTATGGCCTGATGGGCGGACGCACGCTTGTTGCGGGCAAACCGCACGCGCCGATCTATGAGGCGGCGATGAAGGAGGCCGAGTTGCTTAGCGGCGCGCCAGTCAACAAAAGCCGTGTCGTCGCAGTGGGCGATGGCCTGCTGACCGATGTCAAAGGCGCCGTCAACAACGGGTTTGACTTGCTCTACATTTCATCCGGCATCCACGCCAAAGAGTATGGCGAGCACGGCAGGCCGGACAATGACAGGCTCGCCGCTTGGCTGAAGGGCCACGGCGTTGCGCCGGTCGCCGTCATGCCTTGGCTGGTTTGAGCCCAATGCCGGGCGTTTTCCGCTTCAACGATCTGGGTGGCTTGCCCGCGCGACTGAAGGGCGGCGTGGTCGCAATTGGCAATTTTGATGGTGTCCATCGCGGCCACCGCGCAGTGCTCGACCGTGCGCTGGAAATAGCCAAGGCCAGTAACAGGCCGGCGCTTGTTCTCACGTTCGAGCCGCACCCGCGCACGGTTTTTGCGCCGGACAGTCCGGTGTTCCGCCTGACACCTGCACCGGTGAAAGCCCGGCTTCTGGCCGCGCTCGGATTTGATGCAGTCGCCGAGCAGGAATTTTCGCGCGGCTTTGCCACCCATACGGCGGACGAGTTTATTGAAACGGTGCTGCTCTCCGGCCTGAATGCAGCCCATGTTGTCACAGGCTTCGACTTCCATTTCGGGAAAGGCAGACAAGGCGGCCCGGCGTTTCTGATGGACGCTGGCAAGCGGCTCGGATTTGATGTGACGCTGGTGGATGCGTTCCGGGACGAGGGGGCAAGTGTCGTATCCTCAAGCCGCATCCGTGATTGCCTGGCTGAGGGTGATGTTGCGCAAGCAGCGGGATTGCTTGGCTATCGCTATACGGTTTCCGCTCCGGTGATTTCCGGCAAACAGCTTGGCCGCACGCTGGGCTTCCCGACGGCCAACATGCAACTCGCGTTGGAGAACCGGCTGGCGCATGGCATTTATGCGGTCCGGTTCCGGCTGGCCGATGGCACGCTGAAGGATGGAGTCGCCTCATTCGGTCGGCGGCCAACGGTGGACAGCGACGGCGCGCCGCTGCTTGAGACCTATGTGTTTGATTTTGAAGGCGATCTTTACGGTCAGACGTGCGATGTCGCCTTCTTCGGCTATCTGCGCGGCGAGATGAAATTTGACGGGCTGGAACCATTGATGGTGCAGATGCGGCGGGACGAGGTCGAGGCAAGGGCGCTGTTGGCGGGCGTCAGGCCGCTGTCGGATATTGACCTGACACTGTGCTTCACATGAGCAGGCGGCTGTCGAACGGGTAGCGCCAGATTTGGGCGATGGAGAGTTTGGCAGCGTCGGGATGGTTGGGGTTGAGGAGATAGTTGAAGGCTTGAGGCATGATGATGGAAGGGACACGCAGGAGGGGCGTTTCGTTACCCATGACAAAACTCGTGCCAATATCTTTTGTGACATTTGGATTGTCTTGCCAGTTCGCTGGCAGATCAGGCGCACCGATTGCGACGCTTTCGTCCACCGCAACTTCAATCAATTGATAGATGTCAGGCGTTCTTTCCGGTTTGAGATGCACCAGTATTTCCAGCATCGCCGTTGAAGGATGATCGGCGCAATAGACCATAGGCGTCCCGCGCGTGTTCCACCTGCCCGGATATAATTTGCCGCCTTCTCCCGACAGGTCGGGGAAGTCAGATATGCGCCAAATGCGCATTGTCAGGCAAACATGCCATATTGAATTCGGCCAATTTCATCCCTTACAGCAATAGCACCGGCTTCTGATTCCAATAGTTCAATGGGGATCGCCTTGTCCAAGGCTCGGCAAGGCTCGCGAAGCCAATGATGAGCTTTGTCAGGATTGCCAAAAACAGACTCTGCAAATTCAACGATGCTCTTGAGTCGTAATACCCTGTCAGTTTCAACAACGGAAAGCTGTTCATTCGCGGCCTTGCGCCGCGCAAGCGTACGCCTTGGCGCGACGATCTTGTATATCTCCTCATTGGAGAATCCGTGCTTGATGAGTGTGTCCAACTCGCTCGGCATCACAACCGGACGCGCCATTGCATATGCTGCGGACATGACGAAACTCCTCGTTCTTGCCATTTGCCCACTCATATACGCGCAAATGGCACAAACCGCAATCAGCCTTTATTCCTTGACGCTCTTCCGCTAGAACGCGCTCATGACCTGTGCCGCCATGTTTTTGAACAGCCCGATACGAATTACCGCCCCGGCTTCGCGCTCCCGCGCTTGAGGCCGGTCTCTGGTTGCTTTCGCGGCCAAAATTTTCCAAGAGAGAACCCTGAATTTGCCGCGCGGCTTGGCGTGGCCCAATGGAACAGACCATGTCCGAACAGATCGACTATTCAACCACGCTCTATCTGCCGCAGACCAGCTTCCCGATGCGCGCCGGGCTGCCGGAGTCTGAGCCGAAAATCATTGCCAAATGGCAAGCCATGGACCTTTACAAGCGCCTGCGCGAAAGCGCTTCGGGCAAGCCGAAATACGTGCTGCATGACGGCCCGCCTTATGCCAACGGCAATTTGCACATCGGCCATGCGCTCAACAAAATCCTGAAGGACGTCATCACCCGCTCGTTCCAGATGCGCGGGTTTGACTCGAACTATGTGCCCGGCTGGGACTGCCACGGCCTGCCCATCGAATGGAAGATCGAGGAACAATACCGCGCCAAGGGCAAGAACAAGGACGAGATCGAGATCAACACATTCCGCAAGGAATGCCGCGAATTCGCCACCCACTGGGTCGGCGTCCAGTCCGAGGAATTCCAGCGTCTGGGCGTGATCGGCGATTTCAAGCACCCCTACCTGACGATGAATTACCGCGCCGAAGCTAAGATCGCGGGCGAATTGATGAAGTTCGCCATGACTGGCCAACTCTATCGCGGCTCCAAGCCGGTGATGTGGAGTGTGGTCGAACGCACGGCTTTGGCCGAGGCCGAGATCGAGTATCAGGACTACGAGAGCGATACGATCTGGGTGAAGTTCCCGATCATTTCATATGATTTGGTAGCAAGCG
>JANPGC010000001.1:0-5103 GCA_031423755.1 Phyllobacteriaceae bacterium | reverse complement strand
ACCGGTGATATAGGAACGCCCGATTTCGGAGCTTCGGCCAGCCGAAGCGGGTGTGGCGGAATTGGTAGACGCACTGGATTTAGGTTCCAGCGCCGCAAGGCGTGGAGGTTCGAGTCCTCTCACCCGCACCAGGCCGACACGAGAACAGCAACGATCCGGTATAAAGGCCCCGGCATTCAGGCGCGGGCATGGGCCGGTTGAACGATATGAAGGTTTTGTCATGCAGGTTACTGAAACGCTGAACGAGGGTCTCAAACGCGCCGTAAAGGTCGTCGTGCCCGCCAAGGACATGGAAACGCGGCTCGCTGAGCGCCTGGAAACAGCGCGCGGCAAGGCCAAGATCAACGGCTTCCGCCCCGGCAAGGTGCCGACCGCCCATCTGCGCAAGATGTATGGCAAGTCGTTCATGGCAGAACTCGTCAATGAGATCATCAGCGAACAGGCCAAGGCCATTCCGGCGGGTCGCGGCGAAAAGGCTGCCATGCAGCCGGAAGTCGTGATGACGGAAGACGAAAAGGAAGCCGGACAGATTCTCGAAGGCAAGGCTGATTTCTCGTTCGACATCAATTACGAAGTTCTGCCGACCTTCACCATCGCCGAAACCTCGTCGATTTCGATCTCGCGCCCGATCGTAGAGATCAGCGATGCGGAAATCGAAGAGCAGGTTGGCCGCGTTGCCGAATCGGCGAAAACCTACACGGAAAAGAAGGGCAAGGCCGCCAATGGCGACCGCGTGACGATTGACTATCTCGGCAAGGTCGATGGCGTTGCCTTTGATGGCGGCAAGGATGAGGGCGCAAACCTTGTGCTCGGCTCCAACCAGTTCATCCCGGGCTTTGAGGAACAGCTCGTCGGTGTCAAGGCGGGCGATGAGAAGCAGATCAAGGTCACGTTCCCCGAAAATTACGGCGCTGCCAACCTTGCCGGCAAGGATGCGACCTTTGACATCTCGGTGAAGAGTGTTTCGGCTGCTGAAAAGCTGGTTCTGGACGATGAACTGGCCAAGAAACTCGGCATCGAATCGATGGAGCGCCTGCGCACGGTTATCCGCGAGCAGATTGAAAGCCAGTATGGCTCGCACACGCGCCAGAAGGTGAAGCGTCAGCTGCTCGACCAGTTGGACGCGCTGCACCAGTTTGAATCGCCGTCCAAGCTTGTGGACGCCGAATTCAACAACATCTGGCTGCAGATCACCCGTGAACTGGAAGGCGCTGGCAAGACTTTCGCTGACGAAGAGACCACGGAAGAAGACGCCCGCGCTGAATACCGCAAGCTGGCCGAGCGCCGTGTGCGCCTCGGTCTCGTGCTCTCCGAAATCGGCCAGAAGGCCAATGTCGAGGTGACCGAGCAGGAACTGCAGCGCGCCATGTATGACCAGGTTCGCCAGTACAAGGGCCAGGAACAGCAGGTCTACGACTTCTTCCGCAACAATCCGGACGCCATCGCAGGCCTTCGCGCTCCGATCTTTGAAGAAAAGGTCGTCGACAAGCTGCTGTCGGAAGTCAATGTGACCGACGTCGTGGTGAGCAAGGAAGCCTTGATGGCTGACGATGAGGAAGTGAAGACGGAAGAAAAGCCGGCCAAGGCCAAGAAGGCTCCCGCCAAGAAGGCCAAGAAGGACGACGCTGAGTAGTCGGCCCATCTTGAAAAGAGATCGAAAGAGGCTTCCTTCTGGCGGCCTTTTTGTCGGTGAACGGCAACAATTCGGCCTGATGTGGCACTTGCCACGCCGCAGCGGGGATTGCTGACCGGAGGCAAGGAAAACTCTGGCCTTTCAGCCAACAGCACCTTTCGATATCGCGGGTTGTCGCATCGCGCCTTGCATTGCTTCAATCAGGATGTCCGGCGTCTGTGCGCCTGACACGGCGTATTTTTGGTTGAAAATATAGCAGGGCACACCGGAAATGCCGATTTGCTTGGCTGTCGCGATTTCGCCAATGACGCCGGCTTCTTCGGCATCGGTGGGAAGCAGCGCCTCGATGATTGCTTTATCCATGCCGCTGTCTGCACCGGCTTTGACCAGCACGGCGTGATTGCCGATGTCCGCGCCTTCCGTGAAATAGAGCCTGAACAGCCGGTCCACCACTTTTGCCTGGACGCCGTCCCCAGCTTGCGCCGCCCAGCGGATGAGCCGGTGCGCGTCCATGGTGTTTGGCGAGACCTTAATCGCGTCAAAATCGTAGCGGATGCCGACTTCGCGGCCAAAGCCTTCGAGCTGCTTGTGGATTTCGCCGAGGCGCGGGCCTGTGCCGAACTTGGCTTCCATGTATTTTTTGCGGTCGACGCCGCCGCGCGGAATTGTGGGGTCAAGCTGATAGGGACGCCAGTTGATGTCGGCGGTCACATCTCGCATGGCCGCCAGCGCGCGCTCCAGCCGCGCCTTGCCCAGATAGCACCAAGGGCACACCACATCGGAAATTATGTCTATCCTGATTGTCTGCAACGCCAACGCTCCTTGATCTGTCACAGCCTATTGTTTCGCCCACCACGTTGGCAACTGATAGCCGAACAGGGAGGACTTTTGCGGATGGTCGACGCGGGCCCAGCGCGCGATCCACTGCTCTTTCAGATGATGCAGCGGCACGACATATTGGCCCGATATCAAAAGGCGGTCGAGTGCGCGCACGGCATCGACGAATTCAGGGCGGGTCTTGGCCTTGCCCAATGCGTCAATCATCGCATCGATGCCGGGCTCGGCAACACCGGCGTAGTTGAAGGTGCCTTCGCCCTCCTTGGAGGACGATCCCCAGCGCCCGACCTGCTCTATGCCAGGCGAGAGCGACGAGGAGTAGGTGGCAAGGATCATGTCATAGTCCCAAACCTGACGGCGCTGCTGGTATTGCGCGTCATCGACAGTGCGCACTTCAGCATCTATCCCGACCTTGGCGAGGGTGCGCTGGTAGACGAGCGCGAGCTTTTCCTCGCCGCCATTGGCGCACAGGATCTCAAACGCCAGCGGCTTGCCGTCGGCGCCGGTCATCTTCCGGCCTGCCAGATTGTAACCCGCTTCTTTCAGCAGAGTCACGGCCTTCAGCATTGTCGCGCGATCACGTCCCGAGCCGTCGGTTTTCACGGGCGTCCAGGTGCCGTCCATGACTTCCGGCAAGAGTTTGCCGGCATAGGGTTGCAGCAGGGCTTTTTCGCCTGCCGAGGCTGGAACGCCAAGCGCAGACAGTTCCGAATTCTGCCAGAATGAGCCGGTGCGGGAATAAGCGCCTTCGAAAAGGTTCCTGTTTGTCCACTCGAAATCATAAAGCATGGCGAGCGCCGTGCGCACTTTGCGGTCGGCAAAGACGGCTCTGCGTGTGTTGAAAACAAAGGAAAACATGTTGGCTGGCGTGCCTGTGACGAAGACATCCTTGATCACTTTGCCATCTTTGACGGCGGGAAAATCGTAATTCTTGGCCCATTTGGCCGGGTCGCCTTCAGGATAGACATCGAAAAGACCCTTGCTGAAGGCTTCGAATTGGGCGGTTTCATCCTTGAAATAGTCGATGGACACGGTGTCGAAATTGTCCAGCCCGCGCTTGATCGGCAGGTCTTTGCCCCAATAGCCGGGGTTCCTCTTGAAGGTGATGCGGGTGCCGGGATCAATCTTGTCGACAAGATAGGGTCCGGAGCCAACGGGAGGGTTGAGTGAAGGCTGATCAAAGGCAGCAGCCGTTGCATGCCTCGGGATGATGGGCGTCAGGGCAATGATAAGGGGAAACTCGCGGTCGGCTTTTTCGTTGAATGTGAATTTGACGCCGCGCTCGCCTGTCTTTTCGATCTTGGCGATCTTGTCCATGCGCTTTGAGTAGGGCGGGCGGCCTTTGGCGGTGAAGGTCTCGTAGGTGAATATGACGTCTTCGGGGGTGACAGGCTGTCCATCCGACCATTTGGCATTCGGGTTGAGCTGGAATTCGGCCCAAGTGCGGGCGTCGTCCGTGTCAATGGTTTCAGCGAGGAGCCCGTAGAGGGTAAAGGGCTCGTCAGCCGAGCGCTGCATCAATGATTCAAACACGAGGTTGCCAAAGGCCGTGTCAATGACGCCCCTTGCTGTGGTGCGCATGCTTTTGAGGATGAAAGGATTGAGATTGTCGAAGGTTCCGGCGACGCCATAGCCGATGTTGCCGCCCTTTGGCGCATCGGGATTGGCATAGGGGAGATTGGCAAAGTCTGCGGGCAGGGCGGGTTCGCCAATGATCGCAATACCATGCTTTGGCTGGGCGATTGCGCCGACCGTCCAAGCTGATGTGAGCGTCATCGCGATTGCGGCGCACCTTGAGAGCCAGTTCATCGATTTTCTCCGGTCCAGGCCTCAAGTTGAGCGGTAATCTGCCCGGAACCAGGCACGATTCGTTCGCTTTGGTGTGAGACTATCATTCCCGCACACTGTGAAACAGGGACAAGTTCACGCTTGCTCTGATGCGCAATTGTGCAAGATTCTTCAGAGACTTCAGCGCTTTCAAGGCGCAAAAGACGCTGGATTCGATTTGCATAGCGGTGTAACAGGCCATCAGCGTTTCAAAGGCCTTCCTGTTGCCTTATTTGGCCAACACAGAGCCCGAGAGTTTTTGGGGCAGGCGCCATGCGCGCCTTGGCATTGCTGAAAGAGGAACCGGAATTGATGTCCAACACCAAGATGATCATGATCCAGATGTTTGCCGGCGCTGCATTTGCCGTCGGCACGCTGTCGGGCGGCGGCGCGCTGGCGCAAGAAGCCGGAGCTGCGCCGCAAGGCTGGTTCAAGGTTTGCGCCAAGCAGGAAGACAATGACATCTGCAATGTCCAGAATATTGTGACTGCCGATTCCGGCCAGTTGCTGACTGCTGTCAGCCTGATCGAGGTCAAGGGCAAGGTCAGCCGCAAAATCATTCAGATTTCCGTGCCCACGGGCCGTTTGATTGCGGCGGGCATTGGCATGCAGATTGGCCAGAACAAGCCGACGAAGGTTGAGTATGCGATCTGTTTCCCTGACCGCTGCATCGCAGAATCGGCGCTCAGCAACGAACTGGTTGCCGCGCTGAAGAAAGGCGCTGATCTGACGCTGACATCGGTCAACTTCCAGAACAAGCCGAACCCGCTCAAGATTTCGCTCAATGGTTTTGGCACTGCCTACGA